>JAYTOF010000276.1:0-2871 GCA_043747955.1 Chitinophagaceae bacterium
CTGCTGGAATCACCGATTGCACCTTGCCTGTAATTCAATACGCTTGCAACAGTATAACCGGGCTTAGTTGAATTCAACTTATAGTACGATTGAAATTCAGGTAAAGAACCAATCAGGAAACTGCTTCCACCACCTAGTCTTAAGCTTATATATTGATTTTGATTAGATGGAAAGCGATAAGATGTTTGGTAGGACAAACGAATATTATTATCCTTTGCAACCTTTATAACGGCTGCAAACCTTGGAGTGAATTTACCTTCAAAATTTGTTTGTTTATCATAACGACCAGAAGCAGTCAGGGTTAATGCATCGTTCAATAATTTTTTCTTTAACTGAACATAACCGCCTGTTTCATTAACCTTAATAGTACCTGTAGTATCAGAAAAAATTGTACCCTGAGAGTTCATCACCCACTGTTTCCATTGAGCCCCAACGATAATCTCCAGTTTATCAGTAAATCGCAATGCATCTGAAAGGTTTAGCTGTGCTTCACCTGCATATAAGTCTGATTTATCAAGGAATTTAGAACCACCGGGTTTATTAACTGGAATTTTTTTAATATTTGCTGCAGCAGAATTAAATTGAGGTGATCCGGGTATCAATCTGTTGGCATCTGCTAAGGCACGGGCATTGTTATGAATAGTTAAATCACTCTGGCCTGCTTGTCCCAAACGCCTGTTCTCAGAAAAATAAGTAACATAAGTAGGTAACCATACAGTACCACTTGGAGAGTAGGATTCATTAATAAAAGTTCCAACTGCATCACCGATATATGAATCACCGGCATTTTCCTGGGTAGTGTATGCTCTAACCATCCAGTTCTTTGCTTTAACTTCAAATTTATGCTGGGCCATTTTAAAATTTCTTAATGAATACCTGTTAGCCCCAGTGTAAACAGTAGTACCAGTACCAAAATAAGTATTCCAGGATGCTTCAATTTTATCAGTGATTTTCCAATGGAAAGCCGCATTAATTTTTGCATTGATCGTATTATAATCTACAAGATCTTCTTCATTATAACCTGTTCTTGAGATGTTAGAATTTCTGTAATACCCATTTTTTAACCCATTATAAAAAGCAAACATATTATCTATGTTAGGTTTCAATGCAGGGTTGTTAATGGCACCAATTACCTGTGGGGGAAATCCGGCAAAAGAATAAAAGCCAAGTCGTTGTGCTTCTGTTGGATATTTAGGATTACCGATAGCTCCATAGTAAGCATTAAGAAGGTTAACAACATCTATGGTTCCACCTGTATTGGCAAGAATACCTCTTCTTGTTTGATCCTGTACAAAAAATGAGTACGCATCCATGTTGATATCAGTCTCATCGCCATAAATATTGACACCATTAAAATTTGGATCACTGTTACGGTTGCCGCCTTTTACACTGCTTAGAATTCCTATTTGTCCTTTATTACGATAATCTTCAGCTTGCCAATCACTACCCTTGATTAACTCTGCACTGATTTTATAGGCTATTTTATTATTAATTGCTTTAGCATAACGGAATGTCCAATTGTAATAAGGTGCAGCACTACGTTGTTTGCCATCCACATGCATAATGCCTTGCTTGATGTTATAGCTTAAGCCCTGGTATTTAAACGGGTTTTTGCTGTTTATCAACACAGTTCCGTTCATACCGCCGGAACCATACAATACAGAAGAAGCACCGGACAAAATTTCAATATTATCAACATCCAGATCGGTTAAGCCAACAATTGTACTTACCGCAAAATTTAAACCGGGTGCCTGGTTATCCATACCGTCAACCAATTGATTTAACCGGGTATTACCACTACTTACAAAACCACGGGTAGTAACTGTGCGAAAAGTTAAACTGGCTGTATGTACATCTACTCCCTTTAAGTTAGATATTGCTTCATACATTGAAGGTCCTGCAGAGGCTTTAAGACTTCCACTGCTCAAGCGTTCAATAGTAACAGGAGATTCAAGACTTCTGATAGCAGTACGGGTACTGGCTACCACAACTTCCTGGCCTAATGCGTTATTTACTTTAAAATCTATTAACAGCGATTGTGAAGTACTGGAAACAGTTACTTCCTGATTTTCATAACCGATAGAACTGATTACTAAAACTACGGGCAGTTTTGCCACTTTCAGGCTAAACTCACCATTGGAGTTGGTAAAAGTACCCTGACTGGTTCCTTTTACAACAACAGAGGCAGCGGGAACACCGTCTTTTGTAGATTCATTTCTAATAGTACCAGAGAGAGTAACAGTTTGAGCATTGGCAGCAGTCGATAGAATAACAGCCATCAGCAAGGCCGCAAAAAAGCTATAGCTTTTTCTCATAATAGGGAATTTTGGTTTGGAATATGACGGAAAAATAAGCATTGTTAAGTTTATCTAAAAATTTAATTTTAAAGGGGAAAGCCCGCCTGACCACATTATTTATTTCTTTATAAAATATGAGCCCAAGCCTGATTAAACGTATTAATTTTTAATTATAAAATATCGGGCAGGGATAAAATGTTGAAATCTTAAAGCACCCCTAATTGGCTGGGTTTCCACCCGTTCTTACTTTCGAATATGGCTCAATTTTCTTTCCCAAACCAGGTTGCGTTTTATAAGGGTAAGGTTCGAGATGTGTACTCCATCGGCGACCAATTGCTCGTAATGATTGCCTCTGACCGGATCTCAGCTTTCGACGTCATTTTACCCCGCCCTATCCCCTATAAAGGACAAGTACTGAATCAAATTGCTGCTTATATGCTGGATGCTACCAGGGAAATTTGCCCCAACTGGCTGATAGCAGTACCTGCCCCCAATGTTTCAATCGGCAAAAGGTGTGAGCCTTTCAAAATAGAAATGGTGGTAAGGGGGAATCTGACCGGCCATGCCTGGAGAA
>JAYTOF010000277.1:0-32522 GCA_043747955.1 Chitinophagaceae bacterium
TATGATTGTGGTACAGAAAAAAAAAATATTTATTGCTGATGACCATCAGTTATTTATTGATGGTCTCCGGCTGATATTTGCACATAACCCCCATTATGAAATAGCCGGTTTTGGCGGCACCGGTAATTCTATTATTGATTTTATTAAGCAACTACCGGTAGATCTGGTGATTACCGATATTAATATGCCCGGCATGAACGGTATCGATGCCACCGAAATAATAAAAGCCATCAACCCGGATATAAAAGTAATTGCGGTGAGTATGGTAAACGATTATGCATCGGTATATAAAATGCTGCAGAGCGGTGCCGATGGCTATGTATTAAAAAATGCAGGAGCCGATGAATTGCTGAAGGCACTGGAGTTTGCCGAAGGCGGCGAAGTATTTATCAATAAAGAAATTTCTGATATACTGCTGAAAGGTATCCGCTTTAACCAGTCTGCAGAAGCCAAACGCATTAAGGCAGCCCGGGAAGATCTAACACAACGGGAAAAAGAAATTCTCACACTTATCATAAAAGGTTTTAGCAACCAGGAGATAGCTGATCAACTCTTCATAAGTATCCCCACCGTAAAAACACACCGTAGTAATATATTGGCCAAATGCGATGTAAAGAATACGGCCTCATTGGTGCGTTTTGTTATGGAAAATGATTTGCTCCACTAATACTACAAAGTGGTATCATCCTAAAGTATGATTAAAATTTCCATCTTTTTAATGAAAGATAACGCCTGTTGCTGCTATAGGTTTACAGGATCAAAATTTATTTTTATGAAAAAGATATTTAGTAAAAAATTTGCCGGTATGCCACTGTTATTTCTACAAATTACAGCGACGGGATTTCTTGTTTTTTACCTTGCCAGCTGCAGTTGCAAAAGTTATTGCGGGTTAATGAGTGCGGCAGCCCTTTATAAGGCGCATGGTCAGGAAGAAGTTGTTCTGGCAGGAAATAGTATTAATTGTGACTGCTATTGCAATCCTAATGGCAAGGCATGTCAGGATAGTTATGGTACCATTCCTAATAACTCTTTAGACTCAAATGGAAAATCACCACCAGTTAACGTTAGTTCACTCCCTGGCGAATATTTTTCTGCCACCATTACCGCGGGGCCATTGCTTAACTTCAAAAGCAGTAACGAAGAGTACGGCGGCGGTTATGGTAAACATGAGCCGGGTGTGGGTTTTTATGTGGGTGTGGGCACTGCATTTCCATTAAACAGACATTGGGCCATTGCACCGGCATTACGGTTTACCCAAAAAAATGCCAGCGAGAAATTAAGCTATACAGGTGGGCCTGGCGGCGGCACTATGGAGTTTACAGATAAGTATTCTTACAGTTATATCGGCGGCACAATACTGGCACAATACAGGGTGGGCAAACATGTAAGTATTGTTGCCGGCCCTGAGGTCAATTACTTAATATCCTCCAGGGTGAAAAATGGCGGCAGCAGTGGCACGGGCGAAAAACAAAACCTTACTAAAAGTTCTAACAAAGTTGGCTTTGATATACTGGCAGGCATTAAGTATGAAATTCCCGCTGCAAAGGGCCGCTCAAAATGGGGTGTACAATTAATGTACGACCACCGCTTTAGCCGGCTTAATAAAAAGAAAGATGAGAACGGAGTTGATGTACCCGCTTATAATATGAAAAGTATTCAGTTGGGGCTGGCCTATAATATTTGCGGTAGTTGTGGAAAAAATAAATAAGGAACATCTTTTTTATTGCTAAGTATTAAAAGATGGAATGGAAAAATTAATTTATTCACTTTTAAAATAAAAACTCATGCGTAATCTTCAACTAACCTTCCGCCCATTGCATTTTATTGTTTTGATTATTAGTCTGATTGCCTTTTTTGGATGGGGATGCAAAAAATCAGATTATGATTATAAATGCCTGACTTGTACTGCTAAATATAGTACAGGTGAAGTTGCCGGCACCGAGGAGGCCTGCGGTGATGAAGCACAAAGGGCATTCAAAGAGAAATATAACTATGCAGCCACCTTTGAATGTAAATAAACAGCAGGGATCGTCTGTTTATGGAAACCCTGATGAAATTATTAGCAGAAAAAACCGCTTGTTTTAAAAAAACATTTTTATTCCTGCAACAAAAATTAACAAAAGTAAAATAAAAAACATATTCGTTACTGCTATTGGTATCCTGTCTTGTTTTATATCCGGTGCACAAAGCTGGAATATTACAGGTAATGCAGGTAAATTAGATGGAAGCCGCGGCAATTATTTTTTTGGAAAAGCCGCCGGGCAACTTAATACCGGGAGCTTCAATATTGCCATAGTGGTGGAGAAAAAAGTTTCAGGGCAGCAATAAACAAGGGTTAAAAGTATGGTTTGCTATAATAAATAACCATCACCCCTGCAGGTTAAATTAAAAGAAAGCTTCGAATTGATTTTACAGGCAACTTATTCTTCAGATAAACATTAAAAATAAATTCAAAACTGAAAAAAATAGGTTTCGGTAAATCAATGTAGTAAAAATAACAGGGCCTTTTATTTTCCAAACGTATGCTTTCTATTCAAAAACCCTGGTCCTGAATATTTCCTTTAAACCGGTAAATGTTTGTTTGGGATCTTTGCAGATATAAATGGTTTGCCAAAGGTCTTTATCAAAATCAGCATAGGGATTATATACTTTCCTTACCGGAATGACCGAATTAAAGAAACTTTGAAAAAATTCAATGCCGGCTTCACCATTGGTGAAGGCAATAACCGTTTCAGGCATTGTTCCTGCAGGTGCCCATAAATAAAAACTGCCATGATAAGAAAAAGCCCGGGGGATCCGGTACTGTTGCCTGTACAAATTTACCACACCTGCCTGGCTGTAATGTTTGCCCCATATCAGGCAGCCTGCTTTTTCTTTTTGAGGTAAACTGTCAAATACTGTTTTGATTGCTGATAAGGTATTATGCCATTTTGAACGGGAATAATATTCCTGGAAATGAACCTGGTAATGGCCATCTTTTTTTTTGAGTCGTGCAAACCTGATAAAAGAATTTAAAGGCAGTACGGCTAATCCATACGGCACCAAAATAAATCCTGATGCAAGCAATAATGCAGTTACCGTATAAAGTATCCATTTACGAAAGGTTAGAATTTGCTGCTCAAACCAGATACTTCCAAATATCATTAAGCTTATCATGGCCGGGAAAAAATAGTAAGCTTTGCTTTTACTCAATGCTAAAAACAAAATGGACAAAACGATGGAAACTGCTGCAGGGCGGTATAAAAATTTATCTTTCCCATTAAACATATACAAAAGGCCGGCAATCCAGAAAATGGCGGTAAAGGGATTCAGGGCGATAACCAGGTCCTTAATAACCGTGGCGGCAGATAATTTATCCAATTGTGTTTCATATAGACGTGAAAACATTTGCAGTACCGGAAACTGATGCTGGTATTGCCAGATTAAATTAGGGGTGACCAGGATCAGGAATAGTAAAACAAATTTCCAGATCGATCTGTTCAGTATTGCCCTTTGTGTACGCTTGAAAAAAAGTAAACTGCTGAGTCCTGCAATAAAGAATATAATATCATATTTTGCGAGAAAGCCAAATCCAATGCTGAGGGTTAGGTACAGCAGGTATTTCATTTCAGGCAATTTGATGAACCTTACCAGTTGGTAAAAGGAAAGCATCCAGAAAAGCTGGCTGAATACAACGGGTTGAAATAATTGTTGTGATCTGCCAAAACCGGGTGCAATCAATATACAAAGTAATATAAGGAATACAGCTTTGCTTTTTCCGCCCAGTTCAATGGTTGTTAGGGCAACAATTATAAGGATCAGCAATGAAGCTATATGAGAAAAAATATGGTGAACAAAAACCGACTGCGAATGAAACAGATTTTGTAAATATGCCAGCCAGCCAATCAGGGGCGGAAATTCCATATACCCAACAGCAGGGTGATTACCGGTTTCTATATGCATTAATTCATCTCCCTGGTAACCTGAGTTGGTATCTGCCAATAATTGAAGCGTGAGCTCGGCAACACAAAAAAATAAAATAATTAAAGTGGTTTTGTTTTTATACATGGTATATCCTACTTTTATTATAAGGTCAAAAATAAGGGACTGCCTTTCAACCCGGAGAATTATGTGCCGGAATACAGGTTTTTGGGATGAGGAACAAAGTTTTGTGATGGTAAACAACCTACCGGGTATTCATCAGCATTTTAAAAGCCGGTATCAGTGACCTTGAAACCGGTACGGGAAAATCAATATGATCAAAATAGAGTTGGTAGCCCTGGGCATTACCTGTCATGCGTATAATGGCTGTTGTTTGAACAACATAAGCCCGGTGCGTTCTTATAAAATCAGGCAGCAGGGGTTTGAGCTGCTCTTCCACGCTTTTTAACGATATTCTTTTCAACTGCTTTTCAATACGGCCATTCTTATTAAAGTAAAAGGTTACATAGTTACCCTCAGCTTTGGCAAAAATAAATTCAGCCGTATTTATTTCAAAAGATGCATCCTCAACCTCAATCTTTATTATTTGTTCGGTAACAGCCGGTGATCTATGTTGTGTAATCTGTTGATCTAAACCCAATGCGCCTGACCGGTTTGATTTTAAAAGCCGGTAAAAATCAATTAATGTAAAACCGGCGAAAACCAAACTGCCCACTAAAAAAGTATTGACCGTTTCACTGATAAAATAATGCAGTGAAAAGTTATCGGGGTTAAAATAAATAAGGGGCCTGATAAAAAAACTGCCGCTGCCAATAAAGAGCAGGAGGATCGAGATAACCAGGATTGATTTATAAACTTTCCAGTTTTCTTCTTTTATCAGCGCAGCAAATAATTTATTGATGAGCAGGAAGAATAAAAAATAGATAAGGGCTGCATTTAATGCATGAATTATGCAGATAACCGGGTAACTGTATTTGTGCTCGGTTTCAGTTACTGTAAAGGGACTGAATACATACAGGAACAGGAATACAAACCCGAAAATGGTTAAAGTGGTCTTAGGTAATTTTTCGGTATGGTTATAATAGGGGTAAGGTTGCTCTAGTGTCAATAATAGCTTGTTCATAAATGTTTCGGATAAATTTAATTGGTGATGCCTGCTTCTTTTTTTAAATAAGCAGTATCATTTAACTGGCTTAACATAAAATGAGCAACATTCGCTCTCGAAATCATTTTGGTGAACAGGTAACTTCCTAAATGGGCACCGTGTTTATATTTCCGGGTAAGTTTTCCATTGGTTAGCTGGCAGGGCCTTACAATTGTCCAGCTTAACATACTGTCCCTGATAAGTTTTTCCTGTTTGCGCTTATCCAAAAAATAAAAAAATAAAATTACCGGTATTACAAAGAGTGTATAATACAATCCCATTTTAAACCTGCTGTCATTTATACCCAGCGTTGTAATACAAATAAAACGGTTTACATGATGCATATTCAATGCCTGTATCATGTTCTTTGTTCCTGCTGACAGTATACTGGTATAAATAAAAAACCGCTTGTGCCCCAGTGCAGATAACACGGCTTCCTGCCCGGCCACTGCATCAGAAACATTTTGATACTGCAGTACATTACCTTTTACTATATGGAGATTATTATCACTCATCTTTAATTTACCGGGATTACGTACTAATGCAGTTACCTGGTGACCAGCCTGCAATGCCTGTTTAATAAGTTCCCTCCCGGTTGCCCCGGTTGCCCCTATGATTAATATTTTCATCGAACAATAAATTTCATTAAAAAAAGTAAGGGCCGGTTTATGATTGGCGTGCTTTCCATTCAGCAATGATAACTTTCTCCCTGTTCATCAATGATTGGGCACCTGATAACATTTTTATTCTTATTATTAAAAGTGTTCCGGGGTAAATTGAATCAGATTATTACGAATTTACAATTTTATCCGGACGTTTTTTTTGATGTTAAACTTAAAATAATGCCATAGTTTGTGAATTTGAAAAAGTGTCTTCCTTTCGAAAACGGGTAAATTACAAAACGCAATTTACATGTAGAATAAAATATAAATTAGTTTTTTATATAGCCGGTATTCATTGTAATTATAACGGCATCATGCAAAACGGGTTGACCAAAAATAAATTCTACCTTTGCCCTCTATCAGCCGGGTTATCGTTCCCCGGTTTATCGGGGAAAGGAAAGTCCGGACAGCAAAGAGCAACACACCGGTTAACAGCCGGCTTCCCGGTTTTATCGGGAAAGAGACAGGGCCACAGAAAATAACAGTCCCGCTCCTGGCGGGATAAAGGTGAAAACGTGAGGTAAGAGCTCACGGGTTTTTGCAGTAATGCTTAAATTGGGTAAACCTTGTGTGCTGTAATGCCACGTAAATCGGCGCCTGAGGGCGGCTCGTCCGATGCCGAAGGGTAGGCAGCAAGATCTCTGCAGTAATGCAGTGGCTAGATAAATGATAACCATCCTGGCTTACCGGGATACAGAATCCGGCTTACAGGCTGATAGATTTTTAAAAAATTAAGAGGTCTTACTTTTCAGTAAGGCCTTTTTTTTAAGTTTCGTCCCTTAAACAAAATTCAACATTTCAACAACTTTCAACTACTCTTTAACTACTTGCTCTTAAAACTTCCTGCATCCACATCTTTAATAAACTGTATCAACCCCGGAAAAAAATTTTTCTGGTCATCATACATACTCATATGGCTGCCGTTGGGGCAAAGCAGGAATCTTCCATTCTGTACCTAGGTACTCATCCACTTCATGTGTTCGGGGTCCATGGTATCATGTTTACCGCCAATGGTAAGGGTAGGGGTTTTTATTTTGGGCAGCTCTTTGCTTACATCCCAGTTTATTAAATTACCACCTATACCAAATTCGCTGGGCCCCTGCATGGTAACATATAATGACTGATTCATTTTGTTAAAGGAACGGGTCATTGGCTCGGGCCACTGATCTAAAGGAATACGGCAAATATGTTTTGCGTAAAAATTCGGCATCAGCATTTCCATGTATTTTGGATTTGCAAAATCTCCTTTGGCTTCAATTTGCCTGATGGTATCTAATACCTTTTGATCAAACTGCGGAGCCAGAACTTCCTGTGCATACTTGCCATATGCCGGACAACTGCACATCATATTGCTGATGATAAGGCCTTTTAAATTGTCCTGGTATTTTAAAGCGTACTGCATGGCCAAAATGCCACCCCAGGAATGTCCGAGTAAATAAAAATTATCCCTGTTTAAATGTAATGCTTTACGCACCTGTTCCACTTCTTCTACAAATCTGCCCAGGTCCCACATGGTTGTGTCTTTCGGGTTATCTGAAAGGCCACAACCCAGCTGATCATAATAGATCAGTTCAAATCCTTCGGGCAGCATAAAACTTTCAAAACACTCAAAGTACTCATGTGTGGCTCCGGGGCCACCATTTAGTAAAAGCAATTTTATTTTTGGGTTGTTGCCAATACTTTTTGTCCAGACATTGAATTTACCTTTAGGAGTTTCAATGGGTATTACTTTAATACCTCCGGTTTGAATTTCCTTATACAGATCAGTATTGTAAGCAACTGCTGTTTCTTTTTGTTGATCATTACAGGAAAATATAAAGACCGAAGCAAGCAGGATAATAAAATTTTTCATTTGTATTATTTTAAGTTTGTGAAATTATAAACTCACTGAAAATGGCTTGTTTTATACCGGGCCATTCGGGCGCAATAAAACTAAAATACATGGTATCCCTTACCAGCCCATCTTCATTGATCATGTGCCGGCGTAATACGCCTTCTTTTACTGCACCGATCTTTAACATGGCCCCCTGCGATTTTAAATTTAAAGCGCTTGTTTTTAATTCAATCCTGTTCAATGCCAGCTTTTCAAAACCAAAACTCAGCAATAAAAACTTGCAGGCCTTGTTAATGCCACTGCGCTGTAAAGCTGGGTGGTACCAGGTCCAGCCGATCTCCATTCTTTTATTTAAAAATGAAATATTACCAAAACGGGTGCAACCGGCATATTGGTTATTTTGTTTATCAAAAATGGCATAGGGGTAGGAGCTGCCCGCTTTTTTTTCGGCAAGAGCCGTATCAAAATAACGTTTAAAATCAGATTCACTTCTAACTTTAGCACCTGTAAATTCCCATAATTCGGTATGCAGGGCAATGGGCAGTAAAAGTTCAAAATGTTTTTCAGTAAGCGGTTCTAATCTTGCCCGCCCGTTTTCTAATATAAATACCTGTTCAAAAAAATTATCAGTAGTCATTTTATTTTTGTTGCCTTTAATAAATTTATAACCAGTTTATCAATGGGTAAACTTACAGATTGATCTTTCAGGTCATCCCAATCAATAAACCTGAAGGTTTCTGTTTCGCCGGTTTCTTTGTACATCTTCAATTGCTGTTCATCAAAATCAAATGGTTTGTTGCGAAGGGGAGCTGTTATGGTTTCCAGTGCTTCTGCAAAATAATAAATGGAGATGATCTGGTGTGCAGCATTAAATGCAGATTGCTGATAAAAATCTGTTGTATAAATATGATCGGTAATTTTTACTTTTAAATTCATTTCTTCCAGAAATTCACGATGCAAGCATTCTCTGGTGCCTTCCCCAAACTCCAGGCCGCCACCGGGAAATTTGGTAATGTACGCACCACGTATAAATTCATCACTAACCAATACCTGGTGCTTTTCATTTAATAAAATACCATAAACCCTGATGTTGAACATACTGATCATTTCCTGACTCTTTTTGCATAATTCCAGATTACAAAACCCAATATGATGATAGAAAGTATTACCGGTAACCAAAAAGCCATATGGCTTTCTTTATAGGGGATGGGAACATTCATACCATAAATGCTGGCAATTAAAACCGGCACACTTAAAAAGATGGTGAGGGTGGTTAACCGTTTTAAAACATCGTTCTGGTTATTACTGATTATACTGGCAAAGGCATCGAGGGTACTGTTGAGGATGGTGGTGTACGTATTTGCCATTTCCAGGGCCTGCGATGTTTCAACGATCAGGTCTTCCAGGAAATCTTTTTCATCTTCATTAAGCCTTAAAACATTGGTACGGCTTATTTTCATCATCAGCAGTTCATTGCTGCGCAATGCTGTAAGGAAATAGACAAAACTTTTTTGTATACGCATGAGTTGCAGCAATTCCTCATTGCGGTTGCTGTCGTAGAGTCTTTGTTCTAAACTGTTACGGCGCGTATTGATCTCTTTTAGATAGTCCTGGAAATTAGTGGTTATCTTTTCAAATATTTTCAATACCATCATATTCATCCTGTCGGGGTTGCGGTGCTGAAATGAATTCAGGAACTTTTTGATCGCTTCGTTTTCAAAAGAATTTACGGTTACGATCTGGTTATGGGTGAGTATGATACAAATGGGTATGGTAATATAAAAAGCATCGCTGAGGTTGAATGAATTATTTTCTGTTGGTGTTTTTATAACAATGAGTTTTACATCATCTTCAATTTCGTACCGGCTGCGTTCATCAATATCCAGTGAATCTTTTAAAAAATCAATGGGTATGTTCATGACTTCACTCAACTCTGTAAATTCTTCCTGCTTCAACGGTGGCAACACATTTACCCACACGGCAGTTTCGGGCCTGTCAATAACAATGGTCTTTTGGTCTATATTTTTAAAGTATTGGATCATGGGGCAGTTATAATTTTTTGGATAGCGGATAAATGATGTTGGGTATGAAAGATGGTGAAATAACAAAGCTCCCTTAAAGTAATACGGCCAAGCAGCGGATGCTTAACCAGGTAACTGTCTAAATCTTTTTCGGTTCTGTTATGAGTTACTGCATTAATAAATTTTGAACCTGCTTTGTTCCAGTTATTCATTAATTTTTGCCCGTCCGAACGGTTCATCGGGGCGGGTATTCCATATTTTATTTCAATGGGTTTAGGAACAAACCTGCCGCTGGCCCGCCCGCCTTCCTGAAGTTTTTTGTAGTATTTGTCTTTTAATTCATCAAAGGTCCGGGAGGTCCTGTTGGGCGTTCCTCCGATCCATCTTACCAAAAATTTAGGGAGCCGATAAGCAAGGGCGCTGGTATTTGTGGAAATGATCAGGTGCTGTATATTTTCTGCCACCGACCATTTGTTAACCGGTCTTTTAAAAAGTTCGGTTTCATTTATATTGTTGCAGTTTATTGAAAATTGTTTAAATATATTTTCAGAAGCAGTTATAATTTCGTTTTTGGTCATATTTCAATTTCGCCTTTGTAAACCAGTTCTGCCGGTCCGCAGAGCCATATATTTTCAAAATGCTGGTCATCAATTTTTTCAAATTCCACACTTAAATTGCCACCCGGTGTTTTTACCTCCACGCGGTTAAATCCATTTTCATTATGTGCACTCATCAATGCTGAAGCTGTTACACCGGTGCCGCAGCTAAGGGTCTCGTCTTCTACTCCCCGTTCATACGTACGAACAAAAATACCGTCTTCATCAATTGTCTCAACAAAATTTACATTAATACCTTCCTTTTCAAATTGTTTGCTATGCCTTATTTCTCCGCCTGTTTCATTCACATCAATATCTTTAACGTTATTGGCAAACTTTACAAAATGAGGTGAGCCGGTATTGATGATCATATGCCCCGAATGGTATTCCACATTATATACATCCTGCATTTTTAAACGAACCATGCCATGCATATCTATCTCTGCTTCATGTTTACCATCAATGGCTATAAAATAATACGTGTTTTTATGAATTCCCTGTTGACTGGCGAATTTTACAAGGCACCTTCCCCCGTTGCCGCACATACTGCTTTCATTTCCATCGGCATTGTAATAGATCATTTCAAAGTCAAGGTATTTTTTATTATTCAATAGTATCAAGCCGTCGGCACCAATACCAAACCTGCGGTTGCAGATATGTTTTACCTGATTTGCAGAAAGACCATCGTACTTATTTTCCCGGTTATCCAGGATCACAAAATCATTTCCTGTGCCCTGGTATTTATAAAATTCTATTTTCATTTTAAATGCTTGATTCTGATATTATGGTTAAAGATTGTTTAATTAAATTTTCAACAGCTGATCCTCCGTCAGATGAGAATTGTTTGCTGATGCGGTTGGCCACAATGGCACTCAGGCTAAGGCAATGGTGTCCCAGTGCTTTTCCTAAACCATAAATAGCCGATGTTTCCATTTCAAAATTAGTGATATGATAATTACCGAATTGAAAATTTGTCAGGTTATCAATTAATTGGGGATTGCCCAGTCCCAGCCTGAGTATTCTGCCCTGTGGTCCATAAAAGCCGGGACAGGTAACCGTAATACCCTGATGATAATTTTGGGTAAAATGTTTTAAAAGCGAAGCACCTGCCATGGTAATATAGGGTGATATTTTACCTGTACTTAACTGTGTATGTGTACTGAATGCATGGAGCAATTGTTTTTCTTCTTCATTATTTTCATGCCGATAAAAATGCATCAGGTTATCAAGCCCCAGCCAATGCGTACTTGCCACATAGCTATCAACAGGAATATTTTTTTGTAAAGAACCCGAAGTACCAAAACGAATAATATTCAGGCGTGTAAGTTTTTCTTTAATGAGCCGGGTTTCAAGATCAATGTTTGCCAAAGCATCGAGCTCGTTTAAAACAATATCAATATTATCGGGACCAATACCTGTACTTACACAGCTAATCCTTTTTTTACCAAGGTAACCGGTATGCGTAATAAATTCCCGGTGTTTATTCCGGAAATCAATTTTATCAAAATACTTACTTACCTCCCCAACCCGGTCAGGATCGCCAACCGTAATTATTGTTTGTGCTATTTCTTCGGGCCGGCAGTTCAGGTGATATACGGCACCACGGTCATTAATGATCAATTCCGATTCTGCTATGCGGCTCATATTTTATTTGTTTAGCACCAGGGGTGTGCAATTTTCTTTAAAATTACCCTATTTTTGCACTTGTAAAAAATGAAATGTGTATTGATATTCAACATTCCCTGTTCAATATGCAAAATTCATGATTCATCTGGTCCTGTAGCCGAGTGGTTAGGCAAAGCTCTGCAAAAGCTTCTACACCGGTTCGAATCCGGTCGGGACCTCAAACCTAACTAACGTCATTGCAAAAAAGGATTTGCTCTCTTTGATTGCAATGACGTTTTTATTTTAAGAATATGTTTGTAAAATACTTGCACTGGCTCGGAATTGCAGCCTGCATAACCCTGATTATTTCCTGCTTTTTGCCCTGGGTATATTATGCCGATCTTAACCAGACTTTTACCGGTTTTTACAGTTATAAAAATGAATATGGTAAACCCGGGAAGTTTTTGATATTTTTTGGAGCATTAACACTTACCTGTATGTTATTGCCTAAAGTATGGGCTAAAAGAACCGGCCTTTTTATTGGGGCGCTTGCTTTGGCATATGCCTTAAAAACGTATATACTTTTTGGTTCCTGCTATAATAATTACTGTCCGCAAAAATTATTCAGTTTGTACCTGATGGTTGGCTGTACGGTTGTTATGCTTATCAGTTCGGGCTTTCCGAATTTAAAATTGACGGATAAAAAATAAGCCCTATTTCTCCTCCACTAAAAGCTGTCAGCCTTGAGGCACTCATGCGCAGCATCCTGCGGATAAAAAAATTTAAGCTCTTCCCGAACGGTCGGGACAGGTTGCAAATGACAATAAGAAAAAATTTTTCTCAGCTTCGCTGCGAAAAAGAAGGTTTGCCACGAAGGCACAAAAGCACTAAGCAGAAAAATGCTATGCATTTTCCTTAGTGTCTTTATGGCTAAATTCAATTTTTGTAAAAAATTGAACTTCAGCCTTTTAATATACTTGTCAATAGCACCTTGTCGAAGGCGGGTTATATAAGAAGAACATTATTACAGTTTCACCGGCTTCGACAAGCTCAAGCCTGACAGTATACTAATTAATGGTGTAGGAATATTTTAAATGAACTCTAATTTTTCTTTATTTCTTTTGCCCAGGCATCTTTTAAAGTAACTGTGCGGTTAAAAACCAATTTGTCCGCAGTTGAATCCTTATCTAAACAAAAATATCCTTTGCGTATAAATTGATAACGGCTTTCTGCTGTTGCATCTTTCAGCGAAGGCTCAATTACTGCATTGGTAATGATCTGTAAAGAATTTAGATTGATCATGTCTTTAAAATCTCCTTCTTCACCCAGTGGATTTTCAACGGTAAATAAACGGTCATACAAACGAACTTCGGCTGTTGCAGCATGTGCCGCACTTACCCAATGAATAGTCCCTTTTACACTGATGCCACTGGTATCGCTGCCACTCCTGCTTTCAGGGATATAAGAACAATGAATTTCTGTTACTTTTCCATCAGCATCTTTTTTAAAACTTTCGCATTTTACAATATAGGCACTCTTTAAACGCACCATACTGCCAGGTGCCAGCCTGAACCATTTTTTTGCAGGCTCTTCCATAAAGTCTTCCCGTTCTATCCAAAGTTCTTTACCAAACAGCAGGGTTCTTTTCCCCATCGTTTCATCGGGGCCATTCTCACTGATCAATGATTCTGTTTTTCCATCATCATAATTATTGATGATCAGCTTAACCGGATCCAGTACAGCCATCACACGAAAAGCTTTTTGGTTAAGATCTTCCCGTAAACAAAACTCCAGTAAACTCAGATCAATGAAATTTTCTCTTTTGGCTACGCCTATCCTGTCACAAAATGTGCGGATGCTTTCCGGTGTGTATCCTTTTCTGCGGAAGGCACTGAGCGTAGGCATGCGTGGATCATCCCAGCCGGTAACATGCCCTTCGTTTACCAGTTGCAATAATTTCCTTTTGCTCATCACCGTATAGGTCATATTCAGCCGGGCGAATTCATATTGATGAGAGGGAAATATATCCAGTTTTTCGATCAGCCAGTCATATAATTCCCGGTGCGGAATAAATTCCAGTGTGCAAATGGAATGGGTAATGTTTTCAATACTGTCGCTTTGGCCATGTGCAAAATCATACATCGGGTAAATACACCATTTGTCGCCACTGCGGTGATGGTGGGCGTGTTTGATCCTGTAAATAATAGGATCCCTCATCAGCATATTGGTATGTGCCATATCTATTTTAGCCCGCAACACTTTTTCACCGTCTTCATATTTACCATCCTTCATTTCAGTAAAGAACCTGAGGTTATCTTCCATGGTTCTGCTGCGGTATTGATTATCCTTTCCGGGTTCAGTTGGTGTTCCCTTCATAGCAGCAATTTCATCTGCAGAAGAATCATCTACGTAAGCAAGGCCTTTTTTTATCAGATCAACAGCATAGTTATATAAAGTGTCAAAGTAATCAGAGGTAAATAATTCGCTGGTCCAGTTAAAGCCCAGCCAGCGGATATCTTCTTTTATGCTGTCAACATATTCTGTTTCTTCTGTTACGGGATTGGTATCATCAAAACGAAGATTTGTTTTGCCCCCATATTTTGATCCCAGTCCAAAATTCAGGCAAATGGCCTTGGCATGTCCTATGTGTAAATAACCATTAGGTTCCGGCGGAAAACGGGTGTGAATAGTTTTGTATTTACCGCTCTTAAGATCCTCTTCAATTATTTCTTCAATAAAATTGAGGCTTTTTTCTTCGCTCATTATTTTTGTTTGAAGGGCAAATTTACGGTATGCTGTGCAAATAGAAAGTAAACAGCTTTTTAGTACTTTTTTCTTTTTTTTATACTGAAATAAAATAGTTGTAATAAATGCAAAATTCTAATCAGGTTTAAAGTGTAAGTATATTAAAATTCCGGCAGCAGATGTCATAATAATCAATGCTGCAAAACCAAGAATGTTTGTTGTTCTTCTGTTGACATTTTCGCCCATAATTTTTTTGTTGTTGGAAATATGGAGAATGATAGCAATTAAAACAGGAGCAGTAAGCCCATAAAGAATAGCCGTATAAATTAATGCCTTAATTGGTGAAATACCAACATAATTCAATGATAACCCGAGTATAAGCGAAATGGCGATAATAACATAAAACGCTTTGGCTTCATGAAATTTTTTATCAAGTCCCTGTTCCCATCCAAAGGTTTCGGTAATAATATATGAAAGCGAACCACTCAACACCGGTATTGCTATAAGTCCGGTACCGATTACTCCTATAGCAAAAAGAAGATATGCTAAATTGCCCGCAAGAGGTTTTAATGCAAGCGCAGCCTGCTCAACCGTGTCTATCTGGTGAATGCCTCCGTTAAACAAAACTGTGCCTGTTGTAAGAATGATAAAAAACATGACAAGACCTGAAAAAGACATACCGAAATCTACATCCTGTTTCATATCATGAATTATCTTTTTATCAACCACCAGGTGTTTTTTTTTATTTTTCATTTCTTCCACTTCAACAGAAGCCTGCCAGAAAAAAAGATAGGGAGAAATAGTGGTCCCTAGTATTCCAACAAGAATGCTGATAAAATCTTTATCAAACTTCAGGGTTGGAATAAAAGTAGCTTTAAGGATTTGCCTGAAATCCTGTTTATATAAAAAGGGCACTATTAAATAAACCAGTAGGACTATGCACAGGTATTTCAGTGTAGAAGCAATTTTATGATAGGGTAAATAAATAATTAACCCTAATAGCAAAATGGTGAAAATAACGCTGAAATAAGTTGCATCAACAGAAGGGAAAAGCAGATTACCTACTGCACCCATACCTGCAATATCGGCACCAATATTTAAAATGATGGCAGGAAAACTAAATAACAACATTAAATACAAAACTGGTCTCGGGTAATATTTTTTAAGCGTACCTGTTAAACCCTGTGCAGTGACCAATCCGATTTTTGCGCACATTTGCTGAATGGAAGCCATAAGTGGAAAAGCAATAAGTGCTGTCCAGAGAGTTGAAAGCCCGTAGGCAGCACCAGCCTGTGAGTAAGTTGCAATACCAGATGGATCATCATCACTTGCGCCTGTAACTAATCCGGGTCCAAGTATTTTCCAGAAACGTAAAAGTTTGGATGGTTTATTTTTTTTACTGTTCATTTTTCCGTTTGAAAAAAAATTGGTTTTATGTGCCTTTAAAAAATCGAATATAGATTTTTTTTCCAAGCCCTCTTGTTAAGGACAATAATATGAGATTATGTGTTCTAAATAAAAAACCTTTTTATTATGTACCGTAAAAGTAAATAATAAAAAGGTCGTAGGTATAAAATCAGAAACAGGTTATACCCTGCCCATATTCCGGAGATGAACCGTATGCGAAACAATGGCATGACGCATTCTTCTGAACTCAATATATTTTACCCCGTATTCTTCACAGGTCTTTTTAATTATTTTGCTGATGGCAGGGTAGTGGATGTGTGAAATTTTTGGAAACAGGTGATGTTCTATCTGAAAATTTAAACCACCTACCAGCCAGCTGATCAACTTATTTCTGGTGGCAAAATTAGCCGTGGTTTCAATCTGGTGAATTGCCCACTCGTTTTCAATGGTGTTGATATCCGCATCCGGAACCGGGAACGTGGTTTCTTCCACGGTATGGGCGAGTTGAAAAACGATACTTAAAACAAATCCTGCAAACATGGCAATGATCAGGAATCCAATCATCCAGGGTAAAAATCCAACCATCATGATCGGTAATACAATCATCATTCCGTAATAGCCCACTTTGGCGATCCAAAAAGCTAAATGCTCAAAAGCACTCATTTTTTTGATGGGAACAGACCCTACTTTTTTGCTGAAATATTTTGTGTAATCGGTTAAAAAAACCCAAACTATTAATAATAAGGTATATAAGAACCAAACATAAATATGTTGAAAGCGGTGTATAAAATATTTTTTTTGCGAAGGACACATTCTCAATAAAGGCTTGATCTCAATATCATCATCTATACCATCAATATTGGTATAGGTATGGTGAATGATATTGTGTTTGTTGTTCCACATGATGCCGCTGGCACCCAGTGCATTTACCGAAAAAGCTGCAATTTTATTCCATAATTTGCTTTTGCTGAAACTGCCGTGGCCGCCATCATGCATCACATTAAAACCAATGGCAGCTGTTAAGCCACCCATTACAAAACATTCCAGTATAGCGATCCAGTTTTGCGGGGTAAAAAATACTACATGTACATACAGGGCAACATACAAAGTCCAAAATAAAACGGCTTTAAAGTACAGGCCAAAATTACCGGTTGCGGGTTTCCTGGTTTCTGTAAAATAATTATTCACCCTTTTTTTTAATTCCTGGTGAAAATTGGAACCTTTTGCATTTAAAAACTTTGGAGTTGCCATTTTTGAATAATTGACTTTAATTTATTTAAGTATTTTCTTTTATTAACGCGTCGAAATCTTTCAGTCCGACCATTTTTTCTGAAATAAACCCTTCTGCATATTTAACACCGATCATTTTACCAAACCATTTATGCCGGTAAATAACACTTTCTAAAAAATCCGGTGTTGATATATAAGTTTCCGGGCTGTCCATCTCATTATTATGAAACTGTGTTTTATAGGCTTTTATTGCCTCAACCTTCTGTTCAAAAACATTTGTTATGTCTATAACAAAATCAGGCTTCAAAATTCTGTCCTGTATATACCTGAAAACATATTTGGGCCTCCAGGCTTCCTGGTTTTTCCCTTTTTCGGATGTTTCTATTTTTTTTAAGCCTGAAAGGAAGGCCGCATCAGCAACTAATTTTGCAGAACGGCCATGATCTGGATGGCGATCTTCAGGGGCATTACATAAAATGATCTCCGGCCGGTATGTTCTTAAAACTGTTATTACTTTTCTTTGATGGTCTTCATCATTTTTAAAAAAGCCATCAGCCATTCCAAGGTTCTCCCTGATATCAACCCCTAAAATCTTTGCCGCATCTGCAGCTTCCCGCATCCGGATCTCAGCTGTTCCCCTTGTACCCAGTTCACCTGCAGTTAAGTCAATGATTCCCGTTTTTTTACCGTTATTTTTTTCTACCAGTAAAACGCCTGCACAACTTAATTCTACATCATCGGGATGAACCCCAAAAGCAATTATGTCTAACTTCATTTGTGCTTTAAAAATTTCTCCCTGCAATTTAACAAAATTAAATCATTTTAGTTGCAGCATTATGTTGCTTTACCCGGTAAAGGGCAGATATTAACAATAAAAAAGGGAAAGTGAAGAAATTTTGTGTTTTCCGGTGGATTGACAAAGAGATTTCAGTTACTCAATTGTTTTATATGTTTGGCGGATTGCAGTATACCTGTAGCCATACTTTTTGCAAAAATCCTGTACTAAATATTCTATTTCTGAATCCTCTTCCTCAGCATCGTATGGTTGTTTCAGGCTGCTGTTGAAGAAAAAGGCCACAGTTTGATAAAAACGGGCTGTTAATCCCCCTTTATATTCCTTAATGATCTCGTAGCAATTATTTCCTGTTTCCCGGTTTATTAATTTCATTAGAACTTTACCCTGGTAAACCGATAAATTGGTAAGCGGATCGGTAAATTCTTTTTTCAATTCTTTTTCCCTTGTCCTGATATATTTTCTTCTGTCAGATTTATCATCTACAGCGGTTAATTTTGAATTAATATCATTCATTACAGCACCGGCTCTTATCGCATATGGATAGGTAACATAAACGGCATTCCTTAACCTGGTCCATTTGGCATTTGAAGAAGCAGAAAACCGTGAATAAAAAGAAACATCAGCTAACGTTTTAGCTTCCATAGTATCGCCATTATATACTACGGCATACGTTAATAAAGTATCATTAACGTATGCCTGAGCAGATAAGCCACTGTTGAGTGTTATTATGCTCACTACAATAAACAGGGCAGCTTTATTAAAAATTTGGAGGCGTTTTAGCCAATACATACTGTAAATTTAATACTTAGACTAATATTTAATACAATTTGATGCTTAATGTAACCTTAAAGTATACTGTTTATTGCATTATAATATTAATATACAGCTGTGATAGGGGTAAAACCATGCCAACAGAGCAGGAAATTCAGCATGATAAGGATTCGGTTTCGGAGGCAAGAATTGATTCTGCTTACTTGGAAATAAATACAGCCTGCGATACAATGTTGGTTAACCGGTTACCTCAAATGGTTGATTCTTTCTTAAAAGATTCTGTCTTATTTCTGTCATTTTTAAGCAAAGCTGATTTGTACAGAGATTCGGATAAAAAAGTAGAAAAAGTGATCAGGCAATTACAGGCAGACTGTGATTCTAGTTTGCTAAAAGAAACATATAAAATAGCCCGGCTGCGGCAAAAATTAAAGACAAAGCAGCATAAAAAGGGGAAAGCTTAGCCCGTTTTATGGCACTCATTATAATTCCCAGTGCCATAATGATCAAACCAAGCCAAACCAGATTAATATACGGAAATACATAAGCTTTCAGGGTTACATATTCAATTAATTTATCTGATTCTTTTATACCAAGTTTAATTTTCTGTCCATCGGTTACACCTGCAAATCTTACATACAGATTTTGAGCATATACCGTATCATCTACCAGGTTAACACCAAACTCATCAATATGTATAAGTGGGCGGGCGCTGTAGCGCAAACTGTCTTTACTGATTAAAGTGATATCAGCCATTAATGCAGCATCAGTGTGTTTAAAATGATACTTTTCATTATCCGGATTTTTTACCACCCGGTTTAAGATGATGATGCCATTGCTGTAATAAGCAGTATCTCCTTCAGCAAGTTCTTTTATTTTAAACTGAGCCGTATCTTCTTCTTTATTACTGATGGCATACGAAATATACGTAAAAACATCTTTGCCTAAATATGACTTGGTATCAGGATTGCTGCTCATATTGTTATCCTTCATGATATACACATCGGGCCATAACGTAAACTGTTCAACAACTTTTTTTGATACTTTATCTTTTCGCTGAAACTGAAGTTCATAAAATCTTCTGCCCTTTTCATTTCCAAAAGAATCTCTCAGGTAAGTTACTTCATAGGGCCCCATGGCAGCAGGTACCTGCCGGATGAGGGTAAGGTTTTCCAGTGGATTATCCGCCTGCTTCGTCAGGGGATCCTTACCGGATATCTGTAAATTAATACCATTTGCCCGGCTACTGCTGATCACTTCCTTATTGCTGGAAGAAATTAAAATACCGGCAATCATTAAAGCAAAACCAAGGTGGGCAATAGAACCTCCCGCAGCTTTAAGTTTTCCATTCAGTCCAGTCCATATATAAGCGCCATTGGCAATTACAGAATAAATCGCGGCAAACAGGGCAAAATAAGCGGCTCCTAAAAACCCAGCCCCCATTTTGTAATAAGTAAGCGGATAAAATACAGCGAGCAATGCGGTAATTATGGCAGCTACAAATGTTGGTAAAGCGATTTTTTTTAAAATATAGGACGGCTCTGTTTTTTTGTATTTGAAATATTGCGTTACGGCACTTAATAATCCAATTATAATGGCAACCAGTATGATCACTTTGTTATACGAAAATTCAACATCTTCAGGAGGGGCAAAGCTGGTACCAAAAATTTTATTGTAAACCGGTACTGATGTTTTTGCAATGATGAAGATGGCGGATAGAAAGAAAACCAAAGAACCGATGAACATCCAGAATTCCCTGGAGTTGGTATTTTCTTCTTTGGTTTCTGTAGGTATCTTTTTTAAATTGGCTATAAATAAACCAAGCGATGGTAAAGTAAATGCAGCAACAAATAATAATATCATTATATTGATAGCTTTACCTGCGTCAGTAAAGGCATGCACTGAGGTATCTCCCAAAACTCCTGTCCTGGTTAAAAAAGTTGAATACAGTATAAAGATAAAAGAGAGAAATACAAAAAGATAGCTGGCTTTTAAAGAATGACCTGTGGCTTTAAAAATAACCATGGTATGCATACCGGCAATTAAAATAAGCCACGGTACCAGGGATGCATTTTCAACAGGGTCCCAGGCCCAGTAACCGCCAAAAGATAATGATTCATATGCCCATTTTCCACCCATCATTATGCCTACTCCCAAAATACAGGTACCAAACAATGCCCAGGGAAGGGCAGGGGTTACCCAGTCTCCAAACCTTTTGGTTTGTATACCTGCATAGGCAAATGCAAAAGGGATTATGGTTGATGCAAATCCTAAAAATAAAATGGGGGGATGTATAACCATCCAGTAATTGCGGAGTAAAACATTTAAGCCAACACCATCTTTAATAAAACTTAAATAATTTGGCTGACTGAAAATAGGGCCTGCAATTTCGTTCCTCGTTAAAGTGAATGGATTGCTTCCAAGCCTTACATCCGACACAAACAAACCCAACAACATCATTAATAAAAAGAACTGAGCCAGGCTGATCACCGTCATTACAGGTGCTTCCCACTCTTTAGATCTGTGCATTATGAAAATACCAAGTATGCAGTGCCAGATCGTCCACAATAAAAAACTTCCTTCCTGTCCTTCCCAGATGCAGGCCAGTAAATATTTAGGTTCAAGTTCTTTGGACGCATGCTTGTAGGCATAAAGGTATTCAAAGTAATGATTGGCGCAGATATAAAAAATGGTAGAGAAAATAACTACGGCAGAAATCAGTTGGGTGATAAAAGCCAGTCTTGCAAAACGCAGCCATGATTTTTTTTCAGTCAGGTCAGTTTTTCTGCCGGCCGTAAAATACGCAATGGTTGAAATGATGGATGCAACAAATGCAAGCAGCACAAAAAAATGTCCAATACGCCCCGGTATTAAGTGTTCGCCTTCAAACTGCATTTGCTGTAATTATTTATAAGTTGAATCCTGTTGGTTGGTTATTGTTTTTTCCAGTTGCTTATTGTCATCTTTATACTTACTGGGGCATTTTAACAGGATGTCATTGCATTCAAAATGATCAGCCTGCATTTTTCCTTTCATTACAATTCTTTCACTTTTCTCCAGGTCGGCAGGCTTGCTGTTATGAAAAACAACCTTTGTTTTTCCGCCAAGACTGTCTACTGCATAAAAGGAGAGGTAATTGGGATTATTAACGGCATCGTATTCTATGGGCTGTGTTTTGTCCAGCTTTGCAATAAGATGTACAAATTTTCCAGGCTTTGCTTTAGCAGAATTGATGGTATCATAAGTTGAAAAATCGCCGGCTGAAAATATGATCAGTGCAACAATCAGTGCTGCGATAGCTACAAGAAAAATGATATGCGTTCTTTTCAAAGTAAAAAAATTTCGGAGCAAAGGTAATTCAAATGGAGATTTTCTTTTCAATTTATAAAACTATTTAATGGTGTTTTGCCTGATTTATATCATAATCAGCAGTATAATTTCATTTAATTTCCTGATTTAGGAAATATTGCCCTGAAGTCTTCATCATTCCTGAGCTGTCGCTTATCTTTGCCTGGTTTTTACCCTGGCGAAGACAGGCTGGAACTATTCAAATAATTAAAAACTCATGACCGATCTTTCTGATTTTGATCCCAACTCCGTTGGTAATCCCAACAACAATATTTTTGGTTTACCCTTTTCAGAACAAGAAGCAAGACTGGTGATCCTTCCTGTTCCCTGGGAAGTAACTGTCAGTTACAATGCAGGTACAGCAAGGGCTCCGGAACATATTTTCAATTCAAGCCTGCAGGTTGATCTTTATGATCCGGCCGTAGCAGATGGATGGAAGCAGGGATTTTACATGCGGCCCTGCGATAAAAAGGTGTTGATGAAAAGCGATTACCTGCGTAAAGAGGCTGAGCTTTACATTAATTATATTTCGCAGGGTGAAATAGTGGCTGACAATAAATTCATGTTCAAATCGCAAAAAGAGATCAATGAAGGAAGTGTATTCTTAAACAACTGGGTTTATGAGCAAACAAAAGTATTACTTGAAAAGGGTAAGCTGGTTGGTTTATTAGGCGGAGACCATAGTACCCCCCTTGGCTTTTTTAGAGCCATTGCAGAAAAACACGGCGATTTTGGTATTTTGCAAATAGATGCACATTGTGATTTGCGAAAAGCATACGAAGGGTTTATTTATTCTCATGCTTCTATCATGTACAATGCATTGGAAGAAATTCCGCAGCTTACAAAAATTGTACAGGTAGGTATCAGGGATTATTGTTCAGAAGAAGTTGAATATATTAATACCCACAGCAATCGCGTGGTAACTTATTTTGATAAGGACATAAAAGAACGCCAGTATGAAGGGGTTACCTGGCAGAAGATCGTTGATGATATGATCAGCAGGTTACCGGAAAAAGTTCATATCAGTTTTGATATCGACGGGTTGGATCCAAAACTTTGCCCACATACCGGAACCCCTGTGCAGGGCGGTTTTGAAACGGACCAGGTTTTTTACCTGTTTAAAAAATTATTGGAAAGCGGCCGTAAACTTATCAGCTTCGATTTAAATGAAGTTGGGGTAAGCCAGAATGAGTGGGATGAAAATGTTGGGGCCAGGTGTTTATTTAAGTTGTGTAATTTATTGGTTGCTTCAAATCCTATTTGATGTTATATAATCTAACCTTAAAAGATAACAATCAAAAAACGTACAAACTGTTTATTTGGTTCCTGTATTTTCTCCAAATCGTTGCCGCTGTTTTGGTTGCTTTAAAAACCACTAATGTTACTATAATAACGGGGATGTATATTTTGCTGGTATTTTACATCCTTGGCAGCATTGTTTATTTTTTTTTAAGAAAATATAAAAAAGCATTGGAAACATTCAGTTTAATTATGGTTTTGTTGTATGCTAATTTCTGGTTTACAAATGTTGGTGTGGTTGCCCTGATCATTTTTATCATAGTTTATTTATTTGTAACTGTGGTAAAGGAAAAAAAAACAACAGCCCTTTTTTCTGAGAAGGGCGTGCAGCTGACCGGTATTTTAAAAACTATTGTTTATCCCTGGATAAAAATGGATAATGTAGTATTAAAGGACAATTTACTTACCATTGATTTTAAATCCAACAAAATAATACAGTCCGAAATTGCTGAAGGAACAGAAACCGTTGATGAAAAGAACTTTAACCTGTTTTGTATGCAGCAAATGCAAAACAGTGCCTAACTTGCCAAAGGCAGGGTTAAAAAACAGAACATGTTAAAACAAAGCCCATACATTTTATATTCAGACGGAGAAGGGAATATTTTTGAAGATACTTCACTCTATACAACCGGCCGCAGCGGCTGGGATGCACAGCCTGTACCTGATGATGAATGGATTGAAATACCTGCAGGAGGAAATTTGTATGAATTACCCGGCCGTAAAGGAATTGGAATAGATGTGAAGACCGGTAAAATGCGGCTTTGTGAAAAAGGATGGGCAGTAGCTGCATTTATTCCGCCGGCACATACCGGTTTGTATATGGCTGCCTATGAAACTGAAAAAGATGCTCCAACATTGCCTTTATTTTGTTACACGGCAGCGGGGTGGCTTGATGAAAAAATTTATGTACCTGCAGTAAGAATTGAGCAGGACATCAGGCAGGAAGCTGAAGGGTATGTGGATGAATTGATTGAAGCCGGTACCAATAAATTACTGGAAGCTTACCCACACAACCGGTTGGTAAAACATTTAATGGAAAACTGCTGCATGACCTATACCTGCCCGGCAGCCAGAAATTTAGCCATAGGCCGGTGGGAGTGTCCTGTTCCGGTTTCGCCGGCCTGCAATGCAAATTGTATTGGCTGTATCTCATTTCAGCCCGAAGAAGAAACCATTATCAGTACCCAGGACCGGTTGACTTTTAAACCTACTGCCGCTGAGATCGTTGAATTTACTGTACCGCATTTGCAAACAGCTCCATTTCCCATAATCAGTTTTGGGCAGGGTTGTGAGGGGGAGCCGCTGCTGATGTGGGAAACCATCCGCGAATCCATCATAGAAATTAGAAAACACACACACAACGGAAGTATCAACATCAATTCCAATGGCAGTATGCCCAATGCTGTAAAAGCGTTGTGCGAAGTTGGATTAAACAGTATAAGGGTAAGTACCAATTCGGCCCGTAAAAATATTTATACTTCTTATTACCTGCCCAATAATTATGCATTTGAAGACCTGTTTGAAAGTTTAAAAATTATGCGTAGTTATGGTGGCTGGACAAGTATCAACTATTTTGTTTTTCCGGGCATGACGGATAGCATTGAAGAATATGAAGCTTTGAGAAAGCTGATCAGGGAAACGGATCTATGCATGATACAGTGGCGCAATTTTAATATCGACCCTGACTGGTACCTTAAAAAAACAGGGGTTACAGAAACAGGCGAATGCATGGGTATTAAACAAATGATGGAACTCATCCGGGAAGAATTCCCCGCTTTGAAATTTGGATATTTTAATCCTTCCATAGAAAGAATAAAAGGAAATTTTGAAGTTGATTTTGCACATTAGCCGCATTGCTTTATTCAGTAATTTTTATTTATTAATTTTATGGAATGAAAAAAAGTATATTAAAATTGCGGATGCTGGGAGCAGCCACTTTTTTGCTTTATATTTTATCTGTTGTGTTTGCACCTGCACAAAATCCCGGATTTAATTTTACACAGATTCAGCAACTTTTGATTTTTATTTCATGTGGGTCCTTCGCTGTTGTGATGGGGTTACATCTTTACAGTATTTATATCAATATTTATGCAAAGGAAGGCGCTGATGATGTTGATGTATAAAGGCTTGCCGTAAAAAGCAAATAGTAAAGTCGATTTTAAAGAGGAATAATTTAATACCGCATAAACAGTTTCAGGTAAATGGTATAATCATCTGTTGTTTCCCAATCCGTTGTGCTTTTTGATTTATAAATATATTCACCCTGTTCAGAACCTGCAAAGCAAAAGGAACAATCTTCTTTGCCAGGTTTTTTACAATTCAATACTTCCATACTGATAAATAATTCACTTTGATCAAACGTAAGGTCATATGGCCTTAGATCAAACTCAGGCATATTATCTTCCATGGTAAGGCTTTGAATGGAGACTGTAATTGAATCATAGAGCAATTCTTCGTCGGGATAATCATTTGCAACTTTACGGATATGTAAACGGATCTGGCAGGTATCGCAGCGGTTATTTACTTTAAATTTTATTTTATCAATTTTATAGGCTGTATGGGGCAGTTTAAAGATCCTGCCAATTTCGCCACCTGTTCTTTTATAATTCCAGCTTCTGAAATAGCCGGTTATTTCAGAAGATGAACCACGTACTTCCTGTGTAGTAAATGATCTTACGGTAACGGCTTCCAGGTTTTTGGAATCTTCTTTTAACTCAAATTCAGACCTTGTTAAGGCAGCGGTAACGGGCATTTTCAAACTTTGGTAACCAACTGATGAGATCAGTAGGGTATCATCCTTTTTTAGTTTTGAAATATAGAAAGAAAAATTTCCGGAATTATCAGACAGGCTTCCCCCTTTTTGATTCAGAAGTGAAACAGAAGCATAGGCAGCAGGGGTTGCATCTTTTTTATGTATTATCTTTCCTTTTATTTTTACCTGGGAAAAAACAATATTGGGTATCAGTACAACCAAAGCAGTAAGCCACATTAAAAAAAACAGGTTTCTGTTAAAACTTTTACATTTCATAAACTACGGTTAAGTAACTTTAATTTTCAACTGCAATATTAAATCAATAAAACTACAATTTAAGTTAGTTGGTTTATAAATGGATAAACGGCAAACCTGTTACAGTTTCACCACAACAGACAGTGGGAAATAATAAAAATTTAATGCTTTATTGTTTTCGGATAATCAAACACCAATTGACAAAATGTTTTTACGCCAACAAATAACTGGCTGTCGTCGATCATAAAATCGGGTGTATGGTGTGGCGGTGCATTTTTTGGATCATTACCACGGGGCATTCCCCCGATATAAAAAAAGAAGGCGGGGGCTTTTGTCCCGAAATAACTAAAGTCTTCGGCACCGGTAACCCATTCCATTGGCCGTACATTAGTTTTACCGGCAGCAATATATAAAGAGGGTAACATTTTTTCAACAAGATCTGGTGTATTATAAGTAACCAAAGTTTTTTCATAAAAAATTACTTCAGCTGTTGCATTGGATGCTTCAGCAATTTTAGCTGCAGTAAATTTCATTCGTTGCTGAACATCTGTCCGCATTTTACTGTCAAGCGTGCGTAAGGTTCCCTCCATAAATGTTTCTTCCGGAATAATATTAAAACGTACGCCGCTGTTTATTTTTGCTATAGTAATTACGACGGGAGCCTTTGTCAGGTCAATTTGCCGGCTTACAATATGTTGCATGCCTTCTATGATCTGAGCAGAAACAGCGATGGGATCAATACCAAGCCAGGGCTGCGACCCGTGTGAGGATTTGCCTTTTACTTTTATAGTAAACATATCTGCTGAAGCCATAAATGCGCCTTGCTTATACTGAATATCACCTGCCGGTATCCAGGATTCTATGTGCATTCCAAAGATCACATCCACTTTAGGATTTTCCATTACCCCTTCCTTTACCATTAAGCCTGCACCACCTTCTTCGCCAACAGGAGGGCCTTCTTCGGCTGGCTGAAAAATAAATTTTATTGAGCCCGCAATATCTTTTTTCATGGCAGCTAAAATCCTGGCTGTTCCTAAAAGCATTGCCACATGCGCATCATGGCCACAGGCATGCATAACTGCAACTTTTTGACCCTGGTAATCGACACTATCTATTGAAGCGAATGGAATATTTACCCGTTCTTTAACCGGCAAAGCATCCATATCTGCACGTAAGGCAATTACAGGCCCTGGCTTACCTCCTTTTAAAACAGCAACCACACCTGTTTTAGCAATGCCGGTTTGTATTTCAAGTTCCAGGTCCTTTAATTGTTCAATGATATAGGCTGCCGTTTTAAATTCCCGGTTCCCAAGTTCTGGGTTCTGGTGCAGGTGCCTTCTCCATTCAGCTAATTTTGGTTGTAAAGCCGCCGATTTAGCAGCAATGGATATATGTAGGTCCTGTGCTTCAGTATTTTGACCGGTTAATAATCCTACGGCTGCGATAACTATTTTAATCTTTTTCATTAATAATATATGCTATTTAGTAATACAAATTACCGATAAATAAATTGTTGAAAATATTGTTTCAAAATTAATTTTTTTACCGAATTTGTTTGTATTATTGCGTACTTAAAAATATTGCCGCTATTTTTTAAGTAAACAACGATTTGCTTTATTTGACTAAAAATTGCTGATGATAATAACTTTTACTTCCTTTCTCAAAGAACATTTACTCCCTTTAAAAAAATCTGAAGCGCATTCGATATTTTAATTTTTTTATTTGATACTGATTAATATTTTTTATGAACTGCAAACCGAAAACAATAATTATTATGAGAAAATTTCTCCTCTTTCTGATCCCATTGTTATTTAGTGTATGTATTGTAAATGCACAGTTTAACAATGCTGATGACAATGCAGCCATTCAGTTGGTTAGTGCTAACAAAGCCATACTTGGCCTGTCATCCGACGACCTGAATAATGTAATGATTTCAAGTACTTACTATGATAACTCATCTGCTGTTAGAATGCTGTACCTGCAACAAACCTATAAAGGCATTCCGGTTTATAACCAGATGCTGGTACTTGCTTTTAAAAATAACATGTTGGTTTCAAATGCCGGGGTGTTCAACCACAGCATGGAGAAATTAGCTAATGTAAGATCAGGTATGCCATCCGTTACGGCAGAATCTGCTGTTCAGTCTGCTTTATCCGACAGGGGTTTAAGAGCAACCCAAATGGCTATTGCCCTGAACAGAAAAGATAACGGCCATTTTGTTGAATTCAGTAATATGGGAATTTCCCGCGAAAATATCACGGCTCAATTAATGTGGTCGCCACTGGATAAAGGCAATGAACTTCATTTAGCCTGGCAGGTTTATATTATACCAAAAGTAAGTTCTGATTACTGGATGGTAAGAGTAGATGCGGTTGATAACAGGATCTTAGGGTTTGATAATTATACTGATTTTGATAACTGGGGACATCCTGAAGAAAATAAAAACATAAAATATCCTGCATTTTTATTTGCAAATTCACCGGTTACTGTTAAAGAAAAAAATAATTTATTTGATTTTAAATTACTTACTGATCCAAGTATTATAACTACGGCAACATACCGTGTTGTTCCCTTTCCTGCAGAAAGTCCGATACATCCGGGCGGTGGACATGCAACACGTACCGACCCCTGGCTTGCGGCCCCGGGAAATGCCACAACCTTAAAATGGAATACAGGGGCTGCCGGTACTGATTATGCATATAGCCGTGGTAATAATGTTTGGGCTTATGAAGACCGTACTGCACCTGCCAATACAGGAACCATAGCCAAGTCTGCTAATTCAACAACAGCATTACCCAATTTAACTTTTGATTTTACACCGGATTATACCGTTGATCCAACACAAACTGCACCTGTTCCCAATCAGCAGTTTAATATTACCAATTTATTTTACTGGAATAATATTATTCATGATGTGATGTATATCTATGGATTCAATGAAGTAACCGGTAATTTTCAGTCTGATAACCTGGGAAGAGGTGGTTTGGGAAATGACCATGTACTTGCAGAAGCCCAGGATGGCGGCGGAACCAATAATGCAAACTTTGCCACTCCGGCCGATGGGGGTAGCGGAAGAATGCAGATGTATTTATGGACAGCTCCTAACCCGGACAGGGATGGGGATGTTGATAATGGAATTGTTGTTCATGAATTTGGACATGGTATCAGTAACCGTTTAACTGGGGGCCCTGCCAACTCCGGTTGTTTGGGTAATGCCGAACAAATGGGCGAAGGCTGGAGTGATTATTATGCTTTAATGTTTACCCAGAACTGGGCTACATCAACACTAAACACAGGTTTCAATTCACCAAGGGGTATTGGTACTTATGCATTAAACCAGCCTATAACAGGTAATGGTATTCGATCTCAAAGATATTGCACAGATTTTGCGATCAATAATAAAGTATATGCAGCATCCATTCCGGCGGCTCCGCATGACCGGGGTGAAATATGGTGTGCCACACTTTGGGATATGACCTGGAATATCATTAACCAGGTAGGTACCATTAATTCAAATTTATATAATCTTGCCGGTGGTGGGGGTAATAATATTGCCCTGAAACTGGTTACAGAAGGTTTAAGGTTACAACAATGCAGCCCGGGTTTTATCAGCGGCAGAAATGCGATTTTACAGGCTGATCAGATTCTTTATGGTGGTGCCTATAATTGTTCCATCTGGGAAGCGTTCAGAAGACGAGGTATGGGTGCTTTTGCTTCAGAAGGATCAACGGCAAGTGTAACAGATCAGATTCCTGATTTTACCCCACCCATTACTTTGGGTGCAGGGGCAAGTGCCACAACTATACCTGAAGGACAAAATTTAGTATACACAAATTCTATTGCAACCTGTGCAGCTTTGTCTAACTATACGTTAAGGGATACTTTACCGGCTAACGTTACTTATGTTAGTGGCGGTACTTATGATGCGCCAAACCGTGTGGTAAGCTATGTTGTAAACCAGGCAGCAGGTTCTACAAATTATCCATTTACTGTAAATGTAAATCCGGGTAGTTATTTTCCACCCATTTCAATTATTAATGAAACAGTTGCAGGTGCCGGAATTCCCGCATCCTGGACAACAACTGCGGCACCTGGTACGGTTTGGACAGTAGTTTCTACCCAAAGCCATAGTGCACCCAATGCATTTTTTGTCAATAACCTAACGGTATCAGGAGATCAAAGATTGGAAACAACCACTTCAATTGCATTGCCTGCCAATTCTTATCCAAGATTAAGTTTCTGGGGTTCTTATAATACAGAAGACGGATGGGATGGAGGTGTTGTAGAGATCAGTACAAATGGCGGAACCTCCTGGACCGACCTTGGTCCTAATATGATTGCCGGAGCTTATAATGGAGGTTTGGGCGCAGCCCCTACCAATGCTTTATCTGGAAGAGCAGCATTTACCGGGCTTAGTACAGGTTTTGTAAATACAATAATCAATTTATCTCAGTATGCAGGGCAATCTGTTAAAATACGATTCAGGTTTGGTTCTGATGATAATACGTCAGCTCCAACTACACCTGCAGGATGGTGGGTTGATGATATTACATTAAATGCAGTTGCGGCAGTTAATATGCGGTCAAGCTTATTTAATGTTTCAAATACAAGGGTATTCTTTAAAGACCTGGTAACAGAAATTACACCAGTGATTGCCTGCTCTCCAACAATTACACAACAACCGGTAAATGCATCGGTTTGTGATAATTCAAGTGTTAGTTTTACCTGTGTGGGTACTGCTACCGGGGGGGTTACTTACCAATGGCAATTAAGCACTGCCGGTGCCGGCGGACCATGGAATGACCTGGCTAACGGAGCACCTTATTCAGGAGTAACAACTTCAACGCTTACGGTTAATCCGGCAGTAGTAGCCATGAATGGGTATCAATACCGTTGTGTGGTTACGGGTACATGTGCACCAACCAATACAAGTACGGCTGTAGTATTAACGGTTGCAGCTGCTTCAGTTGGTGGTACTGTATCACCTGCAAATTCACAGGCTTGCGGAGTTACCAATAGCGGTGTTTTAACCTTATCCGGTCATTTAGGTTCTGTTATCCGTTGGGAATCAGCAACTAATATTGCAGGTCCTTACACAACAATTGTAAATACCAGTACTACTTTAAATTATACTAACCTTACACAAACAACTTACTTCCGTGCAGTGGTTCAGTTTGCAGGTTGTGCAGCAGTTAATTCATCAATTGCTACGGTAACTTTTAATGCTTCAAATCCTCTAGTAATACTTGCTGTTCCGGGTTCAACACTTTGCGAAGGTGATCCGGCAGCGCTTACTGTTTATGAAAGCTCAGGATTTGCTCCGGTAGCTTTAACGCAGTCAAGCAGCAACACAATAACTGCCGGCTCAGTAGCTTGTAATGCAGGTGGATTACATACTGATAACAGTTACTTCAGGGCTTATAACCTGGCGCCACTAGGCCTTCCCTCTGCTTTAACCATCAATACAGTAACATTTGGTATTGAACAGGCAGCCGGAGGAGCGCAACCAGTTACGGTTAATTTATACACCCAAAATGCAGGACCTGCATTCCCGGGTGGAACACGTACATTGGTAGGAAGTCAAAGCTTTAGTATACCTAATCAAACCTTAAGTTTGTTTACCGGAACCTTTACAACCCCGGCTACTGTTCCTAACAATGCGGTTCTGATCGTAGAGTTATTTACGCCAAGCGGACAGGCAACAGGCCGTTCCTTCTTTATTGGAAGTAATTCGGCTCCTCAAACAGGCCCTAGTTATATTATGGCAGCAGCATGTGGTGTTCCCAATCCTGTTGATCTTGCAGGTCTTGGTTTCCCCAATATGCATATTGTTCTTAATGTTGCAGGCACAACAGCAGGTTCTTTTACTCAGGTAACAACTGGTACATTCTTATGGAGCCCTGCAGCGGGTTTAAGTTCAACAACAACCAATCCTGTTGCTGCTTCACCAATGAATACAACAACCTATACAGTTAATCATGATGATGGTGTTGGTTGTGTAAGACAGGCGAACATTACCATTACTGTTAACAAACGTCCAACAATAACAGTTCAGCCAGTTAATTTAACAAATTGTGCAACTACAACAGCAACCTTTACCGTAACCGGTACGGGTACAAATATTACCTATCAATGGCAG
>JAYTOF010000278.1:0-12934 GCA_043747955.1 Chitinophagaceae bacterium
GAATTGATAAGCGTTCCGAGTTTGTCGTGGAGGCTGGCGTTCGGATATTTTGATTTATCGACGACGTCAATTATCGGCAAATCAAATTTTTGAGCAAAAATTTGGTCGCGCTCGTCGTCGCTCGGTACTGCCATAATTGCGCCCGTTCCGTATTCTAATAAGACGTATTCAGCAATCCAAACGGGTATTTTTTTTTGGTTAAAGGGGTGAACGACGTAGGCGCCCGTAAACACTCCGGTCACTTCTTTTACTTCCGATTGTCGGTCGCGGTCGGAGCGGCTTTTTACGTATTGGACGTACTTTGCAACTTCTTCTTTTTGAGAATAAGTAGTTATTTGTGACAAAACAGGGTGTTCTGGGGCAACTACCATAAAAGTAGCCCCAAAAATGGCTTATACCAGCATGGACATTACAAACATTGAAGGATCGAGTATAACAGGGATTTTCCAGGGTAAGGAGAATTTTTGGGTGTACGACAGCGACCTGAATGAAATAAAAATAACAGACATCCTTTTAAAACAGGTAAATGGTGCTATGGAAAACAACAATGTGGATTATACATTAAAAATTCCTTTTCGTTTAAAAAGCAACAAAGCAAATAAACCATATACGGTCCGCTTTCGTTGGGAAGGTCCGGATAAAAAACAAATCATAGATGTTGTAGTTAATATGTAAGGAAAGCTTTCAGTAATTGTAAGCTTCAGACAGTTCCTGCCTTTTATTCATTTACTACTAAAATCAAGGATCTCAATTACAGAGATTTTTTTAGCCTCCTGATAATCAGGATATTGTTCTGCAACAAAATCAACTGCACAATCGCAATATTTATATGCTTTCCCGCTACCTGCCAACTTTCCTGTTTTGCCTTCATCATCTGATACAAATTCCTATATTTCAATTCTTAACCAGTATTTCCCGGCGATCCGGCCTGCAGTTTTACACAAAACAACAGTAATCATGCTGATCATTACAACAATCAGTAATTTATTCTTTCTTTTCATTTATTTAATATTAATCAGCTTTAAATAAATAGACAAGATCACAATAATTGATTTTATTAAACAGAAATAATTCAGTCACACAACATTAAGATACCCTTTTTCGTTTCGTATATGTACTAAGTAAAACAACTAAACACAAAATTTTTATTCACACAAGTTAATGATTGGTATATTTTTTGTTAAATTTATATCAATAAAATCCGATTGTATGAGAACTATTACTTACCTGGCTGTTAGTTGCCTCACACTTTTATTTATTGCTTTTATTTTGGCAGTTGTCCTTTTTATTAAGGGCTAACCGCTTATTTAAAATTATTAATAAACCGCTGTACACTTTATAGGGTGATACATGATGCAGGCATCGTATAAATTATTATAATATAACAATAATTTATACCTGCAAACGCTACCAAAAAAACCCTGTAAAATGAAAAAATCTGTGCCATTAATCATGGCGCATTGCTGTGCTCGCAACTTTTAGTTCCATGCAGTTTAAGTAAAAATTCTGTTCAACAGTTTAAAACTGGTGATAAAAATTTAAAAGAGGCTGTTGCTTCCTGCTACATTCTTTAAAAGATGGTTCAATTGAGTGATATATCAAAATCATCATTTGCAAAATTAACTTCACTATAATCTTTCACTACATTATATAAAGTATCCCGTTCAACCGGTTTGCGCTTAGCCTGTTTTATTAAAGTAACCAATTCCCGGGTACTCATGGCTGGTGTTTGTTCTTCGCTTCCGGCCATACTGTAAATCTTAGTAGAGTCATCAATGGTGCCGTCAATATCATTTACACCAAATGATAAACTCAGCTGGGCATTCTGACGGCCAAGCATGGGCCAGTAGGCTTTCAGGTGTGGAAAATTATCCAGGTAAATACGGGCAATGGCATACAACCTCATATCTTCTGCAGTTACTGATTCATTAACATAACTCATGGCATTATCCTGGTTACGGAATTTAAGCGGTATGAAAGTATTGAAGCCTCCGGTCTTATCCTGGAGTTCCCGCAATCTGCGCATATGATCTATGCGGTGCTCAAATTTTTCAATATGTCCGTAAAGCATGGTGGCATTGCTGTGCATACCTAAATGATGGGCGGCTTCATGAATGGCCAGCCAGCCGTCTGCATCTACTTTATCGTTACAGATCTGTGTTCTTATTTCAGGTGCAAAAATTTCGGCACCACCACCCGGTAAGCTGTCTAACCCGGCAGCATGTAATTGCTTCATGCCTTCTGCAACAGACAGTTTTGCCTTACGAAACATATAATCCAGTTCCACGGCTGTGAAAGCTTTTACATGCAGATCCGGCCGGTGAGCTTTTATTTTTTGCATCAATTCAATAAAATAAGCCATATTCATTTTTGGATGAACACCACCAACTATATGTACTTCTGTAATAGGTTTGCCATCATAAGTTTTTACGATATCCAGCATCTGGTCAATGCTCAATTCCCAGCCATCTTCCTTGTTTGCATACAAACGTGAATAGGAACAAAATTCACAACTGAAAACACAAACATTGGTTGGCTCAATATGAAAATTACGGTTGAAATAAGTCTTGTCGCCATGTAATCTTTCCCGGATAAAATTGGCCAAAGCACCTACAAAGGGAAGGCTGCCTTTTTCAAATAGAAGAAAACATTCTTCATCTGTTATCCTTTCACTTTTCTTTACTTTTCGGGCAATGGATTTAAGTTCTTTATCAGCGGCAGCATCAATTAAAATATCAATGGAATCAGTCATCTGGAAAATTTATACAAATTTACGGCGATTGGCCTGTTGTAATGCTAAAATTTTGTTGAATCAGCCTTTGTAAAAAACCGGCAATGATTGTTTTACGTGTGTAATAAATGTATATCTTCCATTTCGTAAATTAAACAAAGCTATATGACAATTAAGTTCAGGCTCACTTTGATGAGTTTTTTACAGTTTTTTGTTTGGGGTGCCTGGTTAATCACAATTGGCACTTACTGCCTGAATGCCAAAGGCTGGACTTTTCCTGAATTTGGTGCTATATTTTCCACACTTGCCCTTTCATCGCTTTTTATGCCTGCACTCACAGGAATTATTGCAGATAAATGGGTGAATGCTGAAAGGCTTTACGGTATTTTACATATTTTATATGGATTGATCTTATTTTACGTGCCTTATGTAAACGATCCAAATACGCTTTACTATGTAATTTTTGGGGCGATGATCTGTTATATGCCCACTATCTCCCTATCCAATTCAATAGCCTACTACATTTTAAAGAATAATAAATTTGACGTTATCAAAGTATTTCCGCCTATACGGGTATGGGGAACAATTGGTTTTATTGTTGCCATGTGGATCACTAATCTTTCAGGCAGCAAAGCAAATGCGAATCAATTTATTATTGGCGGAATTGCTGCGGTATTACTTGGATTATATTCTTTCAGCTTACCCAAATGCCCGCCACCACGATCCATTTCCAAAAATGCAAGCATTATTGAGCAGCTTGGTTTAAATGCTTTTAAATTATTTGGCAGTTCTAAAATGGCATTATTTTTTATTTTTTCTATGTTTTTAGGTGCCGCTTTGCAATTAACCAATATGTATGGCGATTCATACCTGGATAATTTCAAACACATTCCACAATATGCTGATTCACTGGTGGTGAAATATTCTACCATTATCATGTCCATATCACAGATTTCGGAAACTGTTTTTATATTAACCATTCCATTTTTCCTGAAAAGATTTGGTATTAAAAAAGTAATGCTTTTTTCCATGCTGGCCTGGGTACTGCGTTTTGGTTTATTTGCCTATGGCAATCCCGATCCTTATGATGGATTATGGATGATCATACTGTCATGCATTGTATATGGAATGGCTTTTGATTTCTTCAATATTTCAGGTTCTTTATTTGTAGAAACAACAACAGATGCCTCGATAAGGTCAAGTGCCCAGGGTTTATTTATGATGATGACAAACGGGATAGGGGCTTATTTGGGTAGTAAAATAAGCGGCTATGTTATAGGCAGGTATTTTTTATTTGAGAACGGAACAACAAACTGGCAAAGTACCTGGCTTGCGTTTGCTATCTATGCTGCAATTATAGCTGTATTATTCCTGATCTTCTTTAAACACAAACACGATCCAAAAGCTTTAGAAAATGTGCAACACTAATCCCGATAGCTATCGGGACAACTCAACTATTGTTTGCATTAAAAATCCCCCCGATGTATTGGGGGGATTCTTTTTATCAGCGAAACCAGATCAATCACTGTAAACAGGGATCATTATTTATGCTGCTCAATCTTTTTTACAAAATTTGATTTAGGCTGTGCACCAACTAATTTGTCAACTACCTGGCCACCTTTTACAAAAAGGATCGCCGGAATACTGGTAATACCATAGTTCATGGATATCTGTGGATTATTATCAACATTTACCTTGCCTACATTTACTTTACCATCATAGTCTTTGGCCAGTTCTTCAATTACCGGACCTATTGCACGGCATGGGCCACACCATTCTGCCCAAAAGTCAATAACGGATAATTTATCTGAGTCTAATACATCTGCCTGAAAGTTTGCATCTGTGAATTCTAGTGCCATAATATTTAATTTATTTTTTATTTTGTGTTAAAAGAAGAGCAAATTTAGTTCCAAAAAAGTTAATATGCTGTTATGACATATCCGCAGGATGTTATGAAAAAGAATTGACATAACAAAGCCAATCTGTCTGAAAATACCCGGGAAAGAGATTTTTCTGTTGCATTTAAAAAATCCGGTAATTACCTTTATTGGCTAAAATTTATTACTATGTACCTCATCAGAGAAGTCTTTCAGGCCAAACCCGGAAGGGCAAAAGACCTGGTAAAAATGTTTAAACAGGCTATTCCTCATTTTGAAAAGATGGGGCAAGCTAAGAATATGAAAGTACTTACTGATATTGTCAGTACGTACTGGACAGTAGTAGTTGAGTCAGAAACGGAAGACATGGGCAGTTTTTTCAGCAACATGCGTTCTGCTACAATGAGTGATGAATTAAAAGATATCATGAAAGGATATATGGATTGTGTGGAAGGCGGCCGCAGGGAGATCTTTATGGTGGAATGAAGTTGAAAGATTTAAAGTTGTGAGCTCCTTTTCAACTTTAAACTACCCCGTTACAACACTTACCTCAATATCTTTATTCTCAATTAAATAAAAGGCAAGATCATCATTCATGGTCAGGCTTTTTTCCAAACTGTACATGCCTACTTTAAATTGATGCCTGCTATCAATAACATTAAATTTAATAGTTGTTTTACCGGGATTTGCTTTTACATTCGCGTCAATAAACTCAACCATCTCTTCATTAATAAATTGTGGCTCCACATCAATGACCACCTGTTTGGTCAAACTTGATTTTACGGTATCAAGCAAGTGTAATTTGTTTAAATTAAAATCGTACGACTGACCATCATAACGCTGGCGGAAGGCTCCTTCGATCATAACAATTAAACCCTTTTCAAGGTAATTATTGTATTTCACATAGTCTTCACTCCACAGCATGAATTCAGACTTGCCACTATAATCTTCAATGGTTAAAATCGCAAAATTCTTACCTTTTTTAGTTAACCTGTGCTGCGCATCTACAACCAGCCCAGCCACCCGGAATTGCTTAGCCGGGTTTGGATGCGTATTTACAGCAGCCTTAAATTCACTATAGTCAGCAAGTGGCGTAATATTATAATGCTTCATTTCAAATTTATAATTATCAAGCGGATGACCACTCATAAACATACCCGTAACTTCTTTTTCATAATCAAGTTTTACAGCCAGTGGCCATGGCTCACAAACCGATAATTTCGGAGGTACTATATCCGGCATCTGCAAATCTCCAAATAAAGTATTTGCAGCACTGGCATTTTGTGACTGAAAAACAGAACCAAACTTCAGAATCTTTTCCAAACCCTGGATATCGCCGGGAGCCTGGAAAAAATATTGAGCCCTGGTAATGTCTTCAAAACAATCAAAAGCACCTGAATAAATCAAACTCTCCAGCGATTTTTTATTGGCAGAGCGATGGTTAACCCGTTTGGCCAGATCATATATTGAAGTAAAATGACCATGCTTATTTCTTTCTTCAATTATATGTTGAATGGCATTTTCGCCTACACCCTTTAATCCACTGAAACCAAATCGTATCTCGCCTTTTTTATTTACGGCAAAACCGTTTTGCGATTCATTGATATCGGGCCCAAGCACTTTTAATCCCATACGTTTACATTCTTCCATAAAGAAGGTGATCTTGTCAATACTGCCGGCATGATTCAACACCGCAGCCATATATTCACTGGGGTAATGCGCTTTTAAATAAGCTGTTTGATAAGCTACAAAAGCATAACAGGTAGAGTGAGATTTGTTGAAAGCGTATTGTGCAAAAGCCTCCCAGTCGGTCCACACTTTTTCCAGTGTTTCTTTTGCATGTCCTCTTGCAATGGCACCATCAACAAACTGAACTTTCATTTTATCCAGTACAGCTTTTTGTTTTTTACCCATGGCTTTACGCAAAATATCAGCATCCCCTTTACTAAAGCCTCCCAACTTTTGAGAGAGTAACATAACCTGTTCCTGGTATACTGTAATACCATAAGTTTCTTTCAGGTATTCTTCCATATCAGCCAAATCATATACTACCTGCTTCTTTCCGTGTTTACGGTCAATATATTCCGGTATATATGCCATGGGACCGGGGCGATACAGGGCGTTCATAGCTATCAGATCATCAAATTTATCGGGTTTAAGCTCCCGCAAATATTTTTGCATACCCGGGCTTTCAAACTGAAACGTACCGTTTGTATCACCCAGCTGGTATAGCTTGTATGTCTTTTCATCATCCAGGGGTATGGTATCAATATCAATTACTACCGCATGGTTTTGTTTTATAAGATGAAGTGCAGTTTTTAAAATACTCAATGTTTTTAATCCCAGAAAGTCCATCTTAATTACTCCGGCTTCTTCTATCGAATTTCCTTCAATTTGTGTAAGCCATAGATCCGATTCTTTCGAAGTTGCTACAGGCAATAGTTCGGTTAAATCTTTTGGAGCAATGATGATGGCCGATGCATGAATACCGGTATTACGGACAGAGCCTTCCAATATTTCTGCTTCATGTAATATTTTACCAGGCAGGTCATCAGTCTTATAAATTTCCCTTAACTTTTTTACATTTTCAATATCCTCAGCCTGTAACTGTTCTTTTTCTTCCAGTGATATTTCAACCTGTCCGGCAAAGTCATCGGTGTGGCCTTCCTTTGCTTCTTTTATAGTGAAAGGTGCATGCAATAACCTTTTCAGATTAATACCGGGCCTTTCGGGTACTAATTTTGATATTGCCCTGCTTTCTGCCAAAGGCAGATCCATTACCCTTGCCACATCTGCAATACTTGATTTGGCAGCCATGGTTCCATAAGTGATGATCTGTGCCACCTGGTTCTTACCATATTTCTGCACTACATAATCCAATACTTTCTGTCTTCCTTCATCATCAAAATCTGTATCTATATCCGGCATAGACTTACGCTCCGGATTTAAAAACCGCTCAAACAGTAAATTATATTTTATAGGATCGATGTTGGTTATGCCGATACAATAGGCTACCGCACTGCCTGCAGCAGAACCACGGCCGGGGCCAATAAATACACCCATATCACGGCCGGCTTTAATAAAATCACTTACAATTAAAAAATAACCGGCAAAACCCATTTTGTGTATGACCCCCAATTCAAATTTCAACCGTTCTTCAGCTTCGGCTGAAAGAATCTTATATCGTTCTTTGGCACCGGCCCAGGTTAAACTTTCCAGGTACTCATCCTGTGTTTTAAAATTAGCCGGCACCACAAAATGCGGTAAAAGAATTTCCCTTTTCAGATCAAGCAATTCAACCTTATCTACAATTTCGTTGGTATTGTCGATCGCTTGAGGCAGGTCTTCAAAAATTTTGCACATCTCAGCACCGGTCTTTAAATAAAATTGGTCGTTTGGAAATGCAAAGCGTTTGTTTTTTGCAAATACATCATCATCAGTAAATTCACGCAGGGCAGGGGTACTTTGTTTTTCGCCGGTGTTGATACAAAGTAGAATATCATGGGCATTAAAATCCTTTTGATCTACATAATGCGAATCATTACTGGCAATAATTTTTACATTATACTTTTGGGCAAACCGCAATAACACTTCGTTTACTTTTTCCTGATCAGGAATTCCATGCCGCTGCAACTCTACATAATAATCTTCCTGGAAAATATTAAGCCACCATTTAAATTCATTCTCGCCTTCTGCTTCCCCTTTTTTTAAAATGGTCTGGGGTACCAATGCACCCAGGCAACAGGTGGTTGCAATCAGGCCCGCGTGATATTTATGAATAAGTTCTTTATCTATTCGCGGATATTTAGAATACAGGCCTTCGATATAACCCAGTGAAGTAAGTTTTACCAGGTTCTTATAACCTTCAGCATTTTTTGCAAGTAAAATCTGGTGATGCCGGGGATCCTTTTCGTCTTTACTGAAAGTTTTCCGGTGCCTGTCCTGCGTAATATAAAATTCACATCCAACAATAGGCTTTACTTTTAAAGTACCATCATCGTTCTTATGATTGTAAGCTTCTTTAACAAATTCAAATGCGCCAAACATATTACCATGATCACTGATTGCAAGTGCAGGCATTCCATCTGCAATGGCTTTTTTATAAAGATTTTTTATGGATGCGGCACCATCCAGTAAGGAATATTGTGTGTGTACGTGTAAATGTGAAAATTGCATAGTAAAATCATTTCTCGTTTCTTGTTTTTGGTTACTTGTTACTCGTTCGGTCGAAAAATAAGTTTACAACGAGAAACTGAAAAACGAGAAACCAGAAACGGAGAAGCAAATATCGTTAACAATAAGTTGCATGTCTAATTCGTTTTTCCACAGAACGTTAGGTGGATTTACTTTTTTTAATTTTTAATAACTTGTTAATAGCTTGTATTTACGGGGTTTGAAAGTTAACTTTGCCCAACATTAAGAAAATTTATAATCATTATTCAATTAGCAGGACAGGAATCACAGGAAAGAACTGATAAGCAGGAAAATTAAAGAAGTAAAAGAAGATCAAAAAACACAAGACTAAGTTGTATTTACGTATAAAACCAAAAATTTACGTATGAAGCACTTGTTTTTTGTTTCTGTTGCCACAAGCATTTTATCAGGAACAACATTGACCATAAAGGCACAATCTTTTGTAAATTATGAAAAGATCAGTACTTCTGTGCCGTTAAAAAAATCATACCAATTTATTGAAGGAATAGAAATAAAAACAGGAACAGCCATATCTGAAAATATTGTTAAAATAAATACTGCTGAACTGAAGACTGCTTCTCTCCAACCAAGATGGGACAAAACCGAAACCGGTGCCATTGAAAGCTGCTCTTTATTACAATTTAAATATGCCTTGTTATTGGATATGAATGTAGAATCTGTAACCAACAAAGTATTATTTGCTGAAATTGAAAAATGGTGGGCCACACGTTATAAGTATGGTGGTGCAACAGAGAAAGGAATTGATTGCAGTGCCTATACCGGTACTTTAATTTACAAGGCATACTGCCTGGTGATCCCCAGAACCTCCCGCGATCAGTTTGGTGATTGTATAAAAATTGATAAAGAAGAACTTCAGCAGGGCGATTTGGTATTTTTTAAGACAGGGAGAAGAGTTAGCCATGTTGGCCTGTATTTAGGCAATGGATATTTTACCCATGCAAGTACCAGCATTGGCGTAACGATCAGCAACCTTTCAGAAATATACTGGAGCAAAAAATTTAAAGGGGGTGGAAGAATTACCCCAGCTGCATCAGAATAAAAAATAAACGTTACCCATATTCCACGGAGATTTTTAATCTCCTTTTTTTATACCCATTCTTTTTTGAACCACTTTCCAGACAGGTATTAAATCAGGGGATAATTTCAATGCGAAAGCCGTGCTTACAAATAGCAAAAGAAATACAAAACTCCTGGTTACCATTCCTGAAAATCCCTGCATACCATCAAACAGGAAATAGCAGGAATAAAAAGAAGCAATGCCAAGTATAACTGTATAAAGTGTTTTAACTGAAAAAGGTTGCAGGTTAAACTTCCTGATCAAAAACCAATATCGAATGGTATTATAAACAGTAAAAGTAAACAGGTTAGCTATAGCCGGCCCCATCACACCAAAATAATATTTAGTAAGTATATAATTCAGGGGAAGGGTTAATGACAGTAAAATGATACCTGTAAAGAAATCGAACCGCCAGCTTGTTGACGTATTAATGATCTGACTGTTTACGCCGGTACCCATGTCTACAATACGCATCAGGCCAATGTAAAAGAAAACCCATTTAGCATCAATATAACCCGACTGCAAATGAAAACTAAAAACGGCATCACTGAAATTCAACCAAATCAAAGAAAACATTCCTACAGAAAAAATTAATTGATTGATGGAGGAACTGTGATAGATCCTGTCGATCTTTCTCATGTCTTTATCTTTCCAGGCTTTTGATAAGGCGCCGAGTGAGGAAGAAATAATACCCCGCTGTGGCGCCTGAATTAAACTGGCAATATTTTGTGCCAGCGTATAAATACCTGCTAAAGCAAGGCCATTGGGTAATACGGCTGCTATGATAATGGTATCAATGACCATTGAAATGGTAAAAACCAGGTTACCGCCATATACAAATGCAATGAGTGCAATTATCTTTTTAAAGAATTTTTTAGTAACCCTGCTTACTGAAAAAGTAAAGGAAATATGAGATGTAATGACCAGGTACAATAAAAGTATTACCGCTATAGCCAGGAAAGTAAAAGAATATATTTTGATAAACAGATCAAAAGATCCTATGATACCGGTTAAACTCAGGAGGATCAAAACCGTTGTAAAAACCCTGAACTGAATTTCCCTTAAAAAATTAGAGAATACTGATTCTTTAAGTTGCCAGGCAAAAGCTTCTAAAATAGCAAAAAGGGTGAGGCCTAACCCAAATGGGAAAATGTAAAAGTAATATTTTATAAAGTCAGGCGAATTGGTTCCGTATTTTCTGATCACGAGGTCTTTACATAAAATGCCGGCGATAATGACCAGGCAAAAACCAACCAGCGAAAAAAGCAATGCCCAGGTTATCTGGTCATTTTTCTTTTTGTGAAGATTATCATGGTAATAAGGATAAAATTTATACACATAAGCTACCATGCCCAGGTTGGCAAATGAGTACATAATATTGGCAACAGCCATAAAAATTCCTGTTAATCCATATTCGGCCTGTGTAAAACCACCTTCCCTGGTAAATAAATAAGTATTGAAAAAGCCAATAGCAAAGCCAATATACACCACCATTGAAGAAATAATACTTTGCTTGCGTATCTGCGACATTGCTTAGTTTACTGCTAAATTACTCTACCTTTTTTGTATTGATGTAGAAATTCAGATCTACAGAAAATGAGTTATCTCCTTCGGGAAATAAACTCAGAGTTTTCCATTGCTCCGTTGGTTTAATCCATTGCTCAGTTTTAAACTTTATTTTTAATGGCAGGTTAAACCCTTTTACACAATTGGTATACCGGTAGGTGAGTTTGTAACCTTCAATCTTATATTCCAGAACCGGTATTTGAATGGTCCGTAAATACTGATCAAACACTTTACTGAAATCAATCCTGCTTTGTTTGCTGATATAATCCTCAACCTGTTTGGTTGTAACCGTTTGGTGATAGAATGTTTCATTAAGGCCCCGTAAGATCTGTCTGAATTTTTCATCATCTTTTATAACCTGCCGGATAGTATGTAACATATTACCCGACTTAGGATACATATCACCACTACCTTCCTGGTTTACATGGTATGTGCCTATTATCGGGATATCATTTTGTATACCCTTCCGGGTACCAATACAATAGGCATTTCCGGCCTCTTTACCATACCAGTAATCTGTAAACAGTGTTTCGCTGTAATTGGTGAAGCCTTCATGAACCCACATGTCCGCAATATCTTTTGTAGTAATATTATTGGCAAACCATTCATGCCCGCTCTCATGTATAATAATAAAATCCCATTTCAATCCCCAACCGGTTCCAGACAGATCAGTACCCAAATAACCATTCTGATATTTATTGCCATAAGCCGTTGCACTCTGGTGCTCCATACCCAAATGGGGTGCATCAACCAATTTATAACCATCTTTATAAAAAGGGTATGGGCCAAACCAATATTCAAATGCTTTCATCATTCGGGGTGCATCTTTAAAATGTTCTTTGGCTTTTTCCAGGTTATAATCCAATACCCAATAATCCAGATCCAGCTTACTCCGTCCGAACGGGTCATCCGGGCGGGCTTTTTCCCCTTCATAAACTTCACTAAAATGAGTGTATTTACCAATGTATGGAATGATGTTATAATTATTGATAGGGTTTACAACTGCCCAGTCATAAGTAGCTGTTCCATCACCATTATTTATTTTACCCCTATATCGTCCATTACCCACACACAGTAAGGTATCAGGTATGGTAATATGCATCTCTGCACTATCCGGCTCATCGCTTTGATGATCTTTGCAGGGATACCAAACACTGGCCCCCAAACCCTGACAGGCAATACTTATCCAGGGATTATTGTTTTTATCTTTTTTCCAGATGAGGCCGCCATCCCATGGGGGGCGAACTGCTGCACGTGGTTTGCCATGGTAATAAATAAAAAAATAATGAATGCCATTCGTCTGAAGCGTATCATGAAGATCTATAAAATAAGCATTACCGTCTTTAACAATATCTTTATTTCGTACTTTAAACTTTGTAGTGTTACCAAATCTGCCGGTACCATAATCTACATTGGAGCGTACGAAAATGCTGTCAATCACCAACGGATCCTGCAAATCTATTTGAAATTTTAAACCTTTTTTTAAAG
>JAYTOF010000279.1:0-21771 GCA_043747955.1 Chitinophagaceae bacterium
CCTATTGCTTGCCCAGATGGTTAAAGCCCAGGATCCGCATTTTTCACAATTTTTTAGTTCCCCGCTTACTTTAAACCCTGCCTTTACGGGTAAGTTCAGCGGTTCATGGCGTTTAGCTGCCAATCACAGAGATCAATGGCCATCTATTCCAAAAGCATATGTAACAACCAGTGCATCAATAGATTTTCCGATCTTAAAGACCAGAATACCTGAAAATGATGTTTTTGGAGTAGGTTTATCCGGTTTAACTGATGCAAGTGCTAACAGTATCCTTAAATTAAATTACGGGTCACTTTCCATGTCATATCATAAGGCATTGGATGAAAATGGGTACAGTACTATCGGTGCAGGTTTTCAGGCTACTTATTCCAGTCTTAACTTAGATGTAAGCAAGTTAACTTTTGAAGATATGCTTACCCAAAACGGGTTTACAGGAACCACATCCGATATTATATCAAACGGAAATAATCAAAGTTATCTTGATGTAAATGCAGGTTTATTGTATTCAGGTTCTTCCAATGGAGAAAATAACTTTTACCTGGGCGCATCCATGTATCATATTAACCGTCCCAAAGTTGGTTTCAAAGATAAGAACTGGTATTTAAGCGGTCGTATTTCTATACATGGTGGAGGCTCTTTCCCTTTATCTGATCTTTTGACAATACATACATCATTAATTCATCAGATCCAAAACAAAGCCAGCGAAACAACTGTTGGAGCTGCACTTGCAGTGAATTTAAACCAGGATGTAGAAAATCCCAGCAGCATATACCTGGGAAGCTGGGTACGGCTTAATGATGCTATTGTTCCATATGTTGGGTTAGAATTTGGTGGATTAAGAATTGGGGCAAGTTATGATTTTAATATATCTAATTTAAAAGCTGCTACTGCATCCAGGGGTGGGTCAGAGTTTTCGGTAATATTTATTAAAAGGCCGGCTGATTATAAAGGCATTCCCTGCCCAAAATTTTAAACTAATTGTTTGCTATAAATTTTTACTTTCGTCATTGGAAGGGAATTTGGTTTTTATAATTGAACAGGTAATGAATAATGTTTAAAAAGGATGATGTTTCCTGCTTACCTGTATCTTTTATACAATTCATAAAACAAACCGGTTATAAAATTTGTTCTCATCTTCAATCAATAATTTTTTTATGAAAAAAATCTACCAGTGTTTTTTATTGCTGTTTCTTTTTTCAGCAACTTCAATCTCTTTACAGGCACAAAATGCTTTTTTTACTGCTGTCAGTGAAAATGCAATTTCATTAAACAACAACCAGCGTGTAATTGTACCAACTAAATACAAAACCGTAAAGGCTGAAATGGGACAGTTAAAAACTTTCTTATGGTCACTTCCATCAGAAAAAAATGTTACCCCCAGCCTTGCTGCAATTATGGAGATCCCGATGCCGGATGGCAGGATAGTCAGGTTCAGGGTTTGGGAAAGCAGTATCCAGGAACCAGCATTAGAAGCCAGGTTTCCGGATATTAAAACATTTGCCGGCCAGGGTATTGATGACCCATATGCCAGCATTCGTTTTGATATTGGCCCACGGGGATTTCATGCACAGGTACTAACAATTAACGGCTCTTATTATATAGATCCCTTTGCAATAGGTAATACCACTGATTATATAAGTTATTTCAGGAAAGATTTACTGAAAGGCAATAGAAGCTGGACATGTGATGTTCCTGATTATGTACCCACACCAAACAGCAATATCATAGCTGCTGCCTGCCGGGGTGCAGAGTTAAGAACATACCGGTTAGCTGTTGCCTGTACAGGAGAGTATGCACAGGCACCTGGAATAGCTGCAGGTACAAATCCTGCCATATTACATGCTGCCATTGTAACTTCAGTAAACCGTGTAGTGGGCGTTTACAGAACAGAATTATCAATAAGCATGACGCTTGTTGCTAATAATAATTTAGTAGAATTTTTAGATGCCGCAACTGATCCGTTTAACGGTAATAATAATGCAGGGACATTAATAAATGAAAGCCAGGTTGTTTGTGATAATTTTATTGGCAGCCCTAATTATGATATTGGGCATACTTTCAGTACGGGTGGTGGTGGATTAGCCCAGCTGAATTCACCCTGTGGTTCTTCAAAAGCAAGAGGTATTACAGGAAGTTCCAATCCTACGGGTGATGGTTATGATATTGATTATGTAGCCCATGAAATGGGACATCAATTTGGTGGTAACCATTCTATGGCCGGCTGTGGCTCTTCTCCAAATTCTACGAAATATGAAGTAGGCAGCGGTACAACCATACAGGCTTATGCAGGTATTTGTGGTGGTGAAAATATTCAACCAAATAGTGATCCATTCTTTCATGCGATTAGTTTTGATGAAATAAGCAACTTTGTATCTGGCACCGGCAGTAGTTGTGGAACAACGTCAGCCACAGGGAATCAAATTCCTTTAATCAGTTCGCTTGCAAATAATGGTGTCAATATTCCCATAAGTACCCCTTTTACTTTATCAGGCAGTGCCACCGATCCGGATAATGACCCGCTTACTTATTGTTGGGAACAATGGGATTTTTCCGGTACGGGTAATACAACCTGGAATGCCGGTGCAACAGCCGGTTCCGGAAACAGTGTCCCATTATTTAAATCAAGAATTCCAAAAGCAAGTGGCAGCAGGACCTTTCCAGATATGGCTGTTATACTTGCCGGGTATCCTGTGGCCCCGGCATCAGCAATGGGGGGATTAAAGGGCGAAACCTTATCCCCTGTTGACAGAGCAATGAAATTTAAATTGACTGTAAGAGATAACAAAGCTGCCGGCGGTGGCGTTGCTTCAAGCGGTGCAGGCGGATGCCAAACAGCTACCATTTTTCAGGTTAATGTTATAGCCACCCCCGGCCCTTTTGCTGTTACTGCTCCAAACGGTGGTGAAAATTACGCAGGCAGTTCAACACAAACCATCACCTGGAATGTTGTAGGTACCAATGCTATACCAATCAGTGTTGCCAATGTAATGATTTCATTATCTACTGACGGAGGCTTAACTTATCCAACAGTAATTTCAGCCAGTACTCCCAACGATGGTACTGAAGCAGTGACGATACCAAATACGGCAACAACTACGGCAAGGATCAAAGTAGAAGCTCTTGGAAATATCTTCTTTGATATTTCTAATGCAAACTTTACTATTACTGTATCAAGTAATCCAACCTATACTTTTATTCCTCCTTCCAGTTCTACGGTAGCCTGTGGTAGTGCTACGGCTAACATCATTTTATCTACCACCAGTGTACTTGGTTTTGTTACACCCATTAACCTGGTAGCAACGGGTAATCCTGCAGGTACAACAGTCAGTTATTCTGTTAACCCGGTAATACCCGGCAACAGTACTGTAGTTACATTGAATGGAGTTAATACACTTGCACCAGGTACTTATAATATTACTATAACAGGTACTGCAGGTGCCGAAGTTAATAATGTAATTCTTACTTACATAGTAAGCCCGGGGTCAGGTCCGGCTATTAACACACAACCTGCAGCACAAATAATTTGCAACGGTGCCAATACAAGTTTCAATATAGTATCTGCAACGGCTACGGGTTTCCAATGGCAATTAAGCACTGCCGGTGCCGGCGGCCCCTGGACAAATATTACCAATGCTGGTGTATATTCAGGCGCAACAACGGCAACATTAACCTTAACTGCTGTAACTGCTGTTATGAACAGTTATCAATACCGTTGTACAGCGTCTGTACTGTGTGGTTCAACAAATTCTAATGCTGCATTATTAACTGTACAAACTGCACCCGCCATTACAAACCAACCTGTAAATGCAACTGTTTGCGGCGGAAGTAATGTAAGCAACTTTAGTGTAACGGCTACTGGAGCAAATCTTACCTATCAATGGCAGGAGAGTACTAATGGATGTGGCGGGCCATGGAATAATATTGCTAATGGAGGAATGTATAGCGGTGTAACAACGGCTACCTTAACCTTAACTGCGGCTACTCCAGCAATGAATGGATTTGGTTACCGCTGTTTGATCAACGGGACCTGTGCTCCTGCCGCAACTTCAAACTGTGGGGCATTAACCGTAAACACCCCGGTTAGTGTTACAACACAGCCAGCCAATGCAACCATATGTGCCGGAGCAACTACCAGCTTTATTATAGCTGCTGCCGGTACCGCACCTGCTTATCAATGGCAGGAAAGTATTAATAATGGTGGCTCCTGGACTACTATTACAAATGGCGGAGTATATAGTGGCGCTACAACAAATACACTGACCTTAACAGGCGTTACTGCAGGTATGAACACTTACCAATACCGCTGCATTGTTACTGGAACAGCACCTTGCGGATCTGTAAATTCAACACCTGGTATTTTAACTGTAGATACTGCTCCTGCTATTACAACACAGCCGGCAGCATCTACAATACTATGCGTGGGCGGAAATACTACTTATACCATTGCTGCCAGTGGTACTTCAGTATCTTATAAATGGCAGTTAAGTACCGCGGGTACAGGTGGACCATGGTTGGATATTACGAATGGTGGCGTTTACAGCGGAGCATTAACAGCTTCTTTAACCATCACCGGTGCATCAGCATCTATGAATAGTTATCAATACCGTTGTGTTGTAACTGGCACCTGTGCACCTGATGCCAACAGCAATACTGCAGCATTAACTGTTAATACACCAATAAATATTACCACACAACCGGCAGCAAATATTAATATTTGTGCAACCGGTTCAACCAGTATTACAACAGCTGTAACGGGTACTTCTCCAACTTATCAATGGCAGTTAAGCACAGCAGGTGCCGGTGGCCCCTGGACTAATATTACAAATGGTGGAATTTATGGTGGTGCATCAACAAATACGTTAACCCTAACTGCTGTTATTGCAGGCATGAATGGTTACCTGTACCGGGCAGTTATAACCGGCACAGCTCCCTGTGCTGCTATAAATTCAAACAGTGCAACACTTAATGTTACACCTCAACCGGTTATCACTGCATCATCTACTGCATTATTAGCCGGACAACAATCAACATTAACGGTGAATGTAACACCCGCACCGGGCTTAAGTTTTGCCTGGTATTTAAATGGTGTTTTACAACCAGCTACCGGAAATTCTTTAATTGCAACTGTTAATTCATTAGGTAGTTACCGGGTTATTGTAACCAGTGCTACCGGCAGCTGCCAGTCAGAGTTAATAGATATAACAGCTTTACCAAGCACCAGGCTTTTTGTATTCCCAAGCCCCAACGATGGCAGGTTTACTGTTTCGTATTATACTGCCGGTGCTTCAATAACCAACCCTTCAACACAAAGCATTACTATTTATGACAGTTATGGCCGCAGGGTTTTTTATAAAGAATACAGACAACAAGTTACCCAGGCTTATCAGTTACACCAGATAGATATGCGCCGTAATGGTTCAGGCGTTTATTTTATTGTTTTAAGAGAAGCTAATGGAAATAAAATAAAAACAGGTGAGGTTGTTGTAAGATAATCAAACCTTAGAATTTTTATCTGACAACCCCCTTACAGGCCAAAACTGTAAGGGGGTTTTTCTTTCGGCCATTTAAACTGATATAAAACGTATTGTAGTACATAAGTATTTCTGTGGTATACCTTTTTTAAAAATTCCGTTTGTCACTTTGAACCAAATGATAAATGAAGATACTGTCATTTATTAGGATAACTGCTTACAAACCTGTTCCCTTTCATATAAAAACGGTATGGCAGCAATGCAGCCTCACCCGAACTTTCAACTCCAATTCGCCTGCTGGTACCGATTACTTTATTTTGAATAATAAAATCATCTTCAGCAATATAAATTTCATGCTTCAAAAGGTTTGTACCGGAATAATCTTTTGAAATACCTAAAGCCTTAGCTACATTTCCAGGACCTTTTGTTAAGCTATTATCTGATTTTATTTTACCGGTTCTTTTGAGCATAAGATCAACCCCCAACATGGGTTCAACTGCCCGGATCAGAATTGCATCCGGAATATCTTTCTTATTGGTTACCACATTAAAAAGATGATGCATCCCATAACAGATATAAACATAAGCTGTTCCTGCTGCTGCATACATATGTTCATTACGGGCTGTACGTTTGCCGCCAAATGAATGAGAAGCTTTATCAATAAGCCCTATATAAGCTTCCGTTTCAACGATCCTGCCCGCAGTTGTTAACCCTTCAAAAACTGTAACAACAATTTTGCCTATTAATTCATTTGCTATTATAACCACATCATTTCTTTCGTAAAATTGAATCGGTAACTTCTTCATTATATTATTTAACTTTAAAGCTAAAATACATAATACTACCAAAAACCAATTGAATTAATACATGCTTAAAGAGATCATTACATCTATCCAGGCATATCTTCAAACCCACCGGTTTATTATAAAGCACCGGTTGTGGAAGTGGATCTTTATTCCCGGGTTTATATATGCAGTTTTGTTTTGCATGGGTATCTATTTATTCTGGGTATCCAGCAGCAGTGCCATTGAATTTATGTTGGTTAAAACAGGGGTTAAAGAATGGATGGATAAAATGCAAAACAGCTGGCTTAGTTTTTTACTGATCTTTGGCCAGTTAGTACTTCACCTCGTTTTAATGTTATTCTATTTTTCATTATTTAAATATATTTTCCTGATCATTGGATCCCCATTATTTGCCTATTTAAGTGAAAAGACAGAATCTATCATGGAAGGCAGAGAATTTCCTTTTAGTTTTAAACAATTGATGAAAGACATAGTACGTGGTATAAGGCTGGCTTTACGCAATATGCTCTGGCAAACTGTTTATACGATTTCCATTTTAATTTTATCATTCATACCATTAATAGGCTGGGTTACGCCTTTGCTGGCTTTATTGGTTGAATGTTATTACCTGGGTTTTTCCATGCTGGATTACAGTTGTGAACGAAATAAATTATCCACTGCCCAAAGCATCCTGTTTATCGGGAGGCATAAAGGGCTGGCAATCGGCAATGGTATCATTTTTTATTTAATGCATATCATTCCGGTCCTGGGCTGGATTCTGGCACCGAGTTACGCTGTGATTGCTGCAACTATTAGTTTATACAATTCCAAAAATGCTGGTATCAATACAGCCGGCAAAATTAATTTATAACCATGCAGTCAACTGTATATCTTATCCCATCTGTATTAGATGAAACTGCTACGCAGACGATACCTCCATATATAATTGATGCTATAAAAGACTGCCAGGTTATTTTTGCCGAGAATGAAAGAACTGCCCGCCGTTTTTTAAAAAGTATCTGCAAAGAAATAGTCATTGATGATTACGAATGGTTCACTATCCATAAAGCCGAAAATGAAGTATTGGATATTTTCCGTCAAAAAGTTTCAGTAGGAAAAAACATTGCAATCATAAGCGAAGCCGGCTGCCCGGGTATTGCAGATCCGGGACAGCTTTTAATTGCAGCAGCACAGGAAATGAATGCAGTGATAAAACCTCTTGTGGGACCAAGCTCTATCCTGCTGGCATTAATGGCAAGTGGCATGAACGGGCAACAGTTCGAATTTGTCGGTTATTTGCCAATTGATAGTCTTGAAAGAAATAAATCCATTTCAGCATTGGAAATTTCATCGCAAAAGAAAAACAGTACCCAGATATTTATTGAAACACCTTACCGCAATAATCAGCTGCTGGAGACCTTATTAAAAATCTGTAAGCCTCTTACCAAACTTTGTATTGCAGCAGAACTAACAGGCCCCCATGAATACATAAAAACAAAAACTATTGCAGACTGGAAGAAAGAAAAAACCGACTTTCATAAAAAGCCGGTTATCTTTTTATTACAGGCGTAATTTTTAAAATGCAGGTTTATCTATTCCTATAACAATATATTGACTATCGCCGCGCCAAGGGAGTATTTTACGGTATTGATGGTACCTTAAGGTCATTTTCTGCCCTTCGTATTTTGTGAGTGAATCGTATAATGCTTTGTTGGCAACTGAATAAATAAATTTATCAGCTGTAATAGATGTTTGAGGATTTGCTCCAATACTTACCAATGCTTCTCCTTCATAGGTTTTAAAAAGATCGCCCTTACGCGAAACCTTTACCAGGTAAACAGTTCGGGTGCCATCACTCTTTACATTATAATAATACCAGTACACTAAAAATGAAATAACTAAAACAGCGGCAATACAAAATCGCCATAAAAATTTCCGGAATCCATTTTTTTTCTTCGGTTGCTTATTTTCAACCTGTTCAAATTTTCCAGTTTCCATAAATATTTTTTAAAAGTTAATTATTACAAACCGTATTTATCAACCAGGTAAATTAATGCTGTCATGTTTACAGCACCCAGGTGAAGCTCTCTTTTACTAACAGCTTCAAAAGTATCGGTAGCGGCATGGTGTAAATCAAAATAACGCTGGCTATCCGGGCTAAGCCCAGCCAATGCAGCACCAATTTGTTTTAAAGGCCCTATATCTGCACCACCCCCCCCGGCAGATAACTCATGCACCCCATACGGGTAAAATAAGTTTTTCCAATCCATTACTTTTTGTCTTTTTTCGTCACTCATGTCAAACCCAAATCCACGTGGCGTAAATCCGCCTGCATCACTTTCGAGTGCAAAAATATGTTTCTCATTTTTTGCTTTGGCCATTTCCAGGTATGCAGTGGCACCTCTTCCGCCATTTTCTTCATTCATAAACATCACAGCCCTGATGGTACGTTTTGATTTTATACCAAGTGCTTTGAATGCCCGAATTACTTCTATACTTTGAACACAACCAGCGCCATCATCCTGTGCACCTTCTGCCAGATCCCAGCTATCTAAATGTCCTCCAACGGTAATTATCTCATTCGGAAATTCGGTACCCCTTATCTCCCCCACTACATTAAAGGAAGGAGCATCGGGTAACATCGTACTGGTTGTTCTGATAAAGGCGGATGCAACGGGATTATTTTTAAGCTGATTACTTAACCATTCTGCATCATTGGTACTGATGGCTACTGCCGGAATTTTTGGAAAAGAATCGTTGTATAAAGTAGCTCCGGTATGCGGAAAGTCGTCTAAGTTAGATGCCAAAGAGCGTACCATAACGCCCACAGCACCATATTTTGCGGCCCTGGCAGGCCCCCTTGTACGATAAGCTCCGCTTTCGCCATATGCCATAAAGGATTTTACGTAAGTTGGGTTCATCGGAAAATTAAAGAACACTATTTTTCCTTTAATGCCTTCAGTTCCCAATTTGTTCAACTCATCAAAGTTTTTCACTTCAATTACCGGGGCTTTTATTCCCTTCTTTCCGGTGCCTTCGGAATTACCCAGGGCACATAAACGAAGCTTATAAGTAGAGCCATCAGGTAATTTAATAATACCCTTTTCTTTTTCTCCTCTAACCCAATGGGGCACCATACAGGGTTGCAGGTAAACTGTATCTGCACCGGCATCTTTAAGCATCTTATACGTAGCCTCAACTGCCATCTGTGCCTGGGGTGAGCCACTTAAGCGTGGGCCAACCTGCTTACACAGAAAACGAAGGTTTTCATAAGCAGTGCCTTTTGCAAGAATTTCGTTAGAAATTTTACGAATGGCCAGTGAGTCAGTGGTTTGAGCTATAACCGAAACCGATAAAAGAAAAGCAATAACTGAAACGGAAAAAAATTTTTTGTTCATATTGATGGTTAAGGAAACAAACTTAGTGATTTAATGTCAATCTTTGAACGGAAAGAATGCTGAAAAATAAATCTGTAAATTGCAGTTCAATCTACTTACTTTAAAAAAATCTTTTCATGAATATAGGTATTGTGTGTTACCCTACTTTCGGCGGTAGTGGCGTTTTGGCAACAGAACTGGGCAAGGCATTGGCCGATAAAGGGCATAATATACATTTTATTACTTACCAGCAACCGGTCAGGCTCAGTGGCTTTCATGCCAATATTTTTTATCACGAAGTAAGGGTACCTACCTATCCTCTTTTTGATTATCCGCCTTATGAAACAGCGCTGGCCAGTACGATGGTAGACGTTATTCTCAATAATAATGTAGAACTTTTACATGTACATTATGCAATACCCCATGCTTCAGCTGCTTATATGGCCAAACAAATTCTGGCCAAACAAGGGATAAGAATACCGGTTATTACAACATTGCATGGAACAGACATAACGCTTGTTGGGAAAGATAAGACCTATAGCCCGGTTGTAACTTTTTCTATGAATGAAAGTGATGCACTAACTGCTGTTTCTCAAAATCTGAAAGAAGAAACATTTAAAAATTTTACTATTGAAAAAGATATTGAAGTGATTCACAACTTTGTAGACGTAAAGCGTTTTCATAGGCAGCCGGTAGATGCTTTTAGAAAGTTGATCGCCCCTAATGGTGAAAAGATAATTGTACATGCATCAAACTTCAGAAAAGTAAAAAGGGTTGAAGATGTGGTTGCTGCCTTTTTACTGATACAGAAAAAAATGCCTGCAACCTTATTGTTATTGGGTGATGGGCCCGAAAGGACCCATATTGAAGCCGATGCCAGAAAATGTGAATCACATAATACCATAAAATTTTTAGGTAAGCAGGAACAAATGGAAGATATTTTACCAATTGCCGACCTGTTTTTATTAACCAGCGAATACGAAAGTTTTGGTTTGGCGGCTTTAGAAGCCATGGCGGCTGAAGTGCCGGTAATTTCAACCAATGCAGGAGGTTTACCCGAAATTAATATAAATGGTTATTCCGGCTTTATGAGTGATGTTGGAGATGTGGATGACATGAGTAAAAATGCCTTACACATTTTACAGGATGAAATCACCTTAAAAAAATTTAAAGCCAATGCCCTGGTGCAGGCTAAAAAATTCGATATTGAAAATATAGTGCCTTTATATGAGGCATTATACAAACGGATGATTTAAGGCTATTTTTTCAACCACTTTTCAGGATCAATATTATCTCTTTCATCATTGATGAAAAAATCTACTGCACCAATGCCATCCAGGTTAGCAGCGGCCCTACCAATTACCTGGCCGGTTTTAATATTCTGGCCACGCTGTACCGTTACACTTCCTAAGTTACTGTACGTACTGAAATATTTACCATGTTGTATGATGACAACCTGCATTTCTTCTATATAAACGATGTTGGACACAACACCATCAAAAACAGATTTAACATTACTGCCTATATCTGTTGCCACTGTTATTCCGGTTATATCCAAAACGGTACCGCTTGGCAATTGATTTCTGCCAAAATGTAATATTGGATATCCTTTATCAACCGGCCATGGTAATGCTCCTTTATTTTTAATAAAATTTTCATTTAACTCCAGGTTCCCTGCATTTAATAAAACACTTGGTGGTATCTTTTTTGTTTCTGATCTAACGGGGGGTGTTGTAATGGCTTTGTTTGGTACAGTGGTTGTGTTTGTATTTGTTTTATTGTTTTCTTTTTCCAATGCCAGTCTTTTTGCTTCATCTTCTTTAGCTTTTTTCAAAGCTGCTTTTGTGGCATCAGCCATGGCTTTTTTGATGGCGGCATTTATGGCATTATCAACTTTTTTCATTTGCTTATTATAAGCAGAAAGCTGGGTATTTAATTGTTTTCCCTGTTTTTTTAATTCATTCATTACCCTGTCTTTTTCCAGCTTCTGGATTTCCAGTGAACCCATCTCCTTATCTTTGGTTTTCAACACTTCACTTTTACTCGCTTTAATGCCACCCAACTCATCAATACGCTGCTTACGAAGCTCCTGGGTTCTTAATATATTTTCACCTTGCTTCTCCCTGTAAGATCTGTAATATTTTAAATAAGCTATACGGCGTATTGCATCATTAAAACTTGCTGCTGAAAAAATAAAATTCATAAAATCATAATTACTTCTGTTCTTATATGCATATACCATACTTTTAGCATACTCTTCTTTTAGAGTATCCAGTAATTTATTATACCGGTTAATTTCCCTTTGATTATTATAAATATTGTTGTCAAGTAAATTAATATCCTTACCGATATTATCAATAATTCTGTTTTGCAGGTTCACTTTATCATTAATCAATTTCCATTGAACCAGGTTTTCTTTTGTTTTTGCCTTATTACTATTCAGGAGATTTTGAGTCTGCTCCATTTCCTTTTTAAGCAGTATACGCTGCTTTTCCAGCTCTTCACGGGTTTCCTGTTGCGCCATTGCCTGAATGCCGGTATAAGAAAATAAAGCAAAAGAAAAAAAGAATTTAAACATGACCGGTAATTAGAAATTAATTAAAAAATACTATCAAACTAGCAAATAAAAACATTTAGTAAACCCATAGTCGTTAATCATTACAAATAACGTTTACTTGCGTTTATAATTTTTGGGAATGTTAAATGAAACTGATAATTCTTTGTTAAACTCATACTGTTTAAAATTGAGTCTGATATCCAGTTTGTTTTTTTCAGAAACAGATATTTGCCTGCTGGTTGAAAAATTAAAACCGTTTTTATTTTCATAATCGGAGTAGGTTAAGTCCGCTGTCCGGTTTCTCGCAATTTCCACATCATCCAGTTTACTGTGTATTAAGAAATAATTATTGTCCGAAAGTGTTAACAGGTGTTTAAAATAATTGCCAAGCATTGATAACAAAATCTGATCTTCTGTTTTTTTATAATACACAATATTACTGTCTAAAAATATGGGGTTGCCGATCAACAGGTTCTGCAGGGTTTTATAATCAAAAGGAATCTCTGTTACTTCCTGTAAATAATCAAGTGATCTGTATTGCACTTCCCGTTCCTGTTTATTCAACAGTATAACACTATCCCTGGTTATAAGTGTTCTGTAAATTTCAAAATTAAGAATAGAAGCAGTGAGTGAAATCCAGATAGCACTGTCTTTAATAATCCGTACGATAGCAGTTACATCAGGTTGCTTTCCCTTACTGTCCTGGTATTCTACTTTAATCTTTGCATTAAATGTTTTAAAATCAATATAATTATGATTTAAATTCTCAATGGTATTTTTAATCATCAAAAGTGAATCTGCTTTTGATTGATCAATCATAATTACGGCAGTCGTATCTTTTGGAGCTATCGCTTTATTGATTTGCTTAATGGTTTTACAACTAAATACCGAAAAGATTATAAAGAAAAAAATACAAAGTGAGAATATATTTTTCATTTTTTTTGCTGATCCCGTTTTTTTAAATAATACCTGTATGACCAAATCCCCCGTCGCCTCTTATTGATTCATTCAGCTGGGTTACTAAAATCAATGCGGCTTTTTCTGTTTTTGAGATCACCAGTTGGGCAATACGGTCACCATGGTTAATAACCTGCTGTGTATTGCTTAAATTTATCAGAATAATTTTTAATTCACCCCGGTAATCAGAATCTACTGTACCCGGAGAATTTAAACAGGTTATTCCCTGTTTAATGGCCATCCCGCTTCTGGGTCTTATTTGAGCTTCGTAACCAACAGGCAACTCAATGAAAAGCCCTGTTGTAATCAAATTACGTTCTAATGGCTGTAAAGTTACCGGTTCCTGCAAATTGGCCCTTAAATCCATACCTGCCGATCCTTTTGTTGAATAAGCCGGTAATGGATTAGAGGATGTATTTACAACATTGACCTGAATATTCTCCATGCTGGCAAAGTTAATAATGTACTTAGGAAATGATAAAAGAATAATTAATTTAACAAACAGATTTACCGAATAAGCATAACTGTACCCTGCATATACTTTTTTAAACCTTTATTGTTAACATAATTTAATATCCAGATGTATGCCCCAATAGGCATATTTTTTCCTTTAAATGTTCCATTCCATTTTTGGGATGTGTTATTAGTCTTAAAAATTATCTGCCCCCATTTGCTAAAAATCTGTAAAGAAAAATCATTCAGCGCCACTTCATTAATAATACCAAAGGTTTCATTTTTATTATCCTGATTTGGAGTAAATGCAGAAGGTATAAAAATTTCGCAATCTCCCGGAAATACTTCTACGGTATCAGAAGCGGTACAGGAATTTAAAGAAACGGTAACATCGTATTTACCTGTTTTATTGATCGTAATAAATGGGGTTGTTTCGCCGGTATTCCATAAATAAGTATCCACATTGGCATTACCTGCAATTAAAATAATCGGTTTATTTAAACAAATGGATGTATCCTGCCCCAGGTTTATAACAGGTTTGGGTTTAGAAATTACAATAACCGTATCCCGAACTTTACAGCCGTTCTGTTCCATTTCAAGCCAGTATATACCAAAACCTGATGTAGTTATCCGGCTTCCGTTATACCCGGTATTCCATAAATAATTTACGCCAAAAACCTCATTAACGCCAAGATCTAATGCCAAATCAGTACAACTGGATGTATCTGATCCTAAAAATTGGGTGTTGCCTGTTATCCAGATTTTCCTGGTTATTGTATCATTTAATCCCGAACAATCTACCTTATACACGATCAGTTTAACATCATAAAAACCCGGAATAGTATAATTATTTGTTGGTTGCAATAACTGAGATCGTTGTCCGTCACCAAAATCCCATTTAACAGAATCGATACCATTTAGCCGGGTGATCGTAAATGTTACAGCCAGATCGGAACAATTTCCCAAACGGTTAAAATCATAAGGATTTGAATTGATATCAAAATAGCTTTGCATTAAATTGGGTAAGCCAAATTGCAATGGATAAGTATTAGCCGGGCCAAGGAAAATTTTATTGAACACAAAATTACAACCCGGCCCATAAATATCCGGATTATCAATTACTGAAATGGCAGTATCGTTCCACATGGCCATATAAATCTTTTTATCAGGCCCAAGCTGCAAAGCACCGGCAAACCAGGGCGTAGTTTGGGCTATAATTTGTTTTGAAGCAAGAATTGTTGCCGCATTATTTGAGGTAATATCAAATTGATACAACGTTGCAGGGTCAAGCGGAGAATTGTTTGAAGATACATACAATAAATTACCGTTTGGCGAAAACTCTGCACCATAACCACCGGTAAAAGTAGACTGGTGTGGAATAGTATTTGGTATAAATAAAACCGTATTTGACAACACACCGGTTGTATTGTCAAAATCCATCAGTTCAACAGCATCATTATCAAAAGAGTGAATGGCAGCCAGTTTATTGCCTTTACTTGAAAACTTTAAAGTACCTATTGAATTATTGATCTGACCTGTAACGATCAGTCCGGTAGTACTGATAACAGGAACCGGGTTAAGTCCTGAAGCAGTAAGCAAATAGGTATGATATTCGTCTGTTTGCCATTTTCGGATAACCACCCAAAAATCCCGGTTATTACAATGTCTGATGGCTGCTAATTTTTCCAGTGTACCATCTTCAATAAAAACATTTTTTTGGGTTACAGCACCAAATCCTCCATCCGCTTTCATATCAATAATACTATAAGAAAATTGGGGGAATTCTTCTCTTGCAGACCCGATGGTAAACAAATAATAAACACTGTCATTCCCGGGCAAGGGAACAATAACTGTATTATTGGTACTGCTAAGATCTCCTTTTAAACCTCCTCCATTTACCATCATTTCCTGCTTCCGGTTTTGAACTGATTTGCCATTGGTATAAAAAAGCAATTTCCCGTTGTTATCCGACATAGCAGCACTGCCCTCCTGAGAATTTGCCGTACCATTTCTTAATACCAGCGGCGGTACCTGGTTAAAATCCAGCCCAACCCTGTTGCCAAAATACCAGGTATTTGCCTGCTTTTGAGCAAATATGAAGATTACACTAAAAAGAAAGAGAAGTATAAAAAATATTTTTTTCAAAAAATGAGTTTTAAAATTATTTTAAACCAAGTAAAACAGTGGCATAAGCTTTTAATCCTTCTTCCCTGCCTATAAAACCTAAATGTTCAGTAGTAGTAGCTTTAATAGAAATATCAGCAATTTTAATATTTAAAATAGAAGCAATTACCTCCTGCATCAGTAATATGTAAGGTTTTATTTTGGGAGTTTGTAAGCATAAGGTACTGTCAATATTAATAATTTTATAGCCCCTGCTGTCCATCAAATCAAAGCATTTTTTTAGTAATATTTTACTGTCAATATTCTTATATACAGGATCGGTATCCGGAAAATGATAACCAATGTCGCCAAGCACTAAAGCTCCTAAAATTGCATCACAGATGGCATGTAACAAAACATCAGCATCACTATGTCCCAAAGCGCCTTTAGAATGTGGAATGGTAACACCACCTATCCATAAATCCCTTCCTTCCACTAACCGGTGAAAATCAACACCTGATCCAATTCTATATGACATTTTTTATTTTATTCTGTAAATATCCGCAATTTTGATTGATTTTGAAAACAAAAATGCGTCAACCACAAGGCTTGACGCATTTTTACATGAAAAAAATATTATTATTCAGGCATATCGAACACAAGACCAAAACGGTATGTATTTGATAAAGGGATACGGGTAACACCACTACCTGTAGGGAAAATATAAGAGAAATTTAATGCAGCTACGCTGTATCTGATACCGGCACCAACTGTAAAGTATTTTCTGTTTCCTTTTTGAGGATTCTCATAAAAATATCCAGCCCTGAAACCAAATTGATTATTATACCAGTATTCAGCACCAACGGCTATATTAATTTCCTGGATCTCTTCATTCAGGTGTCCATCAGCGTCTCCAAATGACTTGATCCAGCTGCTGGCAACGCTTTGATTACGATATTTACGTAAATCAGCAGAATCAGCTGCAGGATTTGCTCCATTTGTCAGTACCGGTGGAGTAGGTACTAATAATTTATTAAGATCAAGAGCGAAAGTTATTTTATTAGCTTCATCAAATACTTTTGTATAGGCAACGCCAATACCTAAATTAGCAGGTATGTAGTCTTTCTGTGTAGCGTCACTTGAGTAAGATATTTTAGAGCCCAAATTACTCAATGTAATACCCCAGTTTAACCCCTGACCATTTTCCTTTACACCATGGTGATATAAATGTAGATCGCCTGCTACAGAAGATCCGGCCTTATAATTTTGGCCACCAAAATTACCGCTTGCCAAATTAGAGTTAATATACCTTATGGCTATTCCTAATCCAAATTTGTTGGAAAGCTTTCTTGAATATCCTAAATCAACTGCAAATTCTCTCGGGTTATATTGCTGCAGATCCATTCCCGAAGCATCAGTAAATTGTATGCTGCCTAACTTAAAATACCTTAAGGAAGCAGATATTGCAGATTGGTCATCTATTTTGTAAAACCCGGCCAGTGAAGCTAAAAAAACATCATTAACCCCAAGGTCCCTTAACCATGGAGTATAGTTAATAGCCACACCAAGCTTATTAGTACTAAATGGAGTTCTGGCTATATTGGCAAAAGAGGAATTGGCATCAGGTGCAGTTGCAATACCCACATCACCCATTCCGCCGCTGCGGGCATCCGGAGAGATACGTAAAAACGGAACAGCAGATGTCACAACATTTATTTTGTTCTGGTTGCTCTGGGCAAAAGATTCAGTTATTGATCCTCCCAGTAACATAACTAAGGCAGTTAGTTTCAAAGTTACTTTTTTCATGCGTTTTGATTTGTCTTGGTTAGGTAGACGTACCTCTATAAGCGTTAATTTTTATGGTTGTAATCTATTGTAAAAATAACAGTTTTATTGAAATGAACAACTAAATTATAAAATCTTGTTAAAAAAAACTAAAAAAATAAATTCTCTGCTAAGGTAATTGCTTTTCCCCTGTTGATTACACCTAAACTGGTAAAAAATGGGATTACTGCTGAATTTTTCAAATAATCCTTAGTAAAAATTTCATATTTCCCCAATAAACGATATTGAAGAGTTGTTTATTGCAGTGCATGATAACTACAATTTTAAATTACTGTAAATCTATTTAACCTGTTATTTTTTTTCAAACAGCCTGAATTTAGCCTGTTAAAGAACTAACAACAATTGATAAATACAGCATTCAGTATTTCATTTACCGTTTGCAAGTTTAAAACTCTTGACTATATTATCCAAATAAATAAATAAAAAATTCATTTATTATTCCAGGTTATATTGCCAAAATCAACAAAAAAATTGATTCCTGACAGGCTAATTTTCTTTTAAAATTATTGAAAACAGGCACTTACAGCAGTTTTAATAAGATTTTAAACCCTATTTTAACCCAGGCTTTCTGGCTTTTTCATTTACATAATTGAATTAACCATTCGCTAATTCATTGCAGGTAACCGCTTTTTAAACATAGTTACCTAATTCTAAATAAGCTGCACATATTTTTATTTAAAAAAGTTTTTGCATGTTTTATCCAATTATTTTTCTCTTATGATTAATCAAAAGATCCGGGGACGGTTTCCCAAATACCTAAAAAATTATAGATATAATGGATTTATTAAATAAAACTAATCTGACCTGAAATACAATAATACCCCTGAAAAAAGCGATATAGATGAATAATAAGTTGTGCCTATGCTTATTTAACTTTAAAAAATGATATTGAATTAATCCTATATCGCTTAAAGTCTTTATATTCGCAGCCAGTATAACCTCATATACAATAATAAAGAAAACCTTTCGTTAAACAATTCGATAAACGAATGAACATGAAAAAACTATTTTCAGGAAAAAGCCTGTTGATCCTTTTAGCTGCTGCACTTACAGTAAGTGCCTGTAAAAAGAGTGGTTCTAAAAAAAGTGGCAAATCATCTGTTACCGGATGGAATTATGATGATAAAAACATGGGAAATTTTCATGTTGCCAAAGTTAAGTATCCAAAAGCCGGCCCAGGCCTGGTTTTTGTACAAGGAGGCTCATTTGTGATGGGCGCCAAAGATGAAGATGTAATGGGTGACTGGAATAATGTACCCCGCCGTATCACAGTCCCGTCTTTTTTTATAGATGAAACTGAAGTTGCCAATGTTCACTATCGTGAATATTTATACTGGCTTGAAAATACTTTTTCAAGTGATACCAATATTTTAAACAAGGCTTTGCCTGATACATTGGTTTGGCGTGCTGAATTAGCCTATAATGAGCCTTACGTGGAATTTTATTTCCGCTTCCCATCATATAATTACTATCCGGTTGTTGGAGTTAATTGGAGGCAGGCTCATGATTTTTGTATTTGGAGAACTGACCGGGTAAATGAATTAACACTTCAGAAAAAAGGATATCTTAAAAAAGATGCCATGAAAAGGGAAATGAAAGGTGCAGGTGCCGAAGGATCTTTTAATACTGAAACATATTTAATGGCCCCTGATATGATTCAGGGAAGAAATAAACCAAAAAAATCGGATTTAAAAGACGTAAACGGTAAACCAAGGGCTACTGTACGTATGGATGACGGAATACTGAATATGGGTTACCGGCTTCCTACTGAAGCTGAATGGGAATATGCTGCTTATGGCATGTTGGCTCAAAATCCATCTCCCCGTAAAAAAGAAGGAAAAAGCGGCGAGGAGTTATTTACTAATCAACAGATATATTCCTGGAGTAATAATCCAAACGGATTACGGGATAACCGTCGCGGAAGCTGGCAGGGAAAATTCTTAGCTAATTTCAAACGCGGAAGTGGAGATAACATGGGTGTTGCCGGTGGTTTAAATGACCGTGCAGCCATTCCGGGAAATATTAAATCATTTTATCCAAATGCATTTGGCTTATATAATATGAGTGGTAATGTAAGTGAGTGGGTTGGTGATGTATATAGACCAATGACTCCTACAGATGGTGAAGATTTTAACTATTTCCGTGGTAATAAATTTCAGAAATATTACAAAAACACAGGTGGTGAATATGAAAGGGACAGTATGGGACGTTTGAAAAAAGTTGATATCTCTGATGAAGAAGTAAGAAACCGTACCAATTATCAGAAAAATGATGTGATCAATTACCTGGATGGAGATTCTGCAAGTGGCGTTACTTATGGTTATGGAATCAGTTCATTAATCAGTGATCAATCAAGAGTAATAAAAGGTGGCAGCTGGAATGACAGGCCTTATTGGCTATCTCCCGGTACCCGCAGGTTTATGGAAGAAAGTCAATCTGCCAGTACAGTTGGTTTCCGTTGTGCCCAAACTTATTTAGGCCCACCTGAAGGTCCTGGTTTTAAAGAAGGTAATATCTTTGGAACCCGTAAGCAAAATTCACGTAAGAAAAAGAAATAATTGAATCATACTCAATATTAAACCTCCCCTTCATACGGGAGGTTTTTTTATTCCTTTTCTTCAACTTCTCCCCTAATTTTGATAAATGCAAATTCAGGAATTATACAATATATATCTAAAATATCCCTCTGTTCAAACTGATACCCGGAAGCTAAAACAAGGAGATCTGTTTTTTGCTTTAAAGGGGCCAAATTATAATGCGAACCAATTTGCAAAACAAGCCATTGCTGACGGTGCAGCTTTTGCTATCGTTGATGAAGAAATTGATAATGCTGACAGCAGAATAATAAAAGTAAATGATGTTTTACATACTTTACAGGACTTGGCCTTGCATCACCGCAGGCAATTTATTTTATCGCCTTCAGAAAAACAGATACCGTTTATAGCTGTTACCGGCAGTAATGGAAAGACAACATCTAAAGAATTGATAAATGCGGTTTTATCAACTGCTTTTAAAACCTATACAACTGAAGGAAACTTCAATAATCATATAGGTATTCCTTTAACCATTTTAAAAATAAAACGCGATGCTGAAATGGCGATCATTGAAATGGGTGCCAATCATCAAAAAGAAATAGAGGAATATTGCAAATACACTATGCCAACGCATGGCGTTATTACAAACTGCGGTAAAGCCCATCTGGAAGGCTTTGGCAGCGAGGAAGGAATTCGCAAAGGAAAAGGTGAATTATTTGATTATTTAAGATCGCACAATGGAACTGCTTTTGTTATGCAGGACTATGATTATTTACAAAAGATGAGTGCAGGGATTGCAAATGTTATTACTTACGGAACCCATGATGCTGCTGTTACCGGTTATGTTAAAAACAGCTCAGGATTGCTGGAGGTGTCAATATCTTCATGTGCAGTTTCAGGTATAATTAAAACCAATATGATTGGAGAATATAATCTCCCCAATGTTTTACTGGCGGTAACTATTGGTAATTACTTTAAGGTACCTGCAGAAAAAATAAAATCAGCCATTGAAAATTATTTTCCTTCAAACAACCGCTCCCAGTTAATAAAAAAAGATTCCAATACATTTATCATGGATGCCTATAATGCAAACCCCAGCAGTATGAAAGCAGCCATTGAAAATTTTGCAAAAATGTCCACCCGTGCCGGTACGGACGGGGAAGGGGCTGATAAAGTACTGATACTTGGCGGAATGATGGAACTGGGAAAAGAAAGCCTGTCTGAACATCAGGCATTGATTGAACTGATCAATAATTACAAATGGAAAAATGTGGTACTTGTTGGTGGAGACTTTAATAAAGTTAATCACCCCTATTTAAATTTCGAAAATTCAATTCAGGCTAAACATTGGTTTCGGGATCAAAATTTTAAACATACAATTCTATTAATTAAAGGCTCAAGAAGCATTGAAATGGAAAAAATACTGGACTAAAAAGCCTCCTACCACTTTTACATTGGAGGTTCATGCGGAGACTGAGGGATTCGAACCCTCGGTAGAGTTACCCCTACACACGCTTTCTCCCGATTCATCGGGACTCCTTCAGACACCAGGACCTATTGATTTGTCTATTTATTTACTTGCCAGGTACTAATTAATTGAAGGATATATAGTTTGCTTTTCATTTTCTTTATACCTTTTTCTCTGAGAATAGCTTCATGCCGGGTAGCATACATTTCAAAATAAACTAA
>JAYTOF010000280.1:0-14831 GCA_043747955.1 Chitinophagaceae bacterium
CAGGATCACTTCTTTATTTTTAAAATCAACCTTACCTGATGATTCCGGAAAAACAAGGCCTGGATTTGGCGCATCTCCACCACAAAAAGCAATATTCTTTTCGTTCAATGCACGCAGGTCAAATAAAGGCATGCCTGCATTTATTCCGCTTTTCAATGGCCAACTGTTTTCAGCTATAAACTTTTGATTGCCTTTCTGGCTTTTTAATTTATACTGGCCGCCAAATAACAGGTTCTCAATTTTACAACTGTTAAGCCCGTCTCTCCAGATAAATATAACCTGCCTGTTCGTGTTGATCAGTAAACTGAACATTTAACTATATCATTCTCGCCAAAATAGTAGAAATCTTTTTCTACATTTTTTTCTCCAAAATAATAAACCAGGTATTCATGAGAGGTAAATTGAAGCAGGTCTTCGGCAAAATGTAATTCCCTGTCAACAGGAAAAATCTTTTTATGAAAGCTTATGGAATACCAGGCCGTATCGGCTACCCGATTTACAGATGCATCGGCAGTATGATCTTCATACTGGTAAAAATAAGAACCAGGTGTAACTGTACTGTCGTTTTCATATTCACAATAAAATCCTTTTTTCTTTAAGGATCTGATAATACTGCTGTATTCGACTGCAGATGTAGTACGATAGGAAATAATAAATGTTTCTTTTAGAACAAATCTGATGATTTTCCTGCTTGCCGTATCTGCATGCTTTTTTTTACTGAAGCGGATAACCGGATTACATGCAAAGGTTTTAATGACCGTATCACCTGAAATTTCGGTTCCGGCAACATGATAGTTTTTATGTAACAACAGGCTTTCTGATTTAATTTCTGATAACGACAACATGTCAATCAGCTTATCAGCCGAAAGTTTCTGGCCATTTGCCGTTGTAGTACCTGCTATCCAAAAAGATAAAACCAATAATCTTTTCATGGCTGTTTCTGCCTTCATCTGCATTGCAAAAGATACTGATTTTTGTAATATCAAATAAAATAAGTTTTCCTGAATTTAAAAAACCTGCAGAATGATTTCACTTCATGAACTATTTTTTGGAGTTGTTCATTCCGGTACATGGGCCGTGAACCGGTACGTTGAAACAGCATTATTACGCCATGCAAATTTACAGATCAAAATTCAATATTTTTTTTGGGTGTTATTCATTCCAGTTTAAAACTATGCAAATAATAGTGCAGGTTTAAACCAGGAAATATAGATATCAAAAAAAATTTGGATTAAGTTAATGATTGAAAAAGTGTAGTTGTAAAACGGCATACTGGTCTTCACCAAACCTGTAAATCATTATTCCGGACGTTATCTTATACCTTCATCCCTATTTTTTAACCGGGCTTAATTTACTGCTTACCGAAATTTTACCATCATAGATTAAACGCATGATATCCCCGGTTGTCCATTTGGCATTAAAATAATAATCTCCGGTGCCCTTTGCTTTATAAAACATCGAAGGATGTGTTTTTAATTTTTCTGTACAGTCCCAAATCACCAGCTGTTCACCGGCTTGTATTTGAAGTATAGTAATTTGCCACCAGGGATTATCAGTTCCAAGTATGCTGTTCAGGAAATTGAAAACATAAAATTCATTGTTCAATTTCCGGAGAAAAGCATTACGACCCATATCTATTGTAACCACTTCGTTATACAATAATATAATGGTATCCTTTTCTACCCGGTAATTATTTCCTTTATCCAACTTTCCCTCCTCATTTACTTTATAAATATTTTCCCCATCCAGCAGGTAATTGGTAAAGGTATCAATTGGATTTTTCATTGAATCATACCTGACCGTATAAAAAGATTTATATAAATATGGAGGATAGGTAAAATTACCTTTGTCATTCAGCACGGGCCATGCACCTTTTACTATCATTTCTTTTCCGGTGCTGCGCATTGATGCATAATTCTTACTTATGTAAATAATATCTTCATCATCTTCAGACTTCCATGTTCCCTGCAAAACCCCGGGAAATTCATAAATATTCTCCTTTTCTACAGGTTGAGGAACAGAAAAATTATAAGAATCACAGGAAATGATACAAAATGGAAAACAAAAAATAAAAATTAAAAAGGAATAATTTATTCTTATGGTATATGGAACTTTCATTTTACTATTTTTTATTAAAAGGTAAAGCATTATACTTTTGTGAATGCTGATCATGATCATGAGATCAAAATAATACTTATTTAATATAAATTTTAGCTCCAAATACAGGCTGAATACCATAATAGATCAAAATGTATGAAAATAATTCTTCCATTTTTTCGTTTAACATTTGTACAAAAACCGTATCCTGTGAAAAAAAGCTGCTATATCGTATTATTTATGGCCCCGTTACTCCTTTTTGCACAAAAAAGGGTTGATCTCGACCGTTTTAATTTCCAGGTTCAGTTTCGCTCATTACCCAACATCCGTTTAGACAGTTCTTACCATACCTATACTGTAGCGGTTACCAACTCAAAACTTATGAGCCCGTTCATCCAGGAAACAGATCCTGCAAATACAGTGATACTGGAAGGTTGGCGTAAACTTTCAGGAAAAGGCCATATCAACATTCATGTAAAACTTGAAGACCTGTTGCCCGAATCGGTATCGGTTAAGGAACGTATTGAAAACATAACCAATAAAGGCGGTACAGTTACTGGCACTAATACTTTATACTACCAGCAGGTTATTTATACTTTTGCCGCCACTGCCCAGATCACTGATCATAAAGGTGCACATGTGATGGATGAAGTTCTGGCTGATAGATACTATAAACAGGTTTATAACAGCCCTGAATTCGGTAACAGGGCATTGGCTGCTGGATATTTTCTGCTGAACAGCCCGTTTGTAACCAAACAGCTGTACCAAAGTTGTGTAAACAGGGCCATGCATAACCTGAGTGATCGTATCGCAGATAATTTTGGTTTTGCTGAAGTAAACGTTGATGATTTCATGTGGGTGATCGGCAACAAAAAACACCCTGAATATGACGAATACAGAAAAAATTTCCGGGAAATGAATGAAGTGTTGTTCAGTATGCATGCCAATAAATCAATTGAAGGTGCACGTGAAAAGTTAAAACCGGTAATTGATTATTTCGAAAAAATTAAAACAGAGTATAGCGGCAAGAAAAAACATGATCGTAAAATAAGGTATGCAAGTTATTTTAACCTGGCGGTTCTGTACTATTACCTGGATGATCCGGAACTGATGATGAAGGAAGCCAATGGTTTACTATTAAATGATTTTCATACTGCAGCTGGAAAATCATTTCAGGAGACGGCACATCGATTGAAAAACCAGTTTCAACGCACCAATATATATACACGGCATTTCAGTATTGATACCAACAGTTTTAAAGGGCCTGACGAAAATTCAGAAACGGTGGCAAAATAGAACTGTCAATTTATAATGCCGGGTCTTTCAAACATTTATCTTACGTTATACTTCTTTAAGTTGCATCCATTGCTTTTTTGTAATGGCATATATATAATCCAGTTTAAGAGGCTCGCCATAATAAGCTTTTTCCTCCTCCCCGGTCTTTATTGCACCAAAACGTTCAATGGAAATTTGTGAACGTTTATTTACGGCCCCGATATAAAATGTAACCGTATCAACAAACTGAAAGATGTGATCCAGCATTAATTGTTTTAACGCATAATTATATCCTTTGCCCCAATGGCTTCTTACAAAAAAAGTATAGCCAATGGAAACCGTATTTGTTTCCTGCTCATAATCGCTGTAGCGCGAACTTCCTATTACTTCATTTGTTTGTGCATCTCTTACTAAAAAAGCACCACCTGATTTTATGGCACCTTCAAAATAATTTTCAAATACCTCCCACTGCCACCTGTTTTTATTTGGATGTTGCTCCCAGATGAAAGGATCTGATGCAGCCAGGTATAAATCTTCAAAGTCTGTTTGTTTAAGTGCTGCTGCTGTAACCATTTCGTTTTTAAGAAAGGGTTGAAAATGAATGGATGAATTATTCAAAATAAGTAATGTTGAAATGACACAATTGATACAAAACTACTGAAGTACAGAGACAGGCTGCGCGGCGATTTGTGCCGGTTCGGGAGCGGAAAGAGCTACATCAGTTTTTTTATTTTCGATAAACAGGGCTATTTCTTCAACAATTCTAGAAAAATAGAAATAGGCTGTAGTATGGGCACACTGCATTTCAAATTTTTCCGGCTTGTTGTAAATGCTCCATAGAATTTGCTGATATTTTAATGGTATCACCTGGTCATACAGGCTTATGAATTGTTTTATATGCTTTGCCTTACAATGATGCCCAAGGTATACCTGGTCCGAAATAGCCCAAGCCTTGTTTAAATCAGATTCATCTATTCCTTTACGGGTAATATCCTTTTTTATATATTTTGTAAGCTTTCCATCCCAGGTGATACTACCTAATGTAGCCCCGGTTATCACAGGGAAATAGAAATCAACTTCTTTAATATTTAAAGCAATTCCGGACTGAAGTCCTCCACTGCTCATGCCAATAAGCCCGATATATTTATACTTATTTTTAAAATGATCGAGTAAGAACAGGATCTCAGCAACAAACTGCCTGAAGTTCATTATGGTCAGAAAAATATTGTCACTGATAAATAATTCACCCGAATAAAAACCTTCGGGAGTTCTGGCCTGGTGAAAAGGCTTTGTTAATAAACAGGTGTCTATGCCTTTGTTTAAAAGTTTTTTAGCAAATCCAATCTCAGCATTTAAGTTTGGCCGGGCCCAGCCGGGTGCAAAAAGTAACAGGGTATCTGATCGTTTAGCTTTTGAAAACAGATCATAATAAGCGAAATTATTTTCAGCCCATTTTGATTTGAAAGGGGATGGATATGCATATCTGGAATAAAAGTCTTTTTCTATTGTATACTTTTTTTTGATCGCTGACCATTCCGGCCTGTCGCCTTCTGTATAAAAATGCTGCGGGGCATCAAAAAATTGTTTTGAATAATCGAAGAATTCCTGGGGTGCATATTTTGTATTATCAAAATAATCTTCCTCAAGGATCAGGGAGCAAGGCCTTTTTTTAGTAAAGAACCTGTGTGAATTATCAAATAAAAGAGATGCATATTTATAGAAATATTTCATTTCGGTATAATTAATTTTACCGGCTTTAGTTTGCTGTCAGCAGTAATCAAATATAAAACAATTAAACATAAAGTATGCCTTCAATAGCCAATAACTGAGATATCATCCAGCTTTCTGATGCTGCGGTATTGCCTGTTCCATTTTATTTTAAGTAAATACTTCGGAAAGTTACCCAAAACTCATTATAATAAATTTAAGGATATCTGTAAGGAACAAGCAGGCTAAATAAAGAATAAGCTTTTAAATACCGATTTTCTTTTTTATTTTGTTTATCTAAACTAAAACTAATTGTATGAAAAAAATGATCATTGGCGCCCTGGTGGGTGGCATTATTTTGTTTTTATGGCAGTTCCTTACCTGGGGGGTATTAAACCTGCATGAGGCACAACAGAAATATACTTCAAAACAAGACAGTATCCTGGCTTACCTGGGAACACAGTTCAGCGAAGACGGCGCATATTTTATGCCGACAGTTGCACCAGGCACTTCGAAAGACGAAATGGAAAAACAGATGAAGGCCACGGAAGGTAAACCATGGGCCCAGGTGATATATCATAAAAGCATGTTTGGCATGAATAAGATGTATATGAATATGGGCCGGAGTCTGCTGGTAAACATTTTTATTGTGTTGATGCTTTGCTGGCTGCTCACCAAAATACCTGCTGCTTCTTTCAGCACTGTTTTCATCGGTACTTTGGGCACCGGCCTCATTGTCTTCCTTAATGCTCCATATACTATGCATATCTGGTATGGCAGTTTCGATCTGATGGCACACTTTGTTGATGCACTGGTAGGATGGGGTGCAACCGGCCTTTGGCTTGGATGGTGGCTGAGGCGGTAGAAAAATAAGATCATTGTTGCAGGAGAAACAGTTAACAGGCAGGATAGTAAACTGCCTGTTTTTATTTTGCAGGCAGCTGGTTTAATACGGCATCACCACTCCAGGATATTTCGAAAAATGATTTTAATACCTTACTGCTTAAAATTTATTACGTAAGCAAAGGAACAGTTTAGTTAAACTCAACTGCAGGTCGGGCTATGTTGCCGGCAGATGTTACCACATTGGCCCCTGAATAAGATTTACTAAATAACAACACTATGGTTTTGATGAGTAAGTAAGGATTTACGTAATGTATAATTCCATTGAATAATTTGAAGCTTACGTTATCAAATTAAGAAAGTAGTCCGGTAATTTGCATAATCAGAGGCCTGTATACCACAGTGAATGACAGAGATTGATTTGCTACGGAGGAAGTAACTTGCTGGGAATTATTGATATTGAATATAAATTGGTTTTGGTGTTAATTTCAATAATTCGCCGGGAGTAAACATGCCGGTTGTATTTATTTTATTATCATTTTTATAAAACAACTTAAACCCTGTAAACTGCACCGGCTCTTTATAAATATACCGCAGGTAAGTAGATTTTTTTAAAATTTTATTCCCAAAGCCATCCATATCCATTACTACCTGCACTTCAGGAACTTTCTTAATTTTTTCGTACCCGGTTACCATGCCCTGTGTAAACCGATGCACCACCAATACCTTGGGAGTAAGATTATTTTTACGAACCACTTCAGCCAAAAAATCGATGGCATCATTGATATCATCTGATGTAAACGTACCAATTTTAGAACCGGGCCTTTCGCAATTCTTCATCGAAAATTCGGGATCAATACCCAGGTGAACATTGGACAGTTGCAAATATTTTTCAAGTGCAGGCACTTCATCTTTTACAGTACTATGCCCCACCTGTATATCTAAAAAAACCAAAGCATTAATTTGTTCCGCCCAATTCATAATGGTATCTATCTGTTTAAAAGGCATGCGCAAACGGTGTTTGCCGTTTTTGCCGGGAGCGCCCTGTGCAGTAGTGGCTATATAATGTAAAGCGGGTAAAGTTTTTACAGATGGATCAGCTGCCTGCCAGGCTGCCACTTCCTCCAGCAATTTTTTAAACATAGAATCTTTAGGTAGCTCACCTAAAATTCCCATTCGTTTTGAATACAGGTTACCATAAAATGCAATCACCCGGTTATCCGGAAAAATTGCTCCCGGTAAAGGAAACGGGGTCTTAACCGGCCATTTCCCGCCAGGATCATCATTACTTAATGCAAGCATCTTTTTATTATAACCGGCCGTATCAAATGTAAGGGTTCCGGTTGGTGATAGTGGTGAAGACTTTTCTGTCTTTGTTGCAGGCTTTAATTTGCCGGGCATATCTGCCAAAATTCCTGCATGTATTGTATCGGTTTTAATCCCCTGGTTGCAACCGATACAGCAGATGATAAATAGCTGAGTCAGAAAACAGGAAACGGTTGTGTTAATTAGTTTTTTCATAGCTGCGGATTTTAACTATTGGCTGACAAATACCTATTACCTGGAAAAAATAGGTCAGCAGACCAATGATAACAATAAGGCAAATTATATACCACAATGATAAAACGGTATAAATACAAACTTATTATTTATTGCATTTAAACTTTTAACCGGTAGATATGCAGCATTGGTTTACTGTGCAAAAGTATCTTGCCGGGGATCGCGAAGCGAAAGCAAGACAGGAGGAAACAGGTGATCTCTTTATTAAATAAACTCCTGTAAAATCCTACTTATTTTTTTTTGATTTTTTTTCCTCAATACTTTCATAATCCAGGCGCCCCTGATCGGGATATACCAGGTTAATTTCGGGTCTTCCTACTAATATACCTGTAGTTACCGCACATTTTAAAAAGTACTCCTGGCCAAATTTCACCGTAACATTAATGATTCTTTTCTGTTCGGATTTAGCCCAGAAAGTAGTTGGCCCTTCATTATATAATTTGACTGCAAACTTTGAATTGTTTTTTATATTTCCTACCGTACTGTCTCCTACATGAATATCGTAATTCACCAATGAACCGACATAATTCCTGGGCCGGTAAACATAAAGTAAAGCATACTTAATTGTGTCAGTATTGGAATTCTGGATCACAGCATTATTAATAATTTTAATTACAGCAGCAGTATCCTGTGAACAGGCGACATTTGCTGTAACCCCGAAAATTGTTATAAAGATTAATACCCGTAAGACAAAAATTTTCATACTCTTTTCATTTAGCGGATCAGCTAATAAATGGCAGTACGAAATTGTTTCGTATTGCCAATGTATCGATTCTGTTTTCTGAAAGTTTTAATAAATATACAACTCCTGATTGTACAATTCAAAATATCCGGAATTGAATTTTAAACACTTAAATTTAGAAAAATCACTATTATCCTGCCATTGGTAATAAGCCAGCGACATAACCGGAAGATTTCTTTTATTCGGCTTTCTTATTCAGAAGCTGTTCATGTAATTTTCTACCTTCCCGTACTACTATGCCAATAATTTCTTCAATGTCTGTTTTTGAAGTTCTGAAATTTACAATGCAGGCTCTCAAACAATACTTGTCAAAAACAACAGCATTCGATAAAAATACTTCCCCTCCCTGTTGAAGTGCGTTGAGCAACTTTTCATTCATTGTATTTAAATACGCTTCATCATACTTTTCACTTTTAGTATAGTCTGGCGGAATGTATCTGAATGTTGCAATACTCAGGTTTTGTGTAACAGCTTCAAGTTCCGGATGCTTTTTGGCTTCACTGAATAATAATTTTGATAATTCAATATCTTCATTAATCATTTGACAATAACCGCTCTTTCCAACCTGTTGCAATGCCATCCATACTTTTAATGCCCTGAATCCTCTTGAATTTTGAAAACCATATTCGTAATAATTCAGAGATGTTTCTTCATTATGGTTACTGAAGTTATAATAGACCGGATGAGAACTGTAAGTATCTATCAGGTGTTGAGGGTTTTTTACAAGTGTACAACCCACTTCCAGCGGAGCGTAAAGCCATTTATGAGGGTCAAGCGCAATGGAATCCGCTTCCTGAATACTTTCAAATATATTTTTAAGTGCAGGAATTGCAGCAGCTGGTATCCCATATGCCCCGTCAATATGAAACCATAAATCGTAGATTTTACAAATGGCAGCTATTGCAGAAAGATCATCTACAACACCGGTACTTACATCCCCGGCTGTTCCAATTACCATAAATGGTTTCTTTCCCGATTTTATATCCGCTTCAATTGTCTGAACTAAAATTTCATTATTCATTTTATTATCCGAATCAACAGGTATCCAGCGGATAGATTTTGAGCCATGGCCAAATAAAACGGCGGCCTTTTCTATCCAGGTATGGGTTGTTTTTGAACAATACAATACCATTTCACCGGGCATATTCATCAGGCCGTCTTCCTTAAGACTCTTTGGTGCTTTAGCTGTTCTTGCTGCTAAGAAAGCTGTAAAATTTGCCATGTTTCCCCCACTGACTAATATCCCGCCACAGGCTGGCGAAACACCTATAAATTCGGCCAGCCATTTTACAGTTTGTTTTTCTATGGCCGTTGCCATTGGACTTAATATATATGCCCCAACATTAGGATTTACAGTTGCTGCTAATAAATCTGCTAAAATGCCAATTGGTGCAGGAGACGAGGTGATGTAACCAAAAAATTTGGGATGCCCATTAAGTAATGAATGGTTGAAAAGTAAATCAGTGGTATTAGAAAACAATTCAGAAACAGAAGTCCCCCGTTCGGGTATTGATGAATTACCCAAAATATCTTGTATCTGGCGTGGAGTTTCGGCGCTGGTGACAGATCTTTGTCCTATTGTCTCTAAAAAATCAGAGATGCTATCGATCAGTTTATAACCGGTACTTTTAAATTCTTCTTTACTTATTTCAATGGGAGTTACACGATGGATTGACATAATGTATTTTTTGATTTATTACAAAGTTATATCTTCCTGTTTCGTATATTATATTTGCTGTTTATTTGCATCACCCCGGATAGCATGAACACTATGTTTTTGTCGTTTTTTCACTAACAAATTTTTTTATTTTTTTTAGTTCGTAGAACCAAAAATAGAGCCACTTTGGTTTTGCCGGCAGGCTACTTTTGCCGGTATAACATATGTCGTGCGGGTGAATGAGTTACAGCGAATACGTTAAAAGAAATTACCTTTTTACCTACATGAAACCTTGCCTCAATAACTTACCCCATGTTGATTTTTTAATTATTTTTGTATTTTGCCTAATACAATATCTATAGCATCAAGACGTTAATTTACCCAGATACTAACACATGAAGCAATATGCACCTACTAACTTATTACAAAACTGTAGTAAAAAAAGCCTTTTTACTATCCCTTATCTTTTTTCAGATCGATGATGTAAAAGCCCAGAACAGCTATGGCATAATGGTTGGAACCGGCAAGTCGTCGTTGAGCAGAATTCAGGGTTCAAGTGAAGAAGTTAACAATTATTCATCCACAACCTCTTTTTGGGGTGGCTTTACAGCCCGTTTTCCTTTAGGCTTAAATGGATTCAGCTTATCTGCTGCAACCAATTACAATAAAAAAGGCTATCGCTATAATTTACAAAATGCAACCGGACCAATTAATACCATTAAAGATTCCAGCTTTAAACAAAACCTGAATTATATTGATATTAACCTGCTCCTGCTCAAGAAATTTTCCCTGGATGAAAAAACCGGCTTTTTTATTGGCCTCGGACCGGTGATGAATGTATTCATCTCCGGAAAAGAAGAAATTTCGAAGAGTTATTTTGGAAATGCCTTGCCTATCGAAAAAACTTCAAACGTAAAATTGCAAACAGGCAGCTCAGCCGGTGAATATAAAAGGATCTTTCCCGGCTTAAACCTGGTTGCAGGGATGGAATATAAAAGGATCTCTTTATGGGTTAATTATAATTTGCCGTTGGATCATTATTACGTGGATGCAGCTAGAATACAACACCAATACAGCATGAAGACGTTTGGGGTTAGTGTGGGTTATGCCCTATTTACCGGTAAGCATTATGAAAAAGAAAAGAAAGAAAAATCCGCCATATCTGTTGAAACTGTAAAAAAAGATACGCTGACCGATACAGATGGCGACGGAATAACAGACATAAATGACAGGTGTCCGGGCCATAAAGGCATTGCTAAATATGGAGGCTGCCCGATACCGGATACAGATGGAGACGGTATTAATGATGATGAAGATAAATGCCCGTTGGTGGAAGGTTCCCTTGCCACTAATGGCTGCCCTTCATTTACAGAACCTGTAAAACCGGTATCAAAAGACACCCTTTATTTTACCGTATATTTTGAACCGGCTAAATCTGTTTTACGCACCCAAGGCTTTAATACATTGAGTGAAGTGATAAAATTATTAAAAGCCAACAGCAAAATGCATGTCATATTCAAAGGGCACACCGATAATGTGGGCAGTGTTGAAGCCAACAGTATAAGAGCCTTTGACAGGGCATTGGTTTGTGCCGATTATGTAGCCAGTTTCTTTATAAACAGGAACCGGCTGGTAGTAGCCGCATACGGAAATAAAATGCCGGCTGCAGATCTGAATGATCGTTTACAGCAATGGAAAAACAGGCGTGTTGAAATAATGGTATTTGAAAGTAATGAGTAGGTCTTAGTTCATTCTTTTCTCCAGGCAATGGTTCCAGGGTACACCTCAATGGCGGTTTGCCCTCGAACCATTTTTTTATTTTTTATAGATTTGGTTCGTGATGACTCAAACTGAGGTTGTGCAATTTCCTTTTTTTCAAATAACCGCATGAAATAAAAACTGGTATTTTAATCTTTACTTATTATTTACCCATTATTAATAATGATCTGTTCATGGGCAATCTCCAGAGTATCTATCGCTACCTCATTTCCATCAGATTTAAGATCGGTGCTCGTGATCTTGGTTGGCCACGCGTTATTAAGGGTCCATTGCATGGTTACTTTTCCAGACTCATCCAAAAGCCTGATGATAACCGGAAACCGTTTAACGGTATTCATGGAAATCTGTTGATGCCAGCTCCAAAAAGTGTCATCATTTACAAATATTCCCTGCTTCATCGTAACATTTCCATACTTTACAATACCCGGCATTTTAATTGTAGAAAAGAGCGGGCTGTTACTATTCCTGTATTCGATTACCTGGTTCTCAACATCCATTCCGGAGACTTCCAGGAAAGAAACTTTTGTTATGCCGGGGCCGAGATCTACTTCAAATCTGAATTTCGGCATTGGCCATGTAGCGCCTTCTTTGCTACCGTCATCTGCTGCCATAAATAAATTTTTTAGAGTTTGTTAAAAAATATTGAAAGCGTTAAACCGGGTACTGCCTGTTGATACCTGAATATTATTATTATGTATTCTGCAGGGAGAACAAACACAACTTTTATATATTTACATTCGAAAAGACAATAAGTTTATTATCTGAAGCAATGGTTTCTCCTCATCTGCAAATAACTGAAAATACAAATTAGTTTGAGCTGTCAGCATCTGTTTTGTTTACCCCTTTTTTTTCGTCACAACACAGGAGGTGAAAACCAGCCTTTGCTGCATGGAGGCACCTGGTAGCTGCATAGCGTACATTCAGGATGAAAATACTTTTGTTTTAGCCTCTTCAGAACTGATTACCGGTATCACTTCAAAATCAGCCAGGTCGTTCCAATTCATTATCCATTGATGAATTTTTTCTTCCGATTCTGTTTCCATAACCTGGTAGCAGGTACTTATTTTAAAATCTATCCAGCTATTGATATATTGTAATCCTTGCGGCATCATCCTTCCATTTTCTTCAAATCTCTTGTAGAGTATTTTTAACTTATCAGGTTAAAATTTTTCTATGACCAGGTATTGCATAAACAGAACTTTATAGATATAAGGAATATTTCAAAGTTAAGTATTGTTTGAAGACTATTTATTAGCAGGCAGGTTGATAACAGCCGCACCTGTCCCGGTGCTTATCGGGAAGTGATCCCATAAACCTTGCGTTTAAAAATTAATCATTAGTGAAGGAAATTCCACAAGCTTGTGTGCCGTCAGGTACTTGTTCTAATTGCCATATTTGAAACAACATGATGTCCCGCACATTAAAGGTAGAAACACCAAATCCTTTTTCATTGCCGACTATCAGCATCAGCCGGGAAAAGCGGCTCCCACTTAATAATTGTAAACTTTTTGTTAATCCAATGTTTAAACAATAAAACAGACCTCCACTGCTGAACCATTTACACAGTTGTGTGTTTATACCATACATTAAACTACATAATATGAAAATTACATTCTTAGCAGTATTAACAATACTTACCCTTGGGGCAACAGCACAAAAAGACGAAAAATGGCATTCCGGGAAAATGACAACGGTACAGGGCATCGGCATCAGTTTTCAGCAGTTCAGCGGGCTTAACAGCCGTGTTGGGATAAATCCGCAATACAAAACTTTACGTGATTATATGGGTACCATCAGCCTTGGTTCACGCATGGTAAAGAAAGATTTCATCACCGAGTTTACCATCACCGGCGCCAACAGCATGAGTGGCAACCGGAGTAAAAAAAGCAGCAACCTGCGTTCATTGGCTGCGGGCTTTAGCATCGGTTATGATTTCATCCCTTCAGAAAAATTCATGCTGTATCCTATGGTTGGTATTGGTGTTGAAGGTTTTCAGGCAAAATTTTATAAGGATAATTCAGGCATTAATTTCAACGATGTACTTAATTCAACCATCGTACAAAATACCATCAGCGCCGTTAAATTCACCAATGCTTTTACAACCTATAACCTCGGTGCCGGATTTAGTTTTAAACCGGCGAAATGCAATGGCAGCATTGGCATACAGGCCAGCTATACCGGCAGTTTCAGAAGCGAGGACTGGAAAAGCAGCGACCGGCAGCAACTGGCCAATGCACCCGAAGACAGGCTTGGCCGTTTCCAGGTGGGCCTGGTATTTACCAACATGATGAGTGGTTATAAAAAATAAATAAATTTTAAAGTTTAAAGATCCGGATCTTTACTAAAGGCCTCCCTGTTTATCATTCAAACAGCGGGGCTTTTTTTTTGACCTGTATAAGATTTCAATCAATTTTTAAAATCTACTCCAAAAACAAAAGACACAGTCGACCACAGTTATCACAGACGTCGGAAATTTGAACTGTTATAAATTTAATTTTATTGCAGGCTCTTTTTTGTGGCTGCGCCGTTAGTCATAAGACTCCCGAAATAATCGGGACAGGCAGACGGAGGTGAGTGCTGGTGCGCCAGATGGCTTGCGTGTGTGTTTTTCTCAGCAACGTCTCTCCGATGATTTGAGTGTTGGCTGAGGACGTTGCGTTTGTTATATGAAATCGTTAACGCAACGTCACGTACCGGAGACATTGCTGTGAAAAAATTTAAGAATCAAAAATGGTGTCAATTAAAACAATCGGGCTGTTATTAACAGCTGGTTTGGTTTGCTTTGCTTAAATACAATAGCACAAACAGAAAAAGACATTGTAGATGTAGGTTCTCTGCCCTTGTTGGTCTTTACCTATCCATTAAGAACCCACTTCTAAAACAGCAAACGCCGTCGTACGGTTTACTGAGCGAACCCGAAGTATCAACGACGACTGAAATTTAATCTGTTACAAATTTAATTTTATTGAGGGCTCTTTTTGGTGGCTGTTCCGGTGCTGATAACACCTGACGACGGCGAGTGCTGGTGTGGCTGTTGGCTTATGTCTATTATATGCTAAAGCGACACCGGCGAAATACTCAATTCAATCACCTCAATCAACTTTTAGAAGGCGCCTTTATATCTTTATTATCCGGCAATTTCTTTGGTGGAATGTTTTGTTTGTTTATTCT
>JAYTOF010000281.1:0-6996 GCA_043747955.1 Chitinophagaceae bacterium
TGTTTGTTTATTCTTATTACAGATCGAATGATATCAAGTACCGGCCCTCCAATACCTAAACGCTGCGAATTGGAATTTACCGGAACAGTCTGATAACCCGCAGGATCAAAAACCAGGTATTCTCCAGCAACTTTCCCGGCAGAATCTAAAATACTATCTGGCACATAAACCTGTATCCGTACTTTTTGATAGCTTACCGGAAAATGCCGTACATAATAATTTTCTTTTTGTTTATACCATTGATCGTTTTTAAAATCGGCTCTTCTGATTATTGAAGGCTCCCGTAATACAGCAATTTTTTCAAACATTTCATAAGAAGATGAACCGATCTCAAACAGGCGGCTTAATTCAGTATTGCCTTTAATAATCCCGTTTGGTAATGAATTGGAAGCCTGTTTTATTGCACCCATCACTCCCCCTTTTAATTCAAAAATCTGTTTTGATGTAAGCAGATCCATGGCATCTTCTTTAACTGAACTAGATAATTTATTAAAATCGGATCTGCTGACTATAGACCATAACAAAAGCTGAACATTCTTTTGTTTAATACCCGGATTACTTCGGGAGTTAAGCAAAACAGTTTCCACAATATCTTTCCGGAAACCACTTATTGGGGCCTGATGATATGCGTCCCGGGGCGTAGGATCCGGAGTTCCGGGCTGAAGGCAAAATGTTTTAAATTCTGCTTCATAAAATCCCGGTGACATAATAAAACCCCCATCTTCGGTACGTGGTAATTCCGTTAAAGAAATGGGTAAACTGTCGACAGTCAAATCCAACGATGTCCCATTTTCACTAACTATAATATTATTTTTGTCGCCGTTACGTGAAGATGAAACACAGGAACTTAAAATAAGTACAAAAAAAGTAAAGGAGCGTAATTTTTTTAACATAGAGTACAATTTTAGTATTTGCTAAAAATTGATTAACGGATTAAATAGTGCACACAAAATCTGAAAAAAGAAGCGTATTTAAAAGCTTTTGGGTATTAAAGTATTGTTAAGAACATTGCATTCATCTATTGAATTAAAACGCATTAATACTCGCGATATTGTTTCTTTTTCCGCTGTTGATCTTATAAGATCTATTTAGAAATCCATGCCTAAACCAGCAGACCGAGGCTTGTGCTGGTGTGCCAGATGAGCTTGCATATGGCATATGTTACACCAACATCGGCCGATAATCTTAATGATTGTGGAATGTAACACTTCGCCATGGTTCGTGTCTTCACGAACCAATTTTACTTGATGATAATTTCGGTTCGTGTGACACGAACCGAGGCGGCAGAGATAAAAATTTTGTAGCTTACTCATTAAATCATTTACCATGCAAAAAGTAAAGCTGTTGATAATATCCGTTGTTCTTTTTTCTTTTGGGCCTGGTAAAGAAGATCAAAAAAACAAATGGGTTTCTTTATTTGATGGCAAGTCTCTTAATGGATGGAAAGTAGGTGCCAATGCATCCTGTTTTTCCGTGGTAAACGGGAGCATTGTGGTTAATGGGGAAACAGCCCATCTTTTCTATATCGGCAAAGTACAACATCATAATTATAAAAACTTCGAATTAAAAGCCGATGTGATGACAACAGCAGGTTCCAACTCAGGCATTTATTTTCATACGCAATACCAGGAGAACGGCTGGCCGAAAAAAGGTTACGAGGTGCAGGTGAATAATTCGCATACCGACTGGAGACGAACCGGCAGCCTCTGGGCCATACAGGATATTACAAAAACTTACGTGAAGGACAGCGAATGGTTCACCATGCTTATCAAAGTAAAAGGCAAAAGGGTGACGGTTGCAATTAATGATAAACAGGTAGTGGATTATACCGAACCTGAAAATGTACAACGGGATGAAGGAATTAAAGAAAGAATACTTTCATCCGGTACTTTTGCCCTTCAGGGTCACGACCCGAAGAGCAAAGTTTATTTTAAAAATATTTGGGTTAAGGTTTTATAATGTTGCCTGGATTTACGAGCTGCGTATCTTTTCTTCGCCATGGTTCGTGTCTTCACGAACCAATTTTACTTGATGATAATTTCGGTTCGTGTGACACGAACCGAGGCGGCGGCAGTGTAACAGTTTCATCCTCCCTGGGGAACCTATTTTTCAGCAACGTCTCTCCTATGGTTTGTGAGTGGGGTGAGGACGTTGTGTATGTTATATATTCATTGACGCAACGTCCCTTGCAGGAGACGTTGCTGAGAAGAAGTTTTGAAAGGATATAAAAGAGTTAATAAAGCTGTTCATCAAAATTTTCATCCCCTGGTTTTGTAAACCTGTTACCTAAAAATTGATTTCTCCATGCAACCAGGGCTGCGAGCAATGTCATTATGATGAGTAGCGATAAGCCGGCAGAGAGTCCTACTTTTTCTGAGATAAACCCAATTACAGATGGACCTGCAAGGAAACCGATCAGTCCACCGGTGGTTACCATCGCAAATCCTTCAACCCGGCTAAGGCCAGGTATATTGGCCGATGCCCGAAACAATACAGGTACAATGCAGGAGCAACCAAAGCCGATGGTGATATAGCCCAGTAGTGTAATAAAAATGAGCGGCGTTGATACAACTAAAATAAATCCTGCAGAAGCCAGCAAACAGCCCCCTATCACCGCTTTCTTATTACCGGTTTTTGATACCATATTATCGCCGTTTATTCTGCCGATTGTCATGGCTACTGCAAAAAAGCCATAACCCATGCTGGTAAAAACCCTTGGCGCATGTAATACTTCTTTAAAATAAATACCGCTCCAGTCGGCCACGCAACCTTCGGCCATAAAAAGTGTCATGCAGATAAAGGAAATACCCAACACCGTCCATGAAGGCAGTTTTATACCTGAGCCCGAATGAATAATATCCTTGTTTGCCAGCAACAACTTTCTGCTGCTGAGCATTATCGTATAAATAATTGCTACTACCAACACAATTTGCCAGCCACGTACAATGTGTAAGGCAACCATTAATGCAGCCAGACCTGCACTAATTGCGCCCCCAATGCTGTACAATGCATGGCAACTGCTCATCAGCAGGCGGTTGTATTTCTTTTCCATTATGCTGATGGTTGCATTGGTAGATACGCCGTTTAAAAAACTTACCAAGCCAAAACAGTACAGGCATACACCCAGCATCAAACGGTTTACCGAATTGATCTGTAATATCATGATGATACACATCGAAAGATATCCGGCCAGCATCCATTTACCTATTGGTATTTTGCTGAAGACTTTCGTTGATAAAAAAACAGCAGTGATGGCACCCAGTGGCGACAGTAAAAGCATCAGGCCCAGGCTGCCATCGGTAAAAGCAAACTTTTCTTTAATGGAAGGTATGGCAGCCACCCAGGTGCCAAAAAGCAGGCTGGATACTGCAAACAAGAGGCCTACTGCAAGAACAGGCTTTATGGAAAAGAGGTTTCGGAAGTTTTTAAATAACACAAGGTAAAATTAAGGACTTTTTTTCAGTGGTTTTTTAAGTATGAGAATTAATGGGTATAGAGTTAACTTTTGTCCTCCTCAATGGCACCAGATGGGGAAAAGTAAGGTGAACAAGGGCAACAGGCAATATCAAATATGGAAACGTGAATCGTTGGGTATAGATTTATTTACTAATGCAGTTTTTTAATCAAAAGCTGAATTATATCCATAATAATAATGTTGTTGCTGGTTTGTATAAATTTCCTGAAGTGTATCAATATTCATCTGCATTGTATTATGTACATGTTGTTGATCACTTTAATATGCTTTCGCATTTTAAAAGATGATTTTGTTTTAAAGAAGCCCACTCCTAAACCAGCTGACGCCGTAGTCCGGAGCCTGCCTGCCGATAGGCAGGTTATCACCGACGACTGAAGTTTATAAACAACGGCAAAAAAATAGAGATGATATCCGAAAGATATCATCTCTATTTTTATTTATAGGAAAGGCTTTGATAAAAATGGTTAATAAAAACTATGGTAACAACACCTTGTTTACTACCTGAATAACACCATTGGTGGCCAGTATATCAGCCGGATTGGCAGTAGCAAAATTATTATTTGTATTACCTTTTACAAAACCAATATTGTAACCCAGGATTGTAGTAACCCTGTTATTGGGCGTATTGGCCAGGGTGGTAATTGATCTTAAAATGCCCAGGTCCCACGCAAAGTTGCGGCTGGCAACTACATGATAACGTAAAATGTTCGACAAAGCATCTATCTGCGCCTGGCTGCTGATAGCAGCAATATTGGCGGCATTATTAAAGGGTGCAGGCAGTTCAGCAAAAGCCGCATTAGTAGGTGCAAATACGGTAAAATCTCCGGCACCAGTAAATACAGAGGCCAGGTTGGTTTTTACCAGTGCAGCTACAAGGACCGAAAAGTTTGGATTGGCAATAGCAATACCAGCAATTGTGTTAGTAGGAAAAAGCAACACTTTATTAACCGCATGTATTACACCGTTGCTGGCATTAATATTAGCAGCAATTACATCGGTTTGCCCATTGATACGGATAAGGCCAAAGGTTTTTGAGAAATACACGGTATTGTCGTTGGCTTGTCCAGCTGTCTTTAGAGTAACTGCGCTGCTGCGGCCATTAGCGATCTGGTTGCTAAACACTTCAGCTCCAAGTACATGGTATAACAGTACGTTGGTTAAAAAGCTGATCTGCCCTGCATCAGTGATTGCACTGATATTGCTGGCATTATTAAACGGCGCCGGCAACTGGGCAAAGGCACTATTTGTGGGAGCAAATAAAGTAAGGTTTGCTGATGCATTAGACAAAGCACCGGCTAGTCCGGTTTTTAAAACAGCTGCTTCCAAAGCTGCAAAATTGGGATTGGCTACCACAATCTGCACAATATTTCGGTTGCCTCTTGTCGCTGTACCTTCATCTAAGTTAAGGGAGTTGCCTTCATTGGCTGCGTTGGCGGCGGCTGTATTTTCCAGTGTACGTGCCGCATTTAAGGCTTCCTGTTCTACATTTATTTCAGGGGCCGGCTGGTTATTTAAATCAGATTTCTTACAGGAAACAACTATTGCTGCAAGCAGAAATATCATAACCAGTGTTTTAAGGCTTCTATGCTTGTTAAATAAAGTTTGCATAAAAATGGTTTTAAATGTTTGGAATTCTTGGTAAACATTTAATAAAATATTTTTGTTCGGCAATAATGGAAATATTTTTTTCACTGGCAAGTTTTCACTAAGATACCGCTGGTAATTTAGCCGAATGATTAAGGGGCCACTTGTGTTTAATAAACCTGCCCGGTTAGGTTTCAGTTTCCGTTCTATAAATCCCCAATACAGTCGGTACAGGACTGAAGATGCATCAAGTGATCCCATGAACCTTACGTTTGTAATTTAATAATTTGGGGAGGGAATCCCGAAAGCTTGCCGGACGCCAAACACCGGGGAACCTTGCGCCAGTTGGGCAAAAGAGTAGAATTAAATACCTTTACTGTACTGAACGAAATAAATAATACCCTGTTTACATAAATTCTATTGATTCAATTTCTAATTGGAAGGGGCCTTCCTTTTTTTCATTGGTTGAAACTCCGATTCTGAGTATATTTTCCAAAATGTATTTATTTGTTTTATTGCCGGTTGGTTCACCAATCACTTCTTCTGTAAAATTATTCAGGTCGAAGGAAACCGTTTCCCATTTATTTATTTCTTTAGCACTGAATTCATGTTTATAAGCAGGTTCATACCATCTGCGGCTATTCTCCAGTGTAAAAGCATATTTCTGAGCGGTGGACCTGAATGTTATTTTCACTGTTTTATAAGAAGAAAGATCAAGTTTTCCGAAATCAGATTTTAGCGAAACAAAGCCACCCCGGTTTTTTAGTGAAACGCTTCCCTTAAGAATAACTGAAGTATTTCCATATACAATTTGTGCCTCAGATACACCACCCATTACATTATCGCTGAGAATTACCCAATTACTGGTTCTGTTAGCAGCAGTTCCGAAATCAAATTTAAAGGGCTTTGCCGGGATAAAGAGAAATACCGGAAACAGCAGGGATAGAAATTTCATTTTTTACAATTTTCAAGATCAACAATCATAGCAGTATATTGTTTTGCAATTGTTGGCTTTTGTTCGCAGCAAGGTTTTCTATGATTTATTTTCGCCACTCCAACAACGGCGAAACACTTGCGCCAGATGAATGGTGGAACACTTGCGCCAGTTGAAGCCAGATGGATTTTAAGCAGCGGTGATTTAATTATCTGGTTTGGTATTTTTTTATTTTAAGGTTCTGGACTCTGCAACGCCTTTCCTCGAAGCCCAGACGGCGGCAAGTAGTGCGCCAGTTGGGGGAGAAACTCCCGTAAAATAAAACTGATCATTTAGATAAATTCGTTAAGTTTATAAAACGTTTGCCCTTCGATAATTTTATAATTTATCATTTTTAAAACAAACTGCTTATGTCATCCCGCAGAAAATTTATACAGCAATCCTCATTGATACTTGGTGCAGGCGCATTGGCGTCCGCTTTTGATAACAAGGCGTTCGCTATTTTTAAAAACCGGATCGCCCCGAGTGATCAAATAAATATCGGCGCCATAGGTATTAACGGTATGGGCTGGGGCAATGCAAAAACCGCTTTAAAAATACCGGGCATAAACCTGGTAGCTGTTTGTGATGTGGACAGAAATGTAATTGATAAAAAGCTTGCGGAATTAACTACGTTAAATATTGATGTATCAAAAATAAAAGTGTATGATGACTACAGAAAGTTATTGGCCCAAAAAGATATTGATGCCGTCATCATCGGTACGCCAGATCATTGGCATGCATTGATAATGATACATGCCTGTGAAGCCGGCAAAGATGTATATGTAGAAAAACCGGTAGGTAATTCCATAACAGAATGTGCAGCAATGGTTGGAGCCCAGCAACGGTATAATAAAATAGTACAGGCCGGTCAGTGGCAAAGAAGTCAAAAACACTTTAAAGATGCCGTTGATTTTGTACATGGCGGTCAATTGGGAAATATCCGTACAGTAAAAGTATGGTG
>JAYTOF010000282.1:0-8465 GCA_043747955.1 Chitinophagaceae bacterium
TATGGTACCCGCTGGGTGTTATCGCTGTTTTTGTTTTTGTTCAGTATCTTGAAGCAAATGTTATTTACCCAAAAGTAGTAGGAACCCAACTGCATGTAAGCACTTTAGCGATGTTAATTGCGATGATTTCGGGAAGTATTGTTATGGGTATTTCCGGGATGGTACTGTTTATTCCTTTTGTAGCCATTCTTAAGATAGTCAGTGATCATATTGATGAATGGAAGCCCCTTAATCTATTACTTAGCCGTAAATAGATTTTCGGTAAATCAAACAATAACCGGATCTTTCTGAATAAATATTTCGTACAGTTTTATCAATATCCATTCAATGAGTTCCTTTCCATAAAAGCCAAGAAAGATAAATATTATCAGAAAGGCAAACCAATATGCAGTATTAAGCAGTTTTATGGTGTTCGTTATTTGCATAAAATATTTTTACCTGTTGTTGTTATATCAATGGCTTCTTTTTCCATTGTACATTCAATAATATCCCGCCAAACGAAATAAAGACCATAACCATGATGATCAACCATCCGGCAAAAGGTGCCAGCGATAAGAGCTTCAATAAAACATAGATACCGAAAGCTGAAAATATAAGGCGCCAGTAATTCCATTTATGATCTTTACGGTTATTGAACCAGTTGGCAGCAATAACTGAGGTGATAACGGTTGCCAGCAGTATAAGTACAATATAGAAGAACACAAACAAAATACCCAGTGGAACACCAACCAGGCTTACAAAAGATATTAAGGCTAAAACCGGAACCGCAATAAAAAATAAAAATCCAATACCCAGCGATTTGAGTGTACTGTTAAAAAGGGTATCAGCTGCTTTTTTAACTGTTGCCGAAAACAGGTATTGAAAAATCATGATCATAAGAAATGCCATACCCAGGTACCATAATAAACCAAGTATAGTGGCAGAGCCCAGGTAATACCATTCTCCGGTGCTGATACGCAAAGACGGGTCAAAAACGGCTTTACCGTTTTTCAATGATTGCTTAAAATCTACGGATTCTTTTTTATTCCAATACCGAACATCGCCATTGAAAGCTGCATAGCTGCCAATAACAATATATCTGGCCGATAATTTTGATTTCCCGCCAATGGTACTGTTCACTGTTATTCTTCCTCCAGTACAATCAATATTTTTTGAAACATTTCCATTGATAAACAGATCACCGAATGCTCCTTTAATGTCACCCATTACAGTTCCATCAATGGTAACATCTCCCCCTGTTGCCAGTAAACCACCAATAGTAATCCCTTTATCAATTATTACCGCACCACCGGTGACCACTACATCACCTGTTATATTTTTGCTGATCCTGATATTACCTCCTGCACACCGGATATCATCACCTACAAAGCCATTAATAGTTGCATTGCCACCAATTAATAAAATATCATTCATTACCGAATCGTTGATAATAATGGTACCCCCCGCAATGATCAGGTCTCCGTAAATTGGTGCATTTATGGTGACCGTACCACCGGCTATATACAAATTTTCATATACGGGTCTGCTGATGATGATATTATTTCCATACTCAATACGGTATGCAAATGCAGCATTGAAACTGCTGATCAAAGCGATAAATAAAAGTACTTTTTTCATAATAAATTTTATTTTTAAATGAGTTTGTTTTTTATACTGCCCATTTCCCTTTTAACTGGTAAGCCAATAATATAATGAGTATCCCGATACCCAGGTATAAAAAATGTAACCAGTGTGCCGCTTCAATTAATATCATCTGAACGATGATCCATCCGCTGATCATAACGGCACCTGCTATAGCCCAATTATATCGGCTGGCATGACGCTGCATATTATAAAAAACGGCAAGCAGGTTAACACCCCCAACGAGCACCGTTAATAATATTCCGGGTACCAGAAAATTTTTAAAGGGTGTTTTATCCAGGAGGGTAAGTGATAAGTCCATGATCTCACCATTGGGATAGCTGATCATTAACAAGCCTGATATAGTTGATGTAAGTGCAATAAAAGAGACGAGGATAAATAATATTGTTTTCATTTTACGCTGTTTTTTCTTTTATACAATCCAATGATTTCGCCAAAAGCTATGATATATTCACTCATCGTCTTCTCTAACTGAAACTTCCGGGTATTGGAAGGTAGATCCAGTAATGCATTTAATGCATATACCTTAAAAAAATAGCGGTGAGTGCCGGAGGGCGGGCAAGGGCCTCCATAATGAGGTTGCTGAAAATGATTCAACCCTTGTATACCATGCACTTCATTTTCTTTAATGTGATGTGTTACCGGAATATTCCATACCAGCCAATGCACCCAGGTACCCACCGGCGCATCAGGGTCGTCAACAATCAATACCAGGCATTTTGCTTCTTCCGGTATATCCTCAATATGCAGCGAAGGATTAATGTTTTTACCATCACAGGTATATTTCAAAGGAATGGGTCCTTCATGCTGAAATGAAGTACTGCTTACTTTTAGCAGTTTGTAATCAACAGCCGTTGTTGCCTCCCGAATTAATTGGTTTTTTCTCATATACTTTACTATTTAAGGTCCTTCACCGGGTTCGGGTATCTCAAAGGGAGGAGGGTTCTCAAAAGGATCCTCATCCGGAATAATTTCAGGGTCTTCCACCGGGATAATGGGTTCTTCAGGATCAACAGGTGTTATTATTTCAGGATATTTTTCCGGTGAAGGAAATTCATTGGGTTTGCCAGGTTGTGTTTTCTTTGCCATAAAAATTTACATACCACTTTATTTAAAAATTCCAAACGCGTGACTGCTTAACAAAGCAACACTATTTAATAATTATTATTAATGTCCCCCATCAACCTGATGAATGATTATTGTCAGCTATATAAATGGTTTTGTGGATCAGTATTTCCCAATGAGGATTATCAATATTTACCGTGATAGCGGTCATTATTTTAAAAATTACAAATAGATAGATTTGTATCAATTAAAAATTACAACTATGACAGAAAATAATCAAACCATCACCACTTTACATCACCTGCTGGATTATGATGCCAGTAAGTTTACCAGTGCCGAAATACAGTTACAAAACATTTTACCGGAGTGGATAAACAATACCGGTTCGTTAATGCTTAAAACGGTATTGCAGAAATATCTTGATTTTGTTCAGCAGCATGTACATAAAATGGAAAATTTTTTTGAGCAGGAAAAAATAAATTCGCTTAGCCTGAATAACCGGGTAATGCATGCATTTATTGAAGAAACAAACGAAAAACTTAACACCTGTACAGATCCTGAAATAAAAGATGCCTGCCTGCTTGCCGGTATCCAGGTCATTAACCATTATAAAATCAGTATTTATGGCACAGCTGCAGCTTTTGCCAATGCTTTGGAAATGGAAAAACACGCTGCCCTTTTTCATGAAGCGGAAGGTAATGAAAAACAAATTGACAGCAGGTTATCGCAACTGGCAGAATTTGAAATTAATAAAAAGGCCAGGGCACCCATTGTGTTACAATGATAAGAAATAAACACCTGAGAATATATGTATTGCAGGTTTACTATTTTTAATACAAAATAATTTATACTGTGGAAAAAGTTAACTCATATGATCGCAATATATTAATTTATCCAGGTGCATACGTGCCTTTGTTAAACAAAGATGAGCTGCAGAAAGAAATAAAACTTTCTTTTGCATGTGAATCAGATGCTCCTCCGGTAATTATTACAGAAATGATAGATTCATATATTGTGGAATTGGCCATACCCGGTGTAAACAGGGAAGATTTTTTTATTCATACAGATGAAAATATATTGTCTGTTTGTGTGTGCCATAAAGGTTGCAGCCAGAAAGCAAAATCCAGTTTACAACAACATGAATTTAATTACGGTTTATCTGATCGTCAAATAATTTTACCCGCTAATGCTGATACAGCATTTATAAGCGCTGAATACAGTTTAGGTATACTCCGGTTTACTGTACCCAAAAATAAACAGCCCTTTGTAAATCTTAATACAAGAATTGTGGTTTATTAAAGATATCTTTTCACAGATATTTAATTTAAGTATGTGGTAATTACTCTTTCCGTTTTTAAACAGGTATTTCCATGAACAGTTCAATTAAAAATAATTTAGCTGGCTATTCATCATACAATAAGATAAAATTGATCCGTGGCGGTAAGCCCTATTTTGACCTGTTGCTGCAATTAATTGACCAGGCTGAGGAAACTATTCACCTGCAGACTTATATTTTTGATGATGATGAAACAGGTAACCTGGTAGCGGAAGCTTTAAAAGCTGCTGCCCGAAGAAAGGTAACGGTACATTTACTGGCAGATGGTTATGCTTCACAGGTAATGTCCAAACATTTTATCGCTGCAATGAAAGATGCCGGGATCAGTTTTCGCTTTTTTGAACCTTTTTTTAAAAGTAAAAATTATTATTTCGGCAGACGGTTACATCATAAAGTGTTTGTTGCCGACACAAAATTTGCACTTGTTGGCGGTATAAATATTACCAACAGTTATAACGATATGCCCGGAGATCCTGCCTGGCTTGATTTTGCCCTTTATGCCGAAGGTAAAATTGCTATAGACCTTTGTGTGCTTTGCTGGAAAACATGGAATAGCTTTCCGGTAAAAATGGGCATTACTCCCTGCGAAGAGAAGAAGCCGGATTTTAATTTAAAAGATGAAGAAATAAGCAGGGTAAGTATGAGGCGCAATGACTGGGTAAGAAGGAAAAATGAAATTTCTGCAACCTATATTGAAATGTTCCGGCATGCCCGATGGGGTATTACCATTATGTGCAGCTATTTTTTACCAGGAAAAACAATACGCAGGTTATTAAAAAATGCAGCCAAACGGGGAGTGAAAATAAAAGTGATCACAGCCGGGCCTTCGGATGTTTTAGTTTCAAAATATGCAGAACGCTGGATGTATGACTGGCTGCTGCGGAATAAAATAGAATTATACGAATATCAACCTGCTGTTTTACATGCAAAAGTAGCAGTATGCGATAGTGAGTGGTTAACTATAGGTTCCTACAATCTAAACAACATAAGTACTTATGCCAGCATTGAACTGAATGTAGATGTCCGCAATACTGATTTTGCCTCAGAAACTGAACGAACACTGGAAAGTATTATTCAAAAGGACTGTATCGCCATTACCAAAGAAAAGCATGTTCATTCTAAAAACATTTTCAAACAGTTTATCCGCTGGGCTTCGTATCAATTCATCCGCGTAGTTTTTTATATGATTACTTTTTATTTTAAACGCAGACGTTAATTATTGTTCCTGTTGGGGATTATTTAATAAACCCGGCTTGTGCAGAATACATTCTATAAAAATCCTGCAGGGTGTCGGCAGGAACCACTAATTGAGGCACCCTCTTTTCAGCACTGACCAATCTCATTGATTTTATTGACCATGGTCTTTGTCAGCCCACCGGTTTAAAAGTACTTTTGTTATGTAAAACTGAATTACTCACAAAAATAAAAAGGAGGTTATCATGGGAACTCAATTATTAAGTAGACCAATCGAAAGAATGCCATTTGTATTTGACGATTTTTTCAAACCCTGGAATGAGTGGTTTGACGGTGGGCTATCAGCCAGAACCTTAAATGTACCGGCTGTAAATATTACCGAACATAAAGATGAATACCTGGTATCATTAGCTGTACCCGGTATGAAAAAAGATGATTTTCAAATTGATGTAGACGGTAATATGCTTACCATAAGCAGTGAAAAGGAAGAAACAAAGGAAGAAAAAGAGAAAAAGTTTACCCGTAAGGAGTACAACTATTCATCTTTCAGCCGCACTTTCACACTACCTGAAGAAGTGAACAGGGAAAAAATAGAAGCCAGGTATGAAGATGGCGTATTGAAGATTGCTTTACCCCGCAAGGAAGAAGCTAAAAAGCTTTTAGCCTCAAAACACATCGCAGTAAAATAAGCTAGCTCCTGTTTGGCTTAACGCCCCTGCCATAAAATATGGTGGGGCTTTTTTTTAAAACCTTTTACCCTTTTTTGGAGTAAGATTATTGATCAAAATCAGGATTACCGATGATGAAAATACTTATTTAAGCCTTTTGATATTAATATATTTATAGCAGTAAATCAAAAAAACTACACTATGCAAAACATACCCAAAAATCACAAGTATTTAAAAAGATATTATATGCCGGAGATGAAATTAAAACAACTGCATCATGAAAAGGATACCTGGAAAAGATTACTTGCATTCATGATCGAAGAAAATATTCACCTGAAAAACAGGCTTGCAGAAATTCTTCAGGACAGATTCGATAAAAATTTACTGGAAGATGTGGATCATTTTCAAACCCGGTTCATCAGGCAGGATGATCTGATCAGAATACTCCGGGATGAAGTTAATGAAATGGAAAAATTAATTGCCCCCGAAATATCAGCAGACGGAAAAATCATTAAAGAAATTGATCTAAGATGGAAGCGGCTCAGAAACAATTTGAAAACTGCGGAGAAGCAGTATGGAGAAGTAAGAAAAGCATTCAACCATTTCCTTTCAGAAAATATCCTTTAGCCAGTGAAAAACAGTTTCTGCAAATTCAGTTTACTCCTTTTATTTGCCATTGCCCCGGGTTTTACAACTTTTTCCCAAATTACTCCTGATCAACTGCAGCGTTTTCTTTTGGAGAACAGGTATACCGGCAATACAGAGATAAAAGAATTTTATGCCCTGTTGAATTATAAAACGGCCTGGATACAAAATGAGAACACAGGCAACCGTGATATACTTTTAAATACCCTTAAACTTTCTCCTGTTATGGCTCTCCGGGAAAGTGATTACCAGTTTGATTTTATCAGATCTTTCCGCGATGGTACCATGCGCCTCAAAAATGCTGATGATTCCCTGGAGGCAGAAATTCATTTTACAGAAACAGCCCTGCACTTATACAATGACCTGGCCTATGGCAATACAAAGCCTGTTTTGGATTACTATGGACTTAAATATGTACCCAATTGCCGCAACATCCCGGCTTTACTGGCTAATCATACCGTTACAAACTCATTGCCCCTGCTTTTTATGCAGCTCGCCCCTGAATTCCCGGAGATCACGGCAATGGAAAATAAAATGAAATTATACCTTATTGTTTTAGCCGATAGCAATTTCAGGGAGGCCATTGTTACTTCGGGCAACGTTTCTGCAATCAACAAACCCCTGGTTTTAAAATTATATCAACTGGGAATTATTGGCGCTGTCAATAAAAATTTACCAGATAGTATCCTTAAACAAAAAGTAAAAGAAGCGCAACGGCAATTCAGCCTGTTGCCTGATGGGGTACTTCGGTCAACCACTCTGCAGGAACTGAATATCCCTTTGGCGGAAAGACTGCAGGCGCTTAATCTTTCCATTAATTATTACCGGTGGTTATATTGTCTTATACAAAGCCGATCAGTGATCGTCGTAAATATTCCTGCTGCCTATTTGAAAGTATACCATAGCCATGATATCCTTCTTGAAATGCGGATGGTGGTGGGTAAAACATCCACTCCAACCTATACATTGGCAAGTGAAGTGAATGAAGTGATCCTTTACCCTTACTGGCATGTACCCTACAGCATCGCCACCAAAGAATTACTGCCTGATATTAAAAGAAACCCCGGTTATATAAATGCAAATAATTACCAGGTAATGAATATGTCGGGGAAAATTGTGGATCCCTATTCTGTTAACTGGCATAAACTCAGCAGGTCTTATTTTCCATACATCATCCGCCAGAGTACCGGATGTGACAATGCACTGGGATTATTAAAATTAAATTTCTATAACCCGTTTGGTGCATACCTGCATGATACCCCATCCAAGAATCTGTTTATGCTGAATAAGCGCTACTTCAGCCATGGCTGCATGCGGATGGAAAAACCAATGGAAATGGGCCATCTTATTTTAAAGAATAACCATATAGCAATAGATACACTTGAACAAAAAGGATGCCTGCGAAACCAATCACCCATAACTGTTCATGCAGATGAACACATGCCTGTAATTATATGGTATAATCCTGCAGGCATTGATTCAACAGGAAGGGTGCTTTTTTATGAAGATATTTATAAAAAATTCAACTGGGTCGGGATGAAATAAAAAATGAAATGCCCGCAAACCAGGCTAGGCTTTGTAAACCTAATGGGTTGATCTTTGTTTTTATGTTTTCAGTTAACAAGGTGCTCAAGTTTATGCTGATTGATAATGTAGATATTCCCATCTTCGATATCGATCAGTCTTTCATTCCTGAAATCTCCCAGTGTACGAATGAGTGACTCTTTAGCAGTACCGGCAATAGTTGCCAGGATGTCCCTGTTAAGATCAATACTGAATTTTTGATCACCGTTTTGCCTGAATTTTTTTAGCAGTAAAAGAAGTGCCTCTGCTACTTTTTTTCGCAGCGAATTATAAGCTATACCCAAAAGCTGTTTTTCTTTTTCAGATATATTTTTAGCCAGCAGCCTGATGAA
>JAYTOF010000283.1:0-21000 GCA_043747955.1 Chitinophagaceae bacterium
ATATGCCTGTACGCTGGTGTATGTTTTATCCCGGTGATAATACCAAAGCCTATATAGCTACAGAAACCGGTGTTTGGGAAACCGATCTTATTAACGGTACGTCAACAGTATGGTCTGCCAACAGCAGCTTTCCGTCTGTACGTACCGATATGATAAAATACCGGAGCAGCGATCGTACCATCGCAGCGGCCACACATGGTCGTGGTTTATGGACAGCCATAATTCCAAGTGTTAGTACACCCGACCTGCAGTTCCAGGACTTTTCGGCTTCAGCAACTGAATCAACTGCATTTACAGGTGACTGCCGTGGTTATACGGATTACAGCTCCACTATGATCATTTTAAATGCGCCAACCGGCAATGCTACGGTTACCCTGGGTATTGCCGCCGGAGGATCAGCTACACCCGGCGTGGATTATGCTGTTACAACCAATGGTAGTTTTACATTGCCCTCAATGGTACTCAATTTTGCCAATGGCGCTGCCACGGCACAACCTTTTACCATCAGGGTTTATGATGACGATGCTATAGAACCTGCAGAAACTTTTACCTTAAATTTTACCATTTCGGGTGCAACCAATGCACAGGCAGGCAGTTCAAATCAAACCTATACTTTTACCATCAATAATAATGATGCAGCGCCCATTGTTTCGGGCTTGGGAATGAGCTCAACAATCGGCACTTTTAATTATGTCACATCCGGGGGGCAATCCTGCTTTTTCAGTTCAAATACAAAACATAAAATACAATACCTGGTTACCAAAGCCGAACTTAATGCTGCAGGAATAACTTCAGCAGCAACATTAAACAGTCTTAAATTCAGGGTAATAACCAAAAACAGTACAAAGCCATTTAGCGGATTTACCGTTTCGCTTGGCAATACAACCACCTCATCATTTACCGGTTATGATTCACCGTCCTTTACTCAGGTCTTTTCCGGTGCTTATTCAACTGTTGCCGGTAATAATACCATTAATTTTTCTTCCAATTTTTCATGGGACGGAACTTCAAATATTGTTGTCAATATCTGTTATCAAAATGCTACTGCTGATGCCGGAGATGATATTATGGAATCTGATGTGCCTGCCCTTTCAGCCAGTTATTCAGTTTTTGCAAATTATATTTCAGGCGGGACAGCCGGTTGCAGTCTACCTGCTTCGTTTCTAACCGGACTCAGGGTAAATATGGCCTTTGGTTTTATTGTTGGCGGTACATCAATTTCAACCGCATTGAACAGTACCAAAACTGCATACCTTGGCCCCAACGACGACGTTTATTTCTATGATGGCTCCGGCAATATCATGGCAAGAATCAGAAACCTTACCGCATTTGATTATGGATGTACACAGCTGGTCATTGACAGGGCCGGCAGCTCATCAGTAAATTTCTGGAATAACAATGTGTCCAATAATCTTTTATCTAAAACATTAAAAGTAATTCCGTCAAATAATACCACTTCAGGACATTATCTGATCACTTTATTTTATACAGCCACCGAAGTAAACAATTGGCAAACAGCAACAGGAAGGGTTTGGGCCGATGCCGAAATAGTTAAGGTTTCCAACGGGTTTTATATTCCGGATATAACTCCTGCTGCACCCCATTCCTCCAGTGTAATTGTATTAAACGCTTCGGATGGATTATTCGGCAGCAATTATACTATAACCGGCGATTTTAATGGTACGGGATTCTCCGGTTTTGGTGTGGGCGTTCCGGGCTTTAGTGTGTTACCCATCAACATAAATTATTTTACCGGGGCGAAACAGGCAACGGGCCATTTGTTAAACTGGAAAGTTGACTGCAATTCAACACCCAGGGTTACCATTACCCTGGAGCGAAGCGCCGACTCCCGGAATTTCAGCAGGTTGTATTCTATAACTGCAGATGCTCTGCGTTGCTACCAGCCGTTTGATCATAACGATACGCAACCCTTAAGCGGCATGAACTATTACCGCCTTAAAATTCAGGATATTGATGGTAAAATTTCTTACAGCAGCATAGTAGCATTGCTGAATGCATTTACCGGTTTTGAAATAGTAAATATGGCACCCAACCCGGTTACCCAGGGTAATTTTATCCTGAATGTGAGCAGTGCCATTGCTGCAAAAATGGAACTGGTAATTTATGATAAACAGGGAAGGCTGGTTTCAAAACTAAAGGTTTCGCTGATAGCCGGTTTCAACAGCCTGCCTGTAAATATAACCAAACTGGCATCTGGCAGTTATACCCTGTTTGGAAGCATATCAAATAACAGATCGCGGGTTTTACATTTTATAAAACAATAATTCTTATATTCTTATAGAGACAGGCCTCTTGCTTTTTTTAGCAAGGGGCTTTTTTTGTAGAGATCTATTAAGATCTGCGGAAGTTATTACAGTAATTGTGGAAATCTTAATGATTAATTTTTGTTATGTAATGCAACGGTTTTAAATAATAAAGTATCTTGCAGTTAATCAGGCAATTCATTTGCTTTTAATATCCTCCAAAAAAACCAAAACAGATCCCCCCTCATTAAACTTCTTTCACCAAGGGTTTATATAATCCTTAGTTGGGTTTATTTAAAAAAATAAGATTTTATTTTGACGGCTATGAAAAAAATTTACTTTTTCTTTGGAATGGTTTTATGCAGCGCAATTGTTTTTGGACAAGCAACATATACATGGAACCAGACTGGTATGGCAGACTGGACCCTACCAGCAAACTGGACCCCTGTAAGGGCGGCCCCTTTAGCAGACGACATCCTTGTATTTGATAATTCAGTTGGTACAACAGTAATTAATGTTCCTACTCAAACAATAGGACAATTACAGGTAATCAATAATACTTTTCCAAACCTGCAGGCCGGGGCTGCTGCCAATATACTAACGATAGCTGGCGGTACCGGTACCGATCTTTTTGTTGAAAATGGTTCTATTTTAACTATAAATGGTGCAAATGCATTGGCTATCAACATAGGAACAGGCGCTACAGGCAGCATAACAGGAAATATGAATTTTTTAAATGCTGACCATAGATTAGATGCTGCAGATGCCGCAGCAATAACTTTTAACAGCCCTTCTATTTTTTCACAGGCTGTAGGTTGTACCGGAAATGTATTTTCTGCTGCAGGAACAGCAGGCGCAATTGTATTTGCAACCGGAAGTACATTCAGGCAATTTGCAGGTGCTAATCCTTTCGGACTGGCACAGCCTGCTTCTAAAGTGGTTTTTAATGCAGGAAGTTTATTTTTAATCCAGCAAAATGCTGCTCCTGATTTTGACGGCAGGACCTATGCAAATATTGAAGTCAACCTGGGAACTTTTAACCAATCGCCAATAGGTGCTAATCCGTTAACAATGGATACACTTACCATTACAAACGGAACTTTGAATATTAATGTTACCGGGGGAATAAATGTAAGAGGTAATATATCTGTAGCTGCAGTTGAAATATTAACTTTTAGCCCGATCGCTGCAAATACATTAACACTTAACGGTACTGTTCCGCAAACCATCAGCCATGCAGGAGGAACACTAACATTTGGGGCCAACGAAGCAATTATCATTAATAATGTAGCGGGAATAACACTTGCTAATAGTTTCACGGTTAATAACCTGGTTACATTCACAACCGGTATTGTTACCATCGCCAATCCACGAATGCTCACTTTCAGCGCCACTGCATCTGTTGCAGGAGCTTCAAATACAAGTTTTGTAAATGGCATGGTTTCTAAAATTGGTAACACTGGCTTTGTCTTCCCGGTTGGTAAAACAAATTGCGGGCCTTCGGGTACCGTTAATGGATATGCTGCAGTAGAAATAGGTTCTTTTACAGGGGGTACCCCATCAGATCAATTTACAGCTGAATATATAAGAGGAGATGCATTGACAATAGGCGCTATTACTGCGCCAGGTCTTGCACCTCCGGGTCATATCAGCAGATGTGATTACTGGACACTTACCAGGGATATTGGTGTTTCTACAGTAAATATTACTTTATCCTGGAATGGTGCTATAAATAATTGTGTAACAACTGCACCGTATATAGATGATCTCGCTTCACTAACTATTGCACGTAATGATAACGGATTTTTAACACCCTGGGATGCTATGGGTGAAATTGGAGCGACAACTGGTGCTCCTGCTGCGGGCACTGTCTCCTGGTCTGCTACACAAAGTGGAACATATGGAGCATTTGTTATTGCAAGTACAAGTTTATTAAACCCATTACCCATCTCCATCAACTACTTCACCGGTATTAAACAAAACAGCGGTCATTTACTGAACTGGAAAATTACCTGTAACAGTTCCCCATTTGCTAATATAGAAATGGAACGCAGCACTGATAACCGAAATTATAAGAGCATATACAGTATTTATGCAACAGCCTTACGTTGCCAGCAGCCATTTGATCATACCGATACAAATCCGGCAGCCGGGATCAATTACTACCGCCTTAAAATGACTGATGCCAATGGAAAAATAACGTACAGTACTGTGGTTAGTTTATTGAATGCTAATAAAGGAATTGATATATTGAATATTGCTCCTAACCCGATCGTTGGGGGAAGTTTTGACCTTAAAATAAGTGCTGCACAAAATACACCGATAGATATCATCATTACGGATATGCAGGGAAGGGTAATGCAGAAAAAAGCAGTTAGTATGGTAGCAGGCTTTAACAGTATACCTGTAAATGTGGCCAGACTTACTACAGGCACTTACCAGCTTTATGGTAATACAGCCGATGGCAGATCAAGGGTCCTGCGTTTTGTGGTACAGTAAATTTGTAAAATAAGATCTAAATAAAAGTCTTGCTATTTGGCAGGACTTTTTTGTATATTTATAGTAAGTGTTGAACGTCGTACCTCCTGAGCCTTTTTAAATTAACCGGGTCTATGAAAAAGGTATATTTTTTATCCGTTGCTCTTTTTTTTATGTTCACCTGTTGCAGTAAAGCACAGGTTTCATCAAATGTTTATCAGGCTGACGGTATTTATGATCTATCAAATGATAAAACAACTGATCATGCAATACTGAATTCAACAACTTTTAATTTCTCTGCTTTTTTCAACATAAAAAAAACAGCAACAATTTTTTCAGGGGCAACAGATCATTTCCGTTCGGTACAAACCGGTGTCTGGGGTGCCATTACCACATGGGAGTCATCGCCAGATGGAGGTATTACCCCCTGGGCCACAGCCACCTTAACACCTACCAGTGCAGCCAATATCATTCAAATCAGAAATGGGCATACCGTTACTGTTAATACCAATGAAAATATGGACCAGGTGACCATTGAAAATGGCGGATTATTATTGCATACAGCAAATACATTAACTGTAAATGATGGAATTGGGGATGATATCATTGTGCAGGCGGGCGGTATTTTTACTTTGGCCTCTAATAGTAATGGGCCACAGTTTTCTCCATTAACTGCCTCAGCAAATATAAATACCGGAGGTATGCTGAGGTTATCTGCAAGTGGATTGACAGCTGCTGGTACTGGTGTTCATGCATCAAATTATATTTATCAGAATGCATCCATTCTTGAATACACACTTGGTTTGATTTTCTCGACAGATGGCGTTACTTTTTTTCCAAATGCTAATGCTACTACCATACCTGTTTTCAGAATTACCGATAATATTGGAATTGTTGGTGCACTAAGTACTACGACAATCAATGGGTTATTTGAAGCCAATGGTAATATCACTTTTCAAAATGCAGGTACCAAAATATTCAGAAATGGTATTATAGGAACAGGAAATGTTAACGGGGCAACATCCGGAAAATTTATTATAAATGGCGTTACTGCAAGTTTAGGAGGCAGTGGTTTATTAACGCTGCCTGTTACTGATGGGATGGATATTGGAACAACTATTACCGTAACCATGATTTCAAATAAATCAATAGTTGGTAATATTGCTTTGCTGTCAAATGCATTGGTCATTCTGGGGACTAATAATTTAACCATAACCGGAAATATTAGTGGGGGATCAACCACTTCTCATATAGTAACCAACAGTACCGGTAAATTACATATCAATAATATTGCAGGGGCAACACCTCGAATATTTCCGATAGGGGCAAATACTACAACGATAAATCCATTGGCCATTTTTAATGGAGATGGATTAAATTATGGAGCAAGAGTGGAGATAGGTCTAAACCCGGGTATTGCATATCCGGTAAGTGCTGTAAACCGCACCTGGGTGGTGAGGCCCTCGGGTACACCTGCCGGAACGGTAAATGTAGATTTCTTTTATGCAAACGGAGATGGTAATGCATTGTTCGCTTATTTTCCTGCAACTGTAGAACTGGGGCTGCATACGGGTGTATGGAATGTAATCAATACCGGCCTTACACAGTTCCCTGGTTTCCAGGTTACCGGTACAGTAAACACAATATTTGCGGCCAATACGGATGCCCCATTGGTTATTGCAAATTTGGGGGCCATTTTGGCAAACAGCAATTCGGTTTCGGTTAACTATTTTTCCGGTATCAAACAAAACAATAATCATGTATTAAACTGGAAACTCACCTGCAGCAGTTCCCCGTTTGTCAATATCGAAATGGAACGCAGCACTGATGGCAGAAATTATAAAAGTATAACCGGTATTTATGCAACGGCATTACGGTGTCAGCAGCCATTCAGTTATACTGATGCCGGTCCTGCCACCGGAACAAATTATTACCGGCTTAAAATGACAGATGCTGATGGGAAGGTATTGTACAGTACCGTAGTTGTATTGATACATGCAAACAAAGGATTTGAAATATTAAACATTGCACCCAACCCGGTTGTGGGGAGTAGTTTTGATCTTAAAGTAAGTACTGCTCAAAATAAACCATTACATATCATCATCACCGATTTGCAGGGCAGGGTAGTGCAGCAAAGAACGGTTAGTACGATTGCTGGGTTTAACAGCATATCCATAAATGTTACAAATCTAGCTGCGGGTACTTTCCAGATTTATGGTATTACTGCCCATGAAAGATCTAAGGTTTTGCGTTTTGTGGTACAATAAAATTTTCTTTCAAAAAATGATAAATGACCATTACAGAAAATGAATTATCAAACCAAGTGATCGGACTGGCTATTGAGGTTCACATTGCACTGGGGCCTGGCTTATTGGAAAGTGCATACAAAGAATGTTTATATTATAAAATTGCTAAGTCAGGATTGAATATTGAAAAAGAAAAACCTATGCCCTTGATATTTGAAGAAGTGAAATTGGAGTGCGGCTACAGAATTGATTTGCTTGTAGAGAAAAGGCTGGTTATTGAGATCAAAAGTGTTGAGGCATTGAACGATGTTCACTTAGCGCAGACTCTTACTTATATGAAGTTGGGGAATTACAAATTAGGACTGCTTTTAAATTTTAATGTTGCAAAACTAAAAGACGGAATTAAGAGGGTCGTAAATGGACTATAATTACCTGGCGTCCATTGCGAAAAACTTTGCGCACTTTGCGGTTTGTTTTTTTTACCACAAAGCACACAGAGGGAAGAAATGCTAAGGTCGCAGAGAAATTCTTAGCGCACTTTGCGGTTAAATCTTATTCACCAAAATATTTTTTCACCAATACATAACCGATCACAACAAGTATAAGCACGATCACAATGGTAAAATAGAGCCAGGGCTGTTCACGCAGTTTGCGTTTTTCTTTTTTCTCTTTCTTTTTGCTGATTTGTTTTTTAAGATCCTTATTCAGTTGCAGAACATACTGTGAAAGGTCTTTTTTATTTTGAAAATTTTCGAGGCCTTCTACTGCATCATTCATAAATTCATCATCAGCCATCTGCTTTTCCACTTCATGTGCTTCGCCTGTAGATAACTTTTTATTAAGATAGTCCAGCAGTTTTTCCTGCTCTATCTCTTTGTTTAAATTGGATAATATGTCTTTTAGATCATCACTCATTTTATAACCTTATTTACTATGTACCATTTCCCGAATCATACAACTCAAAACTCAAAACTTAAAACTTATAACTCCTTACTCCTTACTCCTAACTCCTAACTCCTAACTCCTAACTCTTCCCTCACTCTTCCCTCACTCTTCCTTTTCCAAGATTATTTTTAAATTCCGTTTTCCGTTTTGTATATGGCTCTTTACCTGCATAATGCTGAAACTGTTTTGCATGGCAATTTCTGAATAGCTTTTTTTCTCCAGGTAAAACAAAGTTACACATAGTTGCTGCTCTTTGTTCAGTTGTTGCAGGGCCGCAGCCAGTTTGTCCAGTGTTTTATCTTTTTCAATGTATGCATTCTTTTCTTCCGGTTCAGCTGTACGGGCTGTAATAGTATCATTTAATTCCACACTCCATTTGCCTTTGTCCCGTAGTTTCATCAGGCAATGGTTCTTGGCTATCATGTATATCCAGCTTTTAAAATACGCCACTTTGTATTTATGCAGTTCATGTAACGCTTTTAAAAAAACCTGTTGTACGGCATCTTTTGCTTCTTCTTCATTTTTCAGGTACTTCATACTAACACCCAGCAGCAGCATTGTATAGCGTTGCATTAATATACCCAGCCATTCATTGTTATGGTCGCCGTAAAAAAGCTCCAGCAGTTCGTTATCGCTGATATGGTTATATTGGGTGCTTTTCAAAACCAGGAATAAATTTATTTTAAGTTAGATGTAAACATACTTTAAATTCCATAATTTAGATGAACCGAAAATGAGAAAATGAGTTACGCTGTTTGTTGTGTACCTGTTGCCCCGGTCAGAAATGAACCCGACCATAAAGCGGAAATGGTAAGCCAGTTATTATTTGGAGAATGCTGTATCATCATCATCGTTGAAAAAAACGGGTGGGTTAAGATTGTAAATAAACTGGATGCGTATACCGGCTGGTGCCAGCAATCGCATTTCCAGGAAATAGATGATACACAGTATTATAGTGAAGAGATTAATTTTACTGCCGGCTGGGTAAATGAGATCAATTATAATGGTAACCGGATGTGGGTGCCCTTTGGAAGTTCCCTGACCGCCATGAAGAATGGCAATGCTTTCTGGAGAAAGAATATGGTGCATTACAAAGCTGATGTATGGAACCCCGCAACCGCCAAAAAAGACGCGAAGACCATTAAGCAGATTGCCTTTACATTTCTGAACACAACGTTTTTATGGGGCGGCAGATCAGTTTTCGGGATCGATTGCAGCGGGTTGTCACAATCCGTGTATAAATTTTTAAATATTCATTTACTAAGGGATGCGCAGCAACAGGCTACACAGGGCGAACTGGTTGCATTTTTACAACAGGCACATTGCGGTGATCTTGCATTTTTTGATGATGAGGAAGGCCGTATCATTCATGTTGGCATTTTACTGAATGCCAGTGAAATTATTCATGCGGCAGGCAAAGTAAGGATTGATAAGATCGACAACCAGGGGATCGTAAATGCAGATACCGGTTTAAGAACTCAAAAATTACGAATCATAAAGCGGTATACCTGATCAGTTTTTATTACTGTCTTTTATATTCAGCACAGTTTCATTTCCCGGGCTAATTAACTGCTGTTCGGTTTTTGCATCGGTGCCCTGTTTTTTTGTTTTATCAAAAAACAACATTTTAAGTGCTATCACGATCATCATGAGGGCAAATATTTTTTTAACGGTTTCCTGGGATAAACTTAACGCGATCCTGCTGCCAAAATAACTGCCGGCCAAAAACCCCATAGCCAGAATGCCTATAACTTTATAATCCACATGCCCCTGTTTGTAATACTGTAAAACGCCTAAAATACCAACGGGCAGCAAGATCAAACCAAGTGATGTGCCCTGTGCCGTTTTTTGACTGAAGCCAATAAAATAAACCAATGCCGGAACAATAATAATACCTCCGCCAACACCAACCATGCCACTTAACATTCCGGCTGCGATCCCAACCAGGATAATAATAAGTATAGTCTGTATATCCATGCTTTTCTTTTTAATGGTCATTTTGGAAAAGTTAATTTATATAATCCAATAGCTTCTTCAATTACTTTATAAGCTGCCTCTTTATTTTGAAATTCATCGATCTCCACTTTTTTATTTTCAAGCACTTTGTACTGTTCAAAATAATTACGCAGCACTGCAATAAAATGCTTTGGCAGGTCCTGAACATCTGAATAAAAATTCACGCCGGGGTCTTTGGTTGCTACCGCAATGATCTTATCATCTTTTTCACCGTTGTCTATCATCTGCATATTACCAATGACGGTTGCTTCCACCAGGCATAAGGGCTGAATACTTTCGCTGCACATCACCAGTATATCCAGCGGGTCTTTATCCTGCCCCAGCGTCTGGGGAATAAAACCATAATTAACCGGGTAGTGAAAAGAGGAATAGATGATACGGTCTAATTTCAGAAGGCCGGTCTTTTTATCTATCTCATATTTCGACCTGGAGCCCTGCGAAATTTCAATGAGCCCGTTAACAGTCTGAGGTGCTTTATTGCCGTAATGTGCGCCATGCCAGGGGTGAAGGGTGTACATGTTTTTTAAATTATAAATGATGAACCTACCTGCCGCAGGCAGGTTATGAATTTGAAATGCTGCAGGTTCTGATCGATGAGATCTTTTTGATCCTGCATTTTTAATTTTTAATTACTAACAGATATCCCAAATAGGTTGCAATAATTCCAAGCACCACACTTAACAAAATATAGGATAAAGCCATTCCAAATTTTCCATTCTGCATCAGTCCCATATTTTCCAGAGAAAAAGCGGAGAAGGTGGTAAAGCCGCCACAGATGCCGCTTGCCAAAAACAGTTTCCAGTTGTTTGATAAGGGTTCTTCTTTTATACTCATTGCAAAAACAACCCCGATGATAAAACTGCCCGTGATATTTATAGCCAGTGTAGCGTAGGGGAATAACCTGGAATTTAGAAATAAACTGCTGCCATACCTGAGCATAGAACCAATACCGCCACCCAGGCCAACGAGAAAAAAACTTTTAAGCATTTTCTTTTTTATAAATTTCCTGAAAAAGTATATTTCAGATCAACCAGCCATTTACTGTTTATTCGTACCAGTTTTAATTTTGTTTTTACATCTCTGCTGTAACTGTTGCTGTAATTAAAAATACAAACAGTATCTGTAATATAACTGATGTCGTTAACAATAATTTCAGCAGCTTTATATTTTTCCAGTTTAGCCTTATCCTGTGCATCGTATTGTTGTTGAAACCTCTCAAAATACTGTTGATTGGTTTCATCATTAAGTAAATAGGCTTTTGCTAGTGTAAATTTATTATCCAGAATACCGCGTAAAAAAGTTCTGGCCACTTCAACATCGGTAACAGGTTCTTTTTTAGCTATATTGTTGCAGGCGCTTATGGCTGCAAACAGTCCAATCATGACCAGGATCTTTTTAATCATTACTAAAGTTAAACATCTTTACAATACATCAATAAAAAGCATCGGCCCGCGGCCTGGTACTTTTAATTGAAAATAATTTATTCTTTATTTTTTTTGCTTTTGATGGAATCCAAAACCTCCGACACTTTATTCAACATGGCTTTAAGTGAATCCGGGGGCAAATTCTTAAGTTTTTCAATACCTTCCTCAATATCCTTCTTATCAGGCCCCATATTGCCTTTCATACTGTTAAACATACCATTGTTTGATTTAAACAGGGATATTTTCCAGGCCCCATCTTCTTTCACAAGATCAAAAGTATGGGTCGATTTTTTTTCGCCTTCAGTTACCTCTGCATCCACAGTGGCTTTATCCCCTTCAATTTTTTCATTTTTTAAGCTATAGTTTACATCTTTAACTTTTTCTTTAAATTCCTTACTTATATCTCCTTTTATCTTGTTGATCGCTTCCGGGTCAATATTATTCATAATCTTTTCACCGGCTTCTAAAATAGAAATATCCGATTTGGAGATAAATTTTTTCATCTCATCCATATTACCGCTTTTCATGGCAGTAAACATTCCGTCAATGGCAGATGATGGGGCACCCGTATCATTTTTACAGGCGGTAAATACGGTAACAGCTAAAAAGAAAAAAATAATTTTTTTCATGGTTGATCAGTTTTAAGTGAGACTTCAAAAATAATTTTATTTTAGCGCTTTTAAACAATTATTTATGCAGGGTTCAGTCTAAATAAAAAAAGAGGCAGCTTTACAGCCGCCCCGGTATAAGTGAAGGTTAGTAGTATTAACTTTTCTTTTGCTCTGTAACACTTATATCATCTTTATTATAAGCCTTAATGATCTGTTTAACCAGCTTATGCCTTACTACATCTTCTTCATCCAGTTCAATTTGTGCAATGCCTTCAATATTTTTTAAAATACGGGTGGCTTTAAACAAACCGCTGGATTGGTTTTTGGGAAGATCTATTTGTGTAGGGTCGCCGGTGATGATGGCTTTCGCATTGGGCCCTATCCTGGTTAAAAACATTTTTATCTGCAGGTCATTCGTGTTTTGTGCTTCATCTAAAATAATAAAAGCATTATCCAAAGTACGCCCCCGCATATAAGCCAGCGGGGCAATTTCTATGGTACGCGTACTCATATAATAACCCAGTTTATCAGCGGGTATCATATCATCCAGTGCATCATATAATGGCCGTAAATAAGGATCAATTTTTTCTTTCAGGTCACCTGGTAAAAAGCCTAAACTTTCACCGGCTTCTACCGCAGGCCTTGTTAAAATAATTTTTTTAACTGATTTATTTTTTAATGCCCTCACAGCCAAAGCAACAGCAGTATATGTTTTACCGGTACCCGCAGGGCCAATGGCAAACAGGATATCATTTTTATCGCAGGCTTCCACCATCTTTTTCTGATTGGCGGTACGGGCCCTGACTGTTTTACCGTTGGGTCCAAAAACCAAAACATCATTTGGATTGCGATCTATAAAATTATCAACAGTCCGTTCATCATCACCACCAAGTATCTGTTCAAAATAATTGGCACTCATGTGGCCGTTTCGTTCAAGGTACCGGAGAATGAGATCGATTTTTTCCCTGGCGCCTTCAATTTGTTCCGGGGCTCCGCTTAATTTAATCTGCGTGCCGCGACTGAGAATTTTTAAGAGGGGAAATTTCTTTTTTAAGATGTCTAACTTACCGTTGTTTACGCCAAAAAATTCAATAGGGTTTACGGTTTCGAGGTTGATGATCGTTTCTGTCAAAGGTTTTTAGTTTTGCCACTGTTTCTGTGATACGGATTTAACAAAGCATCCATAGCAGCGGTTAGTTATCAATTAAAATCCAAATTGGTACTTCTAACTTGTCTCTTTTTCAAATGTAACGAATTGCATGTATTACATAGCAAATTTACTTATACACACAACGCATAATTTCGTGGAAAAGTTTGCAGGTTATAAAATTTAACAAAAAAAAGAAGTTGGAATGTTGAGAATGAATGCTGTTTTCCTGATGGATTCAATTACTGATCTTTGATTCCACTTCTTCATTCAACCTGTAAATCACCGGAAGGCTTTAGCCCGGATAAGATTTTTTTATTTAAACCATAGTTTGTGTCTTTATTCAATATCTCCGGTTGAATATAAAATTTTAATGAGCTGCTTTTAAGGAGTTATTGATTGCTCCAGGTCATTACTTTACTGCATCAAATAATATTGTAGCCAATGCTTTTGACAGCTCATGCTTTTTTCCCTGGTATTTATCCATATCGGTTTTGTTTGAAATAAAACACATTTCAATAATGAAAACCGCTCCCGGTTGGTGTAACCAACCCAAATAACCTCTGGCGCTATCCAGTTCTGTTTTCAATCCCCTGTTTTTGATCCCTAATATAGTGGCGATAGCAGTCGTGATCTTTGTTGCTAATTGTTTTTCAAATGGACCGGCCTTTGTACTTATTAATACTTATGTTCCTGTAGCAGCAGCCGAACCGGCGTTCCAGTAAATATCAATATTTATAGAATCAGCATTAAAGTATTTTTTGAAATACAGTATTGAACCTTTTAGCGCATTCGAATCAGAGTCCACAATATATTTCACCGGCATCTTTTGTAATTCAGCTACCAGTATATTTCTACATTCAATGGCCAGATCACGTTCAATGTATCCATTTCCGGATGCGCCGGGATCGGAACCACCATGCCCTGCACCAATGATCAATGTTCTCTTTTTAATATTTGATGCAACAGCAGATAAAGGAGGCACGGTAATTATTAAAGCCTTTTCAATTTTCGAAATGGTATCCGGTCCAATATCCCCGTCAACATTCTTACCGGTAAATCCCAGTGATTTTTGAATTTCTTTTTTATGGCCGGTTAGATCTGCAGAAACAACATTTAACTTTTTGAGTGTTTCATAGGCTTTACAGGTTACAAGATCAAATATACCCGTTTGAGGTACTGTAAGTATTTCCTGTATGCTCTTAATTCTGCTTTCTTTGGAAGCTGCCATGGCTTTATTGTTTAATTTAGTTTGCTTTTCGGCAGGGTGGTTTAATTTCATTAAAACCGTCCCACTATTTTAAAATTAACCAACCTGGGTGTTAACCGGTTGGGAATGCTGTACACATTATTTGCAAAATCTTTTATCAGTTGAAAGGAGATGGTATTGCGCCGGTCAATTAAATTAAATACTTCAAAACTTGCCCAGATGTTTTCAAAACTTCTAAACGGACTGTGGCTGCGGCGCTTACTTTTTTCGCTGAGTAATTGTGCGCTGAAACCCACATCCACCCGTATATACGGTTCAATGATGAGTGCATTACGGTATTTTACACTGTTGGGAATATTATAACTCATGTTACTGCCATACAACAGGTTTAAATGGAATTTAAAATTTTTATTGGTGGTCAGGTAATCTTCCAAATACAAACCTGCAGTTATTAAACGGTCTGTTGGCCGGCGAACATAACTCACTTCATTCTTAATACTGTCTACTGCAACCTTGTCAATACTTTTTACAGTAATGATCTCACCGGCAGCATTTTTATACTGGTAATAAAAATCATTATCAAGGTTTTCTTTGGTTTGCATAATACCGATACTGAAAAAACTTTCAGCATCTTTTACCAGCTCGCCAAAAAGCCGGGCTTCAATTCCCGTAGCATAGGCTTTGGCATCATTGTTACCGGCATATCGGATCTTTACATTGTCAATATCATACACATTTACACTGCTCATGCTTTTGAAATAGGCTTCGGTGGATATGCGGAAGGGCCGGTTGCCTAAACCTGTAAAATTATAATCCATGCCGGCAACAAACTGGTAACTCTTTTGTGCTGTAACTTGGGTATTTAATGTGCCATCGTATCTGCGCAACTCCCGGTAAAAAGGTGGCTGGTGGTAAGCACCTGCGGCCAGTTTTAAAACCACATCTTTTTTCCAAAGGGGTTTCCAGCTTAGCTGCATACGTGGGCTCAATAAAAATTCATTGTTTAGCGAATTGTAATTGTAGCGCACACCTGCCTGCAGGGTAATGTCATTGTTATTTTTTCCCAGACGGATATTATCCTGTACATAACCACTGTATTTTTGAATGGACAGGTTGGCAGCTGAGTTCAATGATTTAAACAGATTCAGTTGCGGAGGATTGTAAGGCAGTGAATAACCTGCACTGTCCTGGTATTCCCATTCTTTTAACCTGTCGGTAATATTGGTTTGTTCTATGCTGTTACCAAATTGAATTACATGTTTGCCCGTTGAATAGCTGCCTTTGAATGTGGCATTATACACATTTATATTCAATTCGTTCCTGCCATAGTTTTGGTAATAACCTGCACCGAGCGGATTTACTATTTGGCCATAAGTGCTGCTGGTATTGTCAAAATCGCGGTCACCAAATAAATAACTTCCGGCAATATCAAAGTTTTCATTTTCTTTATTTTGAAAACGGCTGACCATCCATTTTAATTTTAATTTTTTGTTGGGTGTATGTATAATGCTGAGGCCGATCAGGTTTGTTTTATAGTTATCTATTTCCTGTCCTTCAAAATAAATATCGAGGCCAAGGTTAGCCGTAAAAAAAGGAGAGAAGACAGATGTGGTCTTTTGGGCAGACTCCGGGAACAAAGAAAATTTTGTTACGGAATAAGTACCTAAAAATTCAAGCTCTGTTTTTTCGGTAAGCCTGTAGTTTACTGTTGCCTGTACATCGGATGAGGACGGTATATAAGAACCCAATGTTTCCTGGCTTTGCAATACATTTTTATTGCTGCGGTTTCGTATGCCAATCAAATAGGACAGCCGCCCTTTTTTTGCTGTACCCTGAAGGTGTAAGCCCTGCTCTAACAGGCTAACATAGGCAGAGCCGGAAAAACCTGTAGGTTTTTTATATTGAATATCCAGTACACTGCTCGTCTTATCACCATATTTTGCCTGGAAGCCACCGTTATAAAAGTTTACATTTTTTGCCAGTTCGGGATTAATAAAACTAAGGCCTTCCTGCTGGCCGCTGCGCACTAAATACGGACGAAAAATCTCAAAGTCGTTGATGTAAATTAAATTCTCATCATAGTTACCGCCACGCACACTGTATTGCGATGTGAGTTCATTATTACTGCCCACCAGTATTTTTATCAGGGCTTCCACACCGCCGGTTGTGCTGGGCAGGGTTAAAGCATTTTTAGGATTTATTTTTGTTAAGCCGGTTTCAGTACGTTCTTTATCATCACTCACTACTACGGTTTGCAGGGTCTTACTGCCACGTTTTAATTGTACGGTTATTTTTTCTTCTTCTTCGTCACTTAGGTAAAAATTCTTTTGTAAATCGATGAAGCCGCTATAAGAAAAAACCAGGGCAAAGGATTTAACTGCAGGTACTTTTATACGAAAATAGCCGCTGTCGTTTGTAGTGAGGCCGGTTGACTTACCCAGGATAACAACCGAAACAGCAGACAAGGGCTTTTCATTTTCATAAATAACTTTTCCACTAACCCAGGCAGATTTTTTTTGAGAAAATGAAGACAATGTACCCAACAGTAAAATAAAGGAAAAGACGGTTCTCATTATATGAAGATATATATTTTATAGCGACTAAAAGTATAACAGGGCACATTTCAAATGGCAGCTTTTCGTTCACCTCGCCCGAACCCTATCCCCCGAAATAATCGGGCGATAGGGCTTTAGAGCTTAAGATTACAAAGCACATTCCATTCATGACAATGTCCTAAATTTACAGTTCAAAATCAGAATCGTGATAAAAAGAATCTTTACAGCAATCGGTTTTTCGGTAATACTTTTTTCCTGTGATAATGCAAAGGAAAATTCAGGAAATGAAAAGGAAGATACCATGGGGGAAGCTGGTAAAGCTGAGCACAGTGACCGGTTAATTTATTTGGATACAGCCCGGAATTTATATAACCTGCTTTGCCAGGACTGGGTGATGGCTGATGATGCAGATGCCCTAACAGCTATGAGTGAAGATTCAAAATTTGAAATTCCGTACCGCAGTTTTTATTTAGCTGCCAATGGAACGTTCATAAAAAATCCCAGGAATGCCATGGATTTTGGAAACTGGCAGTTTGATGATGCTGATAAAACCATAACGTTTAATTATTCATCACAAAGCGGAAAAGATCTGTATAAGATTGCAGAGATTGGCCCCGAAGTATTGAAATTAAAGAATATCGGCATTAACACGAGTACGATATTACCGTTTGTTTCTTCCGGTAAAAGGTTTAAAGATCTGAATGAAGATCCCTACTTTATAGAAAACAACCGCTGGCGTATAAAACCAATGAAGAAAGAATCAGATGCTGCTATACATCAGCGGCTGAAAGAAAACCTTCATTTCTTTATTTTGTTCTACAAAAGCACACTCATTAAAGATGATAAGTCAGTTTCATTTTGGGGTTTACCTTCCTGTTTTAAATGGTATGGTGGTGGTATTTTTATAAAGCAGAAAGAGGAGTTGAAAGAAAACTGGATCAATTGTTTTTATAATAAGGATCAGGCTATGAAGGGATACGATCTTGCAGACAGGTTATTAACTCAAAAATATGAGTGGCCTAAAGGAGAGACAAACTGGTTGAAACAAAACCTGTATGTACTGGAGCAGATGTATAAAAAAATTGATGAAGTAAATTGATCTTTGGTAAGGATAAGGTAAACATGGAACAACTCTTTCAATATTTCAATAAATATAATTCGCTTTCACAGGAAGCCGAAAATGCCATTGCAGAAATCTGCAATATTGTTACTATCAAAAAAAATAATGACCTGCAGCCGATCGGACATACCTGTAAAACAATCTATTTCATCAACAAAGGAGTTGCCCGTATTTATTATCTTATGGATGGAATTGATATTACTGAGGGTTTCTTTTTTGAGAACAGCATTATTGCCAGGGTAGAAAGTTTATTTACAGGCAAACCCAGCCGTAAAGCGATACAGATACTTGATGATGCAGAGATAGTTGCGATAAATGCCGACGCACTTTTCAAACTCTATGATACCTACCCACAGGTTGAAAGATTGTTCCGTAAAATTTTTGAAGCTGCTTATGTGGATATGGTCAACAGGATAGAGGGCATACAGTTTCATCCTGCAGAAGAAAGATACCAGGCTCTGCTCAGCGAAGCACCCAATGTGCTTATGAGGGTTCCCCTTAAATATGTTGCCTCCTACCTTGGTATCACCCAGGTAAGCCTTAGCCGAATACGTGGCCACCGGTAATTATTTATCTTATGTTAATGGAATACTGGTTTTAAGTTTTCACCTTTATGTGGCGAAGATTTCAGAATGAGTAATGTGCATACCATAAAAAAAATTATTGTACTATTTTTTTTGTTAACCAACTAAAAGACTAATAAAATGCAAACAACACTCACCAAAAATGTCGATGCTTCTGAACTGGAGCAGAAAGTTAAAAAAATGTATAGTGATGTGGCGCTTAATCCCAAAGGCGACTATCATTTTGAAATGGGACGGAGTCTTGCAGAAAAACTGGGTTATGAAAAAAACGACCTGGACCGTATTCCCGCTGCTTCCATTGATTCATTTGCAGGCGTAGGATATTATTTTGATATGGCAGCTATTAAAGAAGGAGAACAGGTGCTTGACCTTGGGAGCGGTTCGGGGATGGACGTTTTTGTGGCCTCATTAAAAGTGGGCAGCACCGGGCATGTTTCCGGTGTGGATATGACTGATGAACAATTGAAAAAAGCGGAAGACCTGCGGAAAGAAAATAAATTCGAAACCGTTTCCTTTCATAAAAGCTACATTGAAAGACTTCCTTTTGAAGATGACAGTATTGATGTGGTGATAAGCAACGGAGTTATCAATCTTTGCACAGATAAAGAAAAAGTATTTGCAGAAGTGGCACGGGTGCTGAAGCCCGGCGGGCGACTGGTAATTGCCGACATTGTTACTGAAAAACAATTGCCCGAAAATGTAGTTTGTAATGCTACACTATGGGCTGCATGCATAGGTGGGGCAGCACAGCAGGATGATTACCGCAGCGCTATTGAATATGCAGGTATGGAAATTCTTGTTGTCAGAAACAATGATGCTTATGGTTTCATTTCCAAATCAGCACAGGGTGCTTCAAAAGATTATGGTGTGAAAAGTGTTTCATTGTTTGCAGAAAAAAAATAATCACTCAAACTAAAAAGATCAGCTATGAAGTCAATTCTGAAATACCTGATATCCATTCTCATGATATGTTTTTCAATGGTTGCAAATGCTCAGGAACTGCAACCCATGCTGGGACAAATGGCGCCTTCATTTACACTGAAAGCGCTTGGTGGGAAAACTTATTCATCAGAACAATTACTGGGTAAATATGTAGTGATACATTTTGCTGCTACTTGGTGCCCGTTTTGCAATGCAGAAGCACCTTACCTGCAGGAGCTATACAAGAGCTACCATGACAAAGGAGTAGAAGTATTTATTGTGGATGTTAAAGAAGATAAAGAGATGGTTGAAAAAACAATTGCAAGATTTAACTTCTCCTTTCCCGTGTTACTGGATGAAGAAGGAGCGGTTTCAGCTACATACGCTCCCCAAGGAGTGCAGCCTGACCTGGCAAGACACGAAGTGCCTTTGGCTTCCAACCTGATCATTGATAAAGAAGGAAAGATCAGATTTTATTCTTTGCTGAATACAACTGCTTTTGATGCGAAACTGACTAAGTTAAAAGAAAAACTGGATTTACTGCTTAATTCAAAATGATCATGACGAATTGGGCAATTATCATAGTTCCGGTTTTCCTGCTGATGGAAAATAAAAAATTGGCGACCGCTGATATTGTAAAGATCAGAGTGCCGGAAATTGTTGTCAGTGCAGGAAAAATCGCAGTGATCAAAATACAGGTTGAAATAAAGAAAGGCTATCATATACAGGCTAATAAGGTAAATGACGAATTGCTGATCCCTGCTACTGTTAAAATTGATGAGGCTAAAAATATCATAATCAGCGGGCAGGAATTCCCCCCGGCAAAAAAAATTAAACTGGAAGGTACCGATTATTTCCTTGATGTATATGATGGGATTTTTGAAATAAGGATATCATTTAAAACGATAGAGAAAATTCCGAAAGGGAAATATTTAATGAATGCACAATTTCATTACCAGGCATGTGATAATAAAACCTGCCTGTTTCCAAAGAGTATCGAATTTTTTATACCAATAAAAATTGTTTAACAATTAATGCTGATAAAGAACTGAAAGCATCGGGTATGGCCTGTGTAAATCTTACGCCAAACATTAAACAGGCAATTTCATCTATGCATGGCAATGAAGTGCTCCTGGTTTATAATGATGACACTGCGTCACGGGAAGGGGCTCCTGCCTGGTGCCGGCTTACGGGGCATTCACTCATTGAATCAAAAGAGATCAGCGGAACAGAGACACTATTTTTAATTCGAAAAAAAATCACTTAAAAAACCAAATCATGTCACAATGACTATTATTTCATTGCACACACGGCAAAGAAGAGGCTGAAAGAGCTATTCTTCCCTTTATTGTTGGAAATGTTGCTGTAACAGCAGATCAGCAGGCGACTATTTTCCTTACTGTTGATGGAGTTTGGTTAGCCACCAAAGGTTATGCTGAGCAGGTAAAAAAAGAAGGGTTTACTCCTTTAAAAGAGATC
>JAYTOF010000284.1:0-2334 GCA_043747955.1 Chitinophagaceae bacterium
TTGATTACGAACAAAACTTTACCATTATTGAGTTACTGGGCGAATGGAATGATGCAATAGAGAATGATATCATGACGCTGAGAAGAGACATTACTGACATCATGTTCAGTCAGGGAATTACTAAATATATTCTGATCGCTGAAAATGTGTTAAACTTTCACAGCAGCGATGACAGCTATTATGAAGATTGGCGGGAGCAACTGGAGGATTTGGGAGGATGGGTAGTACTTGTTGATATGCCTGCACAGAGCCAATATGATTTTGTGCAGGCCAGGTTAACCGATTATTTGGGGTTGGTTGATTTTCCGCAATGGCGTACACTTAAACCGGAAATTGTTTTTCAACAACTGGATGATATGATGATCAGAAGGCTAAATGGAAATGAATAACATTACAAATGATCAGCAGCACAGTTTTTTAATATAAATCTTATATTGGAAGATTGTTTTTGCACTGACCTGTCGTATTTTTGTGTCGCGATATAAACTCTAACTCTTACAATATGACCTGGAAAATTTTTTTCACTTCTTCAATTGGTAAGAAATTGACAATGGGCCTTACAGGTCTTTTTTTAGTCACATTCTTATTGGTACATGTTGGTGTAAACTCCTGCATTTTCGTTAATGATGGCGGTGAAACTTTTAATGCCGCTGCTCATTTTATGAGTCATAACTGGCTGATCCGAATCATGGAGCTCGGCTTATTTGCAGGCCTCATTCTTCATATTGTGCAAGGGCTTTTATTATGGAAACAGAACAACGCTGCACGACCGGTAAAATACTCGGTAAATGCAGTTAATGAAAATAGTAAATGGTATAGCCGTTCCATGGGTTTACTCGGCACATTGCTCCTTTTCTTTTTAGTCATACACATTTCAAAATTTTTTATCGATACCAAAATCGCCATGTATGCAGATGGCGGTGCAAATGATGCCACCCATAATTTATTTCTGGAGATGAAGGAAGAGTTTCAGAAATGGTGGATAGTTATTATTTATATTTTAGGTGTTATTTCTTTATTCTGGCATTTGTTGCATGGCTTTCAAAGTGCGTTTCAGACATTTGGTATAAACCATAAAAAATACACACCCATAATTAAAACTATTGGAGTTGGCTATTCGGTTATAGTTTGTATTTTATTTGCATTGATGCCAGTTGCGTTTTATTTAGGCTGGATATGACTGTTGTAATAGTTTAATATATATGAACAAAAAAAAGGGAATATTGTTTTATGTTTTACCAGTGAAACAGAAACCATATTTGTAAAGACTAATTTAGAACAATCTAAAATTTATAATTCATAATAAAAGATATGTCTTTAAATTCAAAAATACCACAAGGTGAAATGGATGAAAAGTGGACCGATTATAAGGGCCACGTAAAACTCGTTAACCCGGCCAATAAGCGTAAACTGGAAATAATAGTTGTAGGTACCGGGTTAGCCGGCGCCTCTGCAGCAGCCTCTTTAGGAGAGATGGGTTATAAAGTAAAAGCATTTTGTTTTCAGGACAGTCCACGCCGGGCACACAGTATTGCAGCACAGGGGGGTATTAATGCTGCAAAAAATTATCAGAACGATGGGGATTCTGTTTTCCGGTTATTTTATGATACAGTAAAAGGCGGAGATTACCGGGCAAGAGAAGCTAATGTTCACCGACTTGCCGAAGTTAGTGCAGCCATTATTGATCATTGCGTAGCACAGGGTGTTCCTTTTGCAAGAGAGTATGGAGGCTTATTGAGCAACCGCAGTTTTGGAGGTACACAGGTACAACGTACATTTTATGCAGCCGGTCAAACCGGTCAGCAATTATTATTAGGTGCTTATAGTGCTTTGGAAAGACAGGTAGCATTGGGTAATGTAACTATGTACAGCAGGCATGAAATGCTTGATATTGTAAAGATTGATGGCAGGGCCCGGGGAATTATAGCCAGGGATCTGATAAACGGGAATTTAGAAAGACATTTTGGACATGCAGTTTTGTTATGCAGCGGGGGATATGGTAATGTATTTTATTTAAGTACCAATGCCATGGGCAGTAATGTTACAGCAGCCTGGAAAGCACATAAGCAGGGAGCTTTTTTTGGCAATCCCTGTTTCACACAAATTCACCCAACCTGCATACCGGTAAGTGGCGATCATCAGAGTAAATTAACCTTGATGAGTGAGAGTTTACGAAATGACGGCAGGATATGGGTTCCGAAACAAAAAGAAGAAAAAAGAAAAGCGGTTGATATACCGGAAGCAGAAAGAGATTATTATTTAGAGCGTAGGTATCCTGCATTTGGAAATCTTGTTCCTCGTGATATTGCCTCTCGTGCTGCAAAAGAAAGATGT
>JAYTOF010000285.1:0-4004 GCA_043747955.1 Chitinophagaceae bacterium
ATGCCTTTGAGCCGCTGGTGGTCATTTCCATTTTAATAGAAGGCCTTCCTTTCTCATCGTTGGCCTGCCACGATTTGCTCACACCTTCACCTTCCAATGGTGCTTTTTCGCTACCAGGTAAAGTTTTAACGGCATACAGCTTAAAGAACATCTGGGTTCCTTTTGCCGCTTTTTCCGCAGCACCCAATAAGAATTTAGCATCGGCCGGTAAGGCAATTTTTACAACCGGGTTATTCATGTATTCATAAAAAACAGCGGTATCCTGCATGGCAATACTTCCAATATTAGCATAATAGAATTGCTTTCCGGTTGCCTGGTCGGTTTGTGAATTTTGGGGATTGATAACCCTGAAAAACGGGTTAACATTCTCCAGCAATTTTGCTGAATCTATTTTAGCCGAGCCGGTAGTATCTTCTTTAACTCCGTTTAAATAGTTTTGCAGATTTGCATCAGCAAGTTTTAAAGAGTTGCCCAGTTCATCAATATTGTAAACTTCCCAAAACTGCAGGCGGGCCGATGCCTGTAACTGCTTACGAACTCTTTCAATATCGGTAACACCGGCCAGTTCAACATTGATGATACCTTTATTCTCATCAAAATTAATATTGGGTTGTGCCACACCAAATTTATCAATACGGCGAACCAATATTTTGTAAGTTTCTTTTATAGCGCCTGATGCTGTGGTTTTAAGCTTGGCAATTACTTCTTTATCCGTATCGGTTGTTTTAACCTGCTTTTCGGCACCGGCAAAAACGCCGGCCAGTTTACCAGCTCCGTTTTGAGCAATGAATGCATCGGTAAACAGGGTAATATAATCGGCATCGCTGTTTTCTTTGTTTTTGTTTGCCGTTTGTAAGGCATTCAGCAATATGGGATTTTTTGAATTGTTGCTTAACGATTTCAATAAATCGATAAGGCTTACATCCATCGTTACACTGATACCTCCCTGAAGATCCAAACCAAGATTTAATTCATTGGCTTTGCATTGCTTGTAAGTGGTTCCAAAAACGGGATAGATTTTTTGCTCCGCTGTACTGTCAAGAATTCTTTTTTTACGGTTTTCAATGGCAGCATCTTTTTCATCTCCTTTAAGATCGGGGAAGGCAGATTTTACTTGTTTTGTTGCTTTTGCTGTAACAGTGCTTTCATAATTACGCACTACCCATGTATAGGATAATTCCCAAAGTGATATTACAGTAAGTGCAATTGTAAAAAACCAGACTAAACCTTTTAGTTTCATAATAATAGTCGTTTTAGTAGCTTCTTCGTTGAATTTTTAGAAGTGTGCAAAGATAGGGGAAAAACCTGTTCAGTTTTTATGCGGGTTAATTTTAGAATTTTACCCAATTTGCAGGGTAAACCAGTTAAAGGATGCGTACAAATAAAGGAATTTTAAAATTAATCGCCGGATTCGTCATTTTCATTTCCTGCAGTACCACAAAACAATCTAAACCATTGGATAACAAAACAGAAACGAAAGCAACAACCGGCATGGCAGATACTGTAGCAGCACCGGCTTTTTTAGAAGCTTTATTAAAAAAATATCCACAGTATTTTGAGGAGATTCTTAAAAACCGCAATACCCTCAATGTACTGATCATCTATACCCAGGTAAACAGGCGGGCAAATGGACCTCCGGAGTTGGAACATCAGTATTTTAATGTAAACCCCAATCAATACTATTACCCGGCCTCTACGGTTAAACTGCCCATTGTTTTACTGGCATTGCAAAAACTTAACGAATTGAAGGATAAGGGCATTGACCGCAATACAACCATGATTACCGAAACGGCTTTTAATAAACAAACAGCTGTTTTTAATGAACCAACTGCTGTTGATGGCAGGCCATCTATCGGGCACTACATTAAAAAGATTTTAATGGTCAGCGATAATGATGCTTACAACAGGCTTTACGAGTTTTTGGGCCAGGAGTATATTAATGCAGAGTTGAAAAAGAAAGGTTTTTCCGATGCTCAGATACTGCACCGGCTTAATATTTTTTTAACCGAAACTGAAAACCGCAATACAAACCCGGTAAAATTTTATGATACCGCCGGTAAACTGCTGTATGAGCAGGCCGGGCAAAATAATCTGGCTAAATATGCTTCCCGAAAAGACAGCCTGGGTAATGGTTATTATGGAGGTGGCAAGCTGGTAAATGCCCCGATGGATTTTTCAAAAAAGAACCGGCTTGGGCTGGAAGATTTGCATAAGATAGTGATGGGTATTGTGTTTCCGGATAAAGTAAAAGTAAAGGAACGGTTTAATATAACAGAAGAAGACCGCCAGTTTGTTTTAAAATACATGAGTCAGTACCCTACTGAAAGCCTTTACCCGCCTTATGCTGCTGATACTGCAAATTACTGGCCCACTTACTGTAAATTTTTATTGTATGGAGCCGAAAAAACTGCAACCGATAAAAATATCCGCATTTTCAATAAAGTTGGGGATGCTTACGGGCATATGATTGATGCAACTTATGTGGTGGATTATAAAAACAAGATTGAGTTTTTTCTTTCGGCAATTATTTACTGCAACAGCGATGGTATTTTAAACGATGATAAATATGACTACAGCACCATTGGCTTATCTTTTATGAAAAACCTGGGCAAGGTTATTTATGATTATGAGTTGAACAGGAAGTATAAGATAAGACCCGATCTATCATCTGTTTTATTTACGTATGATAAATAACTATTTTTGCCTGCATTCAAAAACCAACTTATGCAATTATCTACTTTATTAGAACGCTTTAATGAACCCGAAACTTTAAAAATGGCCAAGCTGGGCCGGGAGTTAAGGGCACAGGGTTTAGATATTACCGACTTAAGTTTGGGCGAACCTGATTTTGATACACCCGATCATATTAAAACAGCAGCTAAAAAAGCCATTGATGATAATTACAGTCATTATACACCGGTTGCCGGTTATCTGGATTTACGGGAAGCTGTTTGTTTTAAATTAAAAAGAGATAATAACCTGGATTATACGCCCGACCAGATTGTAGTGAGCACCGGTGCCAAGCAAAGTATTGCCAATACGGTTATGAGTATTGTTGATAAAGACGATGAAGTAATTATTCCAACACCGTTCTGGGTTACTTATTCAGAAATTGTGCGGATGACCGGTGGTACCGTAAAAATTGTGAAGACCAGCATTGAAAATGGCTATAAAATTACGCCTGCCCAACTGGAAGCGGCTATAACAGATAAAACAAAACTGTTTATGTTTTCATCGCCCTGTAACCCAAGCGGGGCGGTTTATTCAAAAGAGGAGTTAAGTGCATTGGCGGCCGTTTTTAAAAAGCATCCCAATGTTTTCATTATGAGTGATGAGATATACGAATACATCAATTTTGTTGGAAAGAATGAAAGCATTGCCCAATTTGATTTTTTAAAAGACCGGGTAATAATTATTAATGGTTTAAGCAAGGGTTATGCTATGACCGGCTGGCGCCTGGGTTATATTGCTGCACATGCAACCATTGCAAAAGCCTGCGAAAAAATACAGGGACAAATTACCAGCGGCACCAATGCCGTTACACAACGGGCTGCCATTACAGCACTAACAACCGATATGAAACCCACTGCCCTGATGGTTGCTGAATTTACCAAACGCCGGAAAAGAGTAATGGAATTATTAAAAGAAATGCCCGGTGTTGTTTGCAGTGAACCCGATGGTGCTTTTTATGTATTTCCGGATGTGAGCCATTTTTTTGGTAAGGCAGCCGGCGAAGATAAAATTGAAAATGCAGATGATCTTTGTATGTATTTATTGAATAAGGCCCATGTTTCAACTGTTACCGGCAGGGCTTTTGGCGAACCCGGTTGCATCCGTATTTCTTTTGCCAACAGCATGGAAAATATTGAAAAGGGTTTTGCAAAAATTAAAGAAGCACTTGCTAAACTAAAATAAAATAACCATTCATATAGCTGAGGGTTATTTTATTACAGTAAAAATTTAAGTTGTAAATCTACAGTGCATAATCTTCAATTAAAAAGCAA
>JAYTOF010000286.1:0-4453 GCA_043747955.1 Chitinophagaceae bacterium
GCATCTGACGGTACTCCTTTTGTGCTTAAATTCTGATAAGAAGCATTTAAAAGAAATTTAAGTTTATTGGTCAGCGTGTAATTTACGTTAGTTGTAAAATTTATGCGATCGAATCTTGATTTATCATATCCTCCTACAATACCTGCCTGACTTAAATAACCGCCGGCAAGAAAATAACTCAATTTATCGGTACCTCCCCTGGCTGATATATTGTAGTTCTGTTCAGGTGCATTATTAAATACTTCATCCTGCCAGTCGGTTCCTTTTCCCAGTGTAGACAGGTTTGGAAAAATAACATTGCCACCCGACAAGGTACTTCCTTCATTAAGTATGGCGCCGTATTCTGTTGCATTTAACAAGGGCATTTTTCTAATTACCTGTTGAATACCATAACTGCTGTTAAATACAAATTCTGTCTGCTGGTTTTTTCTGCCGGATTTTGTAGTAATAACAATTACACCATTACCTCCTTTAACACCATAAATAGACGTGCTGGCCGCATCTTTTAAAACATTTACAGACTCAATGTCGGATGGATTGATAGAGTTTAAATCATTAATTGTTTGAGGAATACCATCAACAATTACTGCAGGATCGGCACCAAGACCCGGAATACCACGGATAAAAAGTGTTGGTTTACTGCCAGGAGTTCCATTTTGAATTACACTAACACCAGAGGCCGAACCCTGTAAGGCTTGCTCTATTCTTACTGGTGACAATCTTTGAATATCGGTACTTTTAACTGTTGAAATAGCCCCGGATACTTTGGTGATTTTTCGGGTTCCGTAGCCTATTACTATCACTTCATCCAGGCTTTTGGTAGACGTCTCCATCTGAATGTTATTAATACCAGCATTATTGATCTGAATGTTTATTGCGGTCATACCGGTAAATGTAATGGAGAGTCTGCCCCCTTTTGGAACAGCAATGGAAAAATTCCCATTCGCATCTGTTGTAGTAAGTGTTGTTGTTCCCTGTACTTTTACAGTAGCTCCTACAAGGGGTTCGCCAGTTGTTTTGTTTGTAACTTTACCAGTGGCTGTTAGATCCTGCCCAATGGCTTGTTGAAAAATGGTCCCAAGGAAAATACTGAGACACAGCATTGTAGTTCTTAATTTCATATAGCGCTAGTTTTAGTGAATCAAAAAATGACCTGATCGTGGAATGTAAATGTATATTCTAACCATACAAACAAAAAATAATCAACCACATCATTACTACATCAGGAAACATAAACTACTGATTTTAAGTACATTTATTATACAACAATACTACATCACAAACATTTTGTATAACTTCACAAACAGTTTAAGTGCGAATTATGAAACAATTTATTTTTCTACTTTTTTTGCCTTTACAGTCTTTATGTCAAAATACAATTGGATTTCCCGATATCATCAATTATTCGAAACAGGTTTATAAAGCAGGATTGCAAAACTGGGATATTAAGCAGGATAAAAATGGTATTGTTTATTTTGCCAATAATGAAGGCTTGCTAAGTTTTGACGGTAAGTACTGGAATAATTATCCTTTACCCAATAAGACCATTGTCCGCTCAGTTGAGATCGGAACTGATAACCGCATATATGTAGGCGGACAGGATGAACTGGGATATTTTGCGCCGGCCGGCAATGGCAGATTACTTTATCATTCCTTAATTGAACAGATTGCAGTAAAAGACAGATCTTTTGGTGATGTATGGGATATCGTATCCTTTAAAGGCAATATTTATTTTCGATCACTTTCTAAGATTTTTAAATTTACAGAGCATGTTGTTGTGGTATATAATCCACTTTCTGAATGGCACTTTTTAGGTGCCTGTAACGGTAAATTATATGCACATGATTATAAAACGGGCCTCATGCAATTTGAAAATGAAGAATGGGCTCCGGTTTTTACAGAAAACCCCCTTCCTGTCAATGACCCTGTTACCGGTATTTTATCTGTACAAAAAGATAGTGCCCTGATAACGACATTAAAAAATGGATTGTTTGTCCTTTCAAATACCGGGATATCAGTTTTAGAATCAGTCAATAATCAGCTTTTTAAAAATGAACGGATCTATGCAGTTACCGCTGTAAAGAATGATTGGATCGCTTTAGCCACGAATAACAATGGCATTTATATAACCGATTTAAAAGGGAATATAATTCAACAGTTTGCCAAAACAGAAGGTTTACAAAATAATAATGTTCTCAGTATATTTCTAGATAATCAACGTAATTTATGGCTGGGTCTTGATAATGGAATTGATTTAATTACCAACAATAATGCGATCAAACAAATCAAGCCTTTATCGCAGGATGGCTCAGGGTATACTGCAATGATGTATGAAAACCGGTTATTCTTAGGAACCTCCCACGGTTTATACAGTGTACCCGTACAACCCATGCAGGATATGAGTTTCAGCAAGGGGGTTTTTACTGCGGTTACCAATACCAAAGGACAAACCTGGGGATTGGCCAATATAAATAATCAACTGTTGGTGGGACATCATGAAGGAGCTTTTACCATAAAAGAAAATAATGCTATTCCGATCTCGCTATCCTGGGGTTTTTGGAATTTTGTGTCCATTTCTAATTCGTTTCCCGCCGGCAGAATTGTGGCAGGCGGATATAACGGGCTTGGACTTTTTGATTACAGGAACGGACAATTCAGTTATATAAAATCAATTCCTGGTTTTGATGAATCATCCCGTTTTGTGGCTATTGATAAAGATGGTAATATTTGGGTATCACATCCCTATCATGGCCTTTTTAAAATCGTTAGTGATCCTGACGGTTCTTATGTTACATTTATTTATAAGGAAGATAAAGGGCTTCCCTCTCTATTAAATAACCATATTTATACCATAAAAAATGAGCTGGTTGTTGCAACAGAGAAGGGAGTATTTGTTTATGATAAAAATAAAGATATTTTTCAGCAATCTTCATTTTACCAAAAATTGCTTGGAAATCAAAGTATCCGTTATTTAAAAGAAGATGCCGGAGGTAACATCTGGTTCATACATGAGAAAACATTGGGTGTTATTGATTTTTCAGGAAAAGAACCGGAAATCATTTACTTACCAGAACTGAATGGTAAAATGCTGAGTGGATTTGAATTTATATACCCGGTAAATGAAAGCAACATTTTTTTAGGCGGAGAAAAAGGATTTTACCATATTAATTATGAAAAATACAGGCAAACGGTTACACAACTGCGTGCCTATATAAGAACATTAAGGATCATTAACCAAACAGACAGTATTGTTTTTGGGGGTTACTACAATAATGATAACCAGATGCAGGGTGTAGAAAACATACCTTCCATAAACTACAAATGGAAAGCAATCCGGTTTGAATATTCTTCTTCTTTTTTTGGAAATCAGTCGAACCTTGAATACAGTTACCGGCTTAAAGGATATGATAATAATTGGAGTGAATGGACCAACAGAACAGAGAAAGAATACAGCAACCTCCCGTCAGGAAATTTTACATTTGAAGTGAAGGTCAGGAATAATTTAGGATCAGAATCGGCCATTTCATTATTTACTTTTAAAATGCTGCCCCCCTGGTATAAAACAAACTGGGCAAAGGTATTATACCTGATACTGCTTGCAGCCGTCCTCTTTTTTTTATACAGGTTACAGGAGAAAAAATTCAAATCCCAACAGTTAAAATATGAAGAAGAAGAAAAGAAATTAAGATACATTCATGAACTTGAAATAAACAAAACAGAAAGTGAACTGGTTGCTTTAAAAAATGAGAAACTGGAGTCAGAGATCAATTATAAAAATTCTGAACTGGCATCTTCAGCCATGCACCTCGTTAAAAAAGGGGAATTGGTTTCAAAAATGAAAACGGAACTGGGGCATGTTATAAAAGGCATCAGTAATCCACAGGCAGAAGCTGAACTTAAAAAAATGATCAGGTCCATCTCAGATGATGATAATATGGACCGGGAGTGGGAAAATTTCACCCTTCATTTTGATAAAGTGCACAGTGATTTTGTATCCGGCTTAAAAGAAAAACACCCGGGTATATCAAATAATGAAGTTAAGCTTTGTGCCTATTTACGCATGAATTTATCGACCAAAGAAATTGCGCAGCTAATGAGTATATCAGTCAGAGGCGTAGAAGTGAGCAGGTACCGGTTAAGAAAAAAATTAGCACTGACCACAGAAACAAATTTGTTTGATTATTTGATTAATATTCAATCAAAAAGTTAAGGTGCAGTAATATTTACCAAAGTTTTTCATTCCGCAGAGGTTGGTGTTCCTGAATACCGTGGCGTGGTTTCCGACCAGCCACGAAAGAAATTATAACAGATTCCGACTGAAATTTTATAGATTAGCAGCATGAAACAATCCTATCCTGAATACTGGCCCCAGTATTTCACCGCTACTATTTATGAGTGGAAACATCTGCTTGCCAATAATGACTACAAGCAAATCATTATTGATTGCCTGCGA
>JAYTOF010000287.1:0-7354 GCA_043747955.1 Chitinophagaceae bacterium
CAACTTATTTAGGACCTTTTGCTGTAGCTGCAACTTTTACAGGATTAGGAACTTTTCCTCCGGGTGGTGCACCTTACAGTGGCGCACCAGCTAATGCCGTTGCAATTGATAAGCATGCTGTAAATGGGGTGTATCATATTATTGATAAAGTGTTATTGCCACAGTAAAATTATTTTAAATTTAAAAATGGTACGGGCTTCATTTTGAAGCCCGTACCATTTTATGTATTTACACGTTAAATCTAAAGTGCATTACATCCCCATCTTTAACCATATATTCTTTTCCTTCAATTCTCAGTTTTCCATTCTCACGGCAGGCAGCTTCACTTTTATAATTAATAAAATCTTCGTAGGCAATTACCTCTGCTTTAATAAAACCTTTTTCAAAATCGGTATGTATAACACCGGCAGCCTGTGGTGCTTTCCAGCCTTTCTCAATGGTCCAGGCCCTTACTTCCTGTACACCTGCCGTAAAATAGGTTGAAAGCTGTAAGAGTTTATAGGTTGAATGGATCAACCTGTCCAATGCCGGCTCGGTCATTTTATATTCTTCCATAAACATGGCCTTGTCTTCCGGGTTTTCAAACTCGGCGATTTGTGCTTCAATGGCATTGGTCATTACAATAACTTCGTTGCCTTCGTTCTTTACCGCTTCAATCAGAGCTGCAGAATATTTATTGCCGGTATGCATACTGGCCTCATCAACATTGGCAACATATAAAATGTGTTTATCGGTAAGTAAAAACAGATCTGCAATAGCTGTTTTTTCTTCCTTACCTAAGCCAAGGGTAATAATGTTCTTACCCGCATCCAGGTATTTTTTACATTTAACCAGGATATCCAGTTCAACCTTCATCTTTGGATCCGTCTTTGCCAGTTTCTCTGTACGCTGTATTTTTTTTTCAACACTTTCCAGGTCTTTCAACTGCAATTCGGTTTCAATAATTTCTTTATCACTAACCGGGTTTATCGGCCCTTCATCCCTTAAAATATTTTCATCTTCAAAACAACGTATCACATGTATGATGGCATCCACTTCGCGGATATTGGCTAAAAATTTATTGCCCAATCCTTCGCCCTTACTGGCACCTTTTACAAGGCCGGCAATATCAACAATTTCAATTTGTGTTGGTACGGTACGGTCGGGGATCACCAGTTCTGCCAGTTTATCTAACCGGGGGTCGGGTACATTAACCAGGCCGGTATTGGGCTCAATGGTACAAAACCGGTAATTACTTGCCTGTGCTTTGGCACTGTTACTTACTGCATTAAATAAGGTTGATTTACCCACGTTTGGAAGTCCTACTATTCCTGCTTTTAAAGCCATACTAAAAAAGTTAAAAGTCAAAAGTCAAAACAGCTTAAGCGCATGTCTTAATTTTAAATTGGCTGCAAAGGTAAGGTTTGCAACGATATGAGTTATTTCGAGATAAAACACTAATTTCAGATATCATATTTTATATGGTATACCCGGGTTTTACTTTTTACTTTTAACTTGTAACTTAATATGGCTTTAAGCAGAATATGGAGTGCTTTTATAATTATTGCAATATTTGTAGCCGGTATAAAATGTTTTTTCTTTGGAGAAACACAAATATTTACCTGGATGATCAGTGGAAAAGCTGCCGATCCGGCTAACCCCCTTAAATTAGATGGTGTTATTGAAACCTGCTGGGTAGCTGTGGAAATCTGTTTAAAATTAATTGGTATTCTGGCGCTCTTTATCGGGTTTATGAATATTGCAGAAAAAGCCGGCGGCATAAGGTTGCTATCCAGAATTGTTGGCCCTTTTTTTTCAAAACTATTTCCCGAAATTCCTAAAGGCCATCCTTCGATGGGCCATATGATCATGAATTTTTCGGCAAACCTTCTGGGTTTAGATAATGCAGCAACTCCATTTGGGTTAAAAGCTATGGATAGTTTACAGGAACTCAATACAAACAAAGATGTTGCTTCCAATTCACAAATAATGTTTCTTTGTTTACATGCAGCCGGTTTAAATTTAATACCGGTTAGTGTAATTGCTGTCAGGGCAGCCAATCATGCATCTGACCCTACTGATGTTTTTATTCCCTGTATGATCGTAACATTTGTAGGTACTTTAACTGCGATGATCATAGTTTCATTTAAGCAGAAAATTAATTTATTTCAGCCTGTAATTTTATTATGGGTCTTTAGTATTTCGGCTTTCATCGTTTTATTGGTTTTATATATTACCCGGTTAAATGCGGCAGGGATACAAATTTTTTCAGGTCAGCTAAGTTCTGGTTTGATATTACTGGTTTTTCTATTGATCGTTTTAGGAGGACTTTATAAAAAGATAGATATATTTTCTGCTTTTGTTGATGGCGCTAAAAACGGATTTGATACTGCCATAAGAATTATACCATACATATTGGGCATTTTAGTTGCCGTAAGCATGCTTCGAACCAGCGGTACTTTTGATGCAGTAATTAATGGAATGAAACATTTTTTTGCCATCTTTAGTGCCGACACCCGTTTTGTAGATGGATTGCCCACAGCATTGATCAGACCAATGAGCGGGGGTGCGGCCAGGGGAATGATGGTGAGTACCATGACAACCTTTGGCCCCGATTCCTTTGCAAGCAAACTTTCGGGAATTTTTCAGGGAGCATCGGATACCACATTTTATGTAGTGGCTGTTTATTTTGGTTCAGTAAGTATTAAAAACACCCGTTATACCATCGGGGCAATGCTGTTAGCCGATTTAGTAGGGATAATAACAGCGATAGGGGTTTGTTATTTATTTTTTGGTTAAACTATTTTCGTAATTCAACCCGCATATCAGATATACTTGTTGCACTTACAGTTTTATTTTTTGCAAGCGGAATTAATTAATAAGGCAGGTTACTTAACCAACTGCTCTTTGTAAATCAGTTGCCCTTTAATATCTATGCCCTGTATTATGATTTTAAATGAGGTTGTTTTATCGTTATTATGAAATTCAACAGAATAATCTCCTATGCTTGTTTTCTTTGCATCAGGTTGCCAATAGAGAATAACGCGGCCATCTGCTTCTTTTTTATTTAATTCGGGATGCAATGTATAATTTGGCGCATAAAATTCCCTTGAAAAAGCAAAGCCAATTTTATTCATGCCGGTATATATTTTATCATAAACTGCCCCTTTACTATCTGCACCCTTTTTTGTATATACCGATATGGCACCTGATTCTGCACCTAATGCAAAACCTGTTGTACCTTTATAAACCTTTACCAGCGCCACGTCACCCGGATTTATTGCATCAACGGCATCTATACTAACCGGCATTTCATTTATAAAAAACTTAATTCCCTGTTCCGAATCAGTTAAACTAATGCCGTCGTAGCGGCTAAAAGAAGCATACGAAACACCGCCCGTTTGAAAAGGATTTACGTTAAACCCCGGAACAGTTTCATTTAAAAATTGCCAGATATTTAAATACTGTTTCTTTTCAGAAATAAGAAGTGATAGATCGCTCATTTCATAAACAGGCGATACATATATCTTTTGCAATGAATCAGTTTTTGACAATACTTTTCCTTTTACGGTTACCGTTTCCAGCATTTTTGTATGTAAAGGGTCATTTATTTCAAGTATGCCGGTTATATGTTTTGCAAGCATGTCATTTTCAGTATTGATCTGATCACTTTCCGGCATAGTATGCAGCATCAAAGGCATTTGTTGTAAAGTATCAATGTATGCCGGATATATGCTAACATCAACAGGCAGCCTTGTTTTTTTATTATCAGTACCCTCATATAAAATTTTTGCGCTGCTCCTGAAAACCAAAGAATCAACAATGAACTCTCCTTTATCGGTAAGTTTGGCATTTGTTAATATGGTTGTTGAATCTTCAGTTTTTGTAATGAGGGTAACAAAGCCGTCTTTCAGGGGCTCTTTTTTTCCGCTTTTTAAAACCATTCCCCTTATTGTCATGTAGGTTTCTACAGGATATCTTAATACAATGTCTTCTTCACCTTTTATTTGTTTCCATGTAAACCGCCTCCATCCCTGCGTCATCAATAACAGGTCTAAATGTTGCCCTGTTTCTGATTCTTTATCAGAAAAATAATATCCGGGATTATGGATATAACCTTTTATATCACTGCTCAGTAAAAAAGAAGAAGCGATATTTTCTTTTCTGTATGGCTCAGGGTCTATTGATGCATCAATCACTAAAACAGATATTGCACTTGTAGCTGAACTGTCTAACCGGAAAGAAAAAAGATTACGTCCTCTTTTACCTGTATTTATTAAATGTGTTTTGAATTCCGGTGAAATGATTTTATAGTTGTTAATAAACGCAAGTCTTTCAGATAATGGGTTACCCAGGGTATCAAATGCTGTGATCTGCATGATACCGGGGGGCAGATTCTTTTTAAGTATTGAAGTGCCCGCTTCGCCATCATCAATATTAAAGTCTGCTTTAAATACCGGTATTCCGCCTATCTGTGCTACAACAAAAACTTTTTTATATTTTTCTTTATTATACGCAGCCCTGTTTATCAAAATTGAGATACGTGACGGGGAATTGCTGTTTACCTGAAGTGCAATACCTTCTTTTTTTGCAGCCGGTAGTTTATACTCAGCTGTTTGCCCGTCATTGAAAACGATTTTTGCGGTATACATTTTATCAGGAGCAGGTTCAAATTCTGTCATTCCCATACCATCGTGCAGTTCCTGTAATTCAATAATCTTTTCCCCTTCAGCTGAAAAGATGGCGCCTTTAAAACCAATTGGAAAGCCTGAACGGTTAACTGCTTTAAAAGCAACCTGCCCTTTAACTGATTCCAGCATATCACCGCCCTCAGGAAAAAAAATAAATATATTTTTACTGATCAGGGTTTGGGCTGTTTTTTGTTTATAATCATTTCCATAGATATGGATGTTTTTTTGAAATATAAATTGGGGATAGTTCAGCATCCAGAGTGTATAGGCTTTTAACGTATAGCTTCCGGTTTTTAATTCTTTGCTCAAATCCAGCAATCCGCAGGCAGCAGATAAATTATCAAGGCGAACCATTTTTTTATCGATCACTTTTCCCCGGGCATCACTTAACGTTATATAAATAATCCTGCTCAAAAAACCTGGTCTATTATCAACAACACACCAGGATTTAAACCATACGGTTTCACCAGCTGCATATTTTTCCCGGTCTGTCTGGATGAAAATTTTTTCCTGTGGATTATTTTCATGCCATTGTTGCAAACCTGCAAGTATTGTTTCACCGGGATCAGGTTGATAGCTGTTTATATGGAAGATAAATAATATCCAGGGCAGCGGGTTGAACAGGTGATGTAGGTTCATATAATAAATTTAAAAAAAGCCGGCATGTTATGCCGGCTTTTTAAAATAAATCAGGCAATTTTAAAATTTAAGTACACCATTAATGGTATGTACCACACCATTGGTGCCCAGGAAATCTGGTTTATTGATATCAAATGCAGCAGCATTTGTTTTCCCTTTTATTTTAGTTCCATTACTGCTTCCGGTGAGCGTAAAGGTAGTTCCCAGAAAAGTGCCCGGCAAAGTTTTATTGCCAATATCATTTGTGAAAAGCCTGGTTCCGCTGATCATGTGATAACGTACTAATGAATCCATTGCTCCCATTGTTGCAGTACCAATGGAAGCAACTGTATATCCGGCAGCGGTCATTGCAGCATCGGTTGGTGCAAACACAGTAAAAACGCTTGTTGTTCCCAACACGGCCCATCTGTTAGCCCTGGTTAATGCTGCAATAAACAGACTATGCTGGCCAGTTGTATTTAATATTCCCTGGATATTACCCTTGAGGTTGGGTGGTATATTTAACCGGTTACTAATGTGTACCACGCCATTAGAAACATAATTATCAGTACTGGCTAATGTACCCCCGTTTACATAAAAACTATTATTGAGTTGCCCGATATACACATTGGCTGTTGAGCTAAGTTGTGTAGCTTTTGGAAAACTATTTTGTCCAACCATATCGCTAGTAGTAACAGCAGCGTTTATTAAATGATACATGGCAAGGTAGCTTACCTGCCCGGTTGTCATCCTGTTTAATGAATCCATGGTTATCAACGCCGTTTGAAAAGCTGCATCAGTTGGGGCGATCCATGTATAAGGACCTTTCCCTTCAATAAATGATTGAAGTTGTGCTTTTTCAATGGCAGCTTTAAAGATGGTTAAATTACCTGCAGAAGTTAAATAAGCATCAAGGCCCGGATATTCCGGCGCATCATTACTTTTCTCACAGGAAATAAAAAACAAAACAGCAATAAATAATAGAAAGCCGGGATAAAATGTTTTTTTTGTCATAATAAATTTATTTGTTGTAAACAAAAGTGGTAATGGCCGGCAATAGTGGCCCGGTGCCTGTTGCAAATCCTGTTGCAAAAAAACTGAAACTGCGTTTACTTGCTGTTGCTACTGCAAGTGGCGTTATAGAACCGCCGATCTGAAGGCCATTTGCATTAACTACTCTAAAACGTAAAGTGGTATAACCCGCAGCAGGCGAAACAGAAGTGGTTATAAAACTACTTCCTCCCTTATATACAATATTTCTGGCGATGGTATCTCTAACTACGACTGTTGTAGAAGTGGAATCGATCCGGATGAGGTTAACGGCAGGGCTTTTTGGCATGGCATTAATCATGCGGATGCGGAAAAAACCACTATCGGCAAATGATACTTCATCTTCAAGCGAAAATACCGTTCGGTCTATACCGGTATCAGCAAGTGTTACTGTAAAAAATTTATTTGCAGTAAGATTTAAAGTATTGGTTAACAATACAACCGAATCATTGGCTGTTCCCGAATTTACCAGGGATAGCTTCAGGTTACCATTGGGTACCGTTGCAGAATAATCGGCTGCTGTAGTAATAGAAGGAAATAATCCTGCACTTCCGCTTGTGGTAGATCCATTTACTTTCACATCATTTACTTTTATAACTACTGCCGGAGTATTCGGCGATAAAAAAACGAACCTTACATAGGCTTTATCGGCAGGCAAATCAAATTGTGTAAGCCGAAGGTCGTTTTTTGTACAGGAGATGATTGCTAGTACTGCAAACAGAACGAACCATCCGATTTTATTATTTATTTTCATCGTTATTATTTTTAGTTTAAGGTTTGCTGAACCACATTTCGTAAGTATGATAGTCAACATTTAATGCGCCAATGCGTCGTAATTCAGAAAGGTTCCAGTCATTTTCAGAAACACCTGTTGGTCTGTACCGGTACTGTGGTTTGGCTCCCTGATTGTTAGCAGAATAAAAAGGGATAACAAACTGCCTGTATACCTGTATTCCGGTTTGTGGATCTATATCGAAATAATGATACCTCCTTATATCACACCATGTTTCTAACAG
>JAYTOF010000288.1:0-3720 GCA_043747955.1 Chitinophagaceae bacterium
GGAATACACTTGGTGAATACCTTAGTTACCTGGAAAAAAAAGGAATCAGTTGTAATGTAGCATCTTTTGTTGGTGCAACCACCATACGTATGAATGTGATAGGAGAAGATAACCGTGCCCCAGCCCCCGCAGAACTCGATTCAATGAAAATGCTGGTAAAACAGGCCATGGAAGAAGGTGCTATGGGGATTGGGACTTCTCTAATTTATCCACCTGCATTTTTTGCAAAGACAAATGAGCTTGTAGAATTAAGTAAAGTAGCATCTGCATACGGAGGTTCCTATATCAGTCATATGCGGAGCGAAGGCGATAAACTTTATGAGTCGGTTGAAGAACTTATAACCATTGCCAAAGAAGCAAATATCCATGCAGAAATTTATCACTTAAAAGCGGCAGGTAAAGATAACTGGAAAAAAATGGACAGTGTGATCAGCAGAGTTGAAAGAGCCAGGGCTGAAGGATTGGATGTAACTGCAGATATGTACACTTATATTGCCGGTGGTACCGGACTTACAGCTACCATGCCCCCAACTTTACAGGATGGTGGCTTTGGAAAACTAAGAGAACGTTTGCAGGATCCAAAAATACGGCAACAGACAACTAAAGAGATGAATTCGAAAACTGATAAATGGGAAAATTTCTATTATGCAGTTGGTACTCCGGAAAAAATTTTAGTAGTTGGCTTTAAGCAGGACAGTTTAAAAAAATATATTGGCAAGTCATTGGCACAAGTTGCCAGGCTTCGCGGTAGATCTCCTGAAGAGACGGCTATGGATCTGATCATACAGGATAGTACGCGGGTGGAATGTATTTATTTTTTGATGAGTGAAGAAAATATTAAAAAACAAATTGCAATTCCCTGGTTAAGTTTTGGAATCGATGAAGGTTCTTATGAACCGGCAGGTGTTTTTCTCAAATTCAATCCCCATCCCCGGGCTTATGGAAATTTTACCAGGCTGTTGGGTAAATATGCACATGATGAAAAACTGATCAGTTTGCAGGAAGCAGTACGTAAACTGTCAAACCTGCCAGCAAAAAATTTAAAACTCAGAAAACGGGGCGAACTGAAAGTGGGTAATTATGCCGATATTGTAATATTTGATCCGGCAAAACTAAAAGATAAGGCCACTTTCGAAAAGCCACATCAATATGCTGAAGGGATGACTGATGTATTTGTAAATGGTATCCGGGTTTTAAAGGAAGGCGAACATACCGGAGCTAAACCCGGAAGATTTGTAACAGGGCCGGGCTTTAAAGAATAGTGATCAGGGACTGATTTTTTTAATTCTTTGTACCTGCTGTATCGGCAAATTTCTTCGTCACAAATTAAATGTGCCATTACGGGATCATTTAAAATATCTTTAATAAAAAATACGTTCCCGTTTACGATCATTTTTTCATATACCAGCCTTATTCCATGACTATAATCAACATACCAGTCCACATGCCCGGTATATAAAGACTGTATTGCTTTTCCGTTTAACTGATGCCAGCCATAGATGGCTACCCTGTTTGGTTTTGAAGCAGTAAAGACAGATGCAGTTTGTACCACATCTTTTTTTATACCTGCTATTATTTTAACCCGGTGATTAAATCCGGTAATTCCCTGTTGTAATTGATTCTGTATTATATAATGATGTTGCAGAAAAGTCTGCAGCGAATCCCTTTTTTCTGTTAACGGATGCGGTTCTAATTTAACTGCTGCATTTATATAAATGAGATCGGCTATTTTTCTTGTCGGAAGCATGCAATGAAGAGCATCTGCAACCTGTTGAGCTGCCTGTGGTGTTAACGGAATGCGCATGAAATGTCCTGTATTGCCAAAAGATAAATAATCAGGAGATACAAACAGGACAGCCTTATATTTTTTTCCGCTGCTGTCTGTATAGATGAATTTGATTTTTTTTAGCTGAAGGTTAAATGCCGGAATATTTCCGGCAAGCATTAAGGGGATCATTATCTTTTCTCTGTCTCTTGCAGAAAGCGGGTTTAGTTTGGTAACCAGTGAATCAATATTGATCATTTTACCGGAAACCGGAAAGGATTTATGCTGGTTGGATATATCTTTTTTTATCAGATGAGTTGCTGTACAGCCATAAAATAAAAAGATAATTGAAAATTTCAGCAACTTCATGCTGTAAAATATAAAAAGAGCTGCATTATATTGTTCGGTTGGCTAAATATTTTTTATTTGAAAAAAAAGTAATCAAATATTTAAAACCCCTTCTTTCAAATTAAAATTGGTTTTCTTTGCATTGAATATGGCTTTAAACATCACTTCATTAAACTCGGGCAGCAATGGTAATTGTTATTATGTGGGCAACCATAAAGATGCTGTGCTGATCGACGTTGGCATCTCCTGCCGGGAAACAGAAAAACGGATGAAGGCGTTAGGACTTTCTATGAAAACAGTAAAAGCCATTTTTGTTTCACATGAGCATGGGGATCATATAAAAGGCGTTTCAACGCTGGCCAATAAATACAGTTTGCCCGTTTATATTACTGAAAAAACAGCAATACATGGCCCGAGGTTGATAAAACATCTTTCAAGGACTTTTAAAGAGGATGACCCTGTAGCAGTTGGCGAATTAACAGTAACTCCTTTTACCAAATATCATGATGCGGCCGATCCACATAGTTTTATCATCAGTTACAACAGAATAACAATTGGTGTATTTACAGATATTGGTAAAGTGTGCGGCCAGGTTACTTCTTATTTTAAACAATGCCATGCTGTATTTCTGGAATCAAATTATGATGATGCTTTATTGGAGAACGGAAAATATCCGCTGTATTTAAAAAACCGCATCCGTGGCGGTCATGGCAATTTATCTAATCTGCAGGCACTTGAATTATTTACCACGCACCGCTCCCCTTTTTTGTCCCATCTGTTTCTGGCACATTTATCAAAAGAAAATAATTCACCCGAAATAGCCGAACAGGCTTTTTTATTACATGCAGGCGAAGTGAAAATTATTGTGGCATCCCGGTACAGGGCAACAGATATTTTTACCATTACAGCCGAACCATTACTTGGTTCATTGGTAAGTAATGTATTTGTAAAACCTGTTCAGCTGGGTTTATTTGAATAAATGAGATTATATGCCGGTTTTCTGTATTCTACATTAAGGTAATGTACCTTTATGTATGAAACAAAACTCAGGTAATGGAATTTATTGATTACTATAAAATTCTGGGGATTCATAAAAATGCACCGGAAGAGGATATTAAAAAAGCATACCGGAAATTAGCGAGGAAACTCCATCCCGATCTGAATCCCAATGATAAAGAGGCCCACCATAAATTTCAGCAGGTTAATGAAGCCAACGAAGTATTGAGTGATCCGGAAAAAAGAAAAAAATACGACCAGTATGGAAAGGACTGGCAACATGCAGAACAATTTGAGCATCAAAAAAAAGCACAGGGCCAGTCAGCATTTACCGGTGGTCAGCATTTTTCAGGTAATGACGACAATGATTTTTCAAGCTTCTTTGAATCGATGTTCGGGAGTTCGGGCCGCGGCAGTCAAACTAAATTCAGGGGACAGGATTACAACGCAGAACTGAGATTAAATGTAACAGATGTATTGCTTACCCATCCGCAAACACTTACAGTTAACGGTAAAAATATCCGTATAACCATACCGGCCGGCATTGAAAACGGGCAGGTAATAAAATTAAAAGGTTATGGCGCTCCCGGCATAAATGGCGGCCCCGCCGG
>JAYTOF010000289.1:0-10476 GCA_043747955.1 Chitinophagaceae bacterium
ATTGTTGCTGCCATCAGCGGCGATGTAAATATGTGCGAAGCTTTTAAAACCGGAAAGGATATTCATAATGCCACGGCTGCCAAAGTTTTTAATGTAGAAGAAAAAGACGTAACCAAGGAAATGCGTTATAAGGCCAAAAGTGTAAACTTCGGCATCATATACGGTCAGGGTGCATTTGGCCTGGCAGAAAACCTGGGCATCAGCCGTACCGAAGCAAAAGAGATCATTGATAATTATAAAAAGCAGTTTCCCAATATTCAAAAGTATATGGATGATACCATTCATTTTGCACAGGAGCATGGCTATGTACAAACACTGATGGGCCGCAAACGCTGGCTTAAAGATATTAACAGTGCCAACTTTACCGTTCGCGCTTTTGCCGAACGTAATGCCATCAACTCACCCATTCAAGGCTCTGCTGCTGATATGATAAAACTGGCGATGATAAAAATTCATGCAGAATTCAGCAAACATAATTTCAAATCGAAAATGCTGTTGCAGGTACATGATGAATTGGTTTTTGATGCACATAAATCTGAAATTCAAAAAATAAAACCCATCATTTTAGATTGTATGCAAACGGCTTTGGCATTACCCAATGATGTACCAACAGTTGCTGAAATGGGTATGGGGGAGAATTGGCTGGAAGCACATTAAAGTTTTTACGGTGGGTCACCCCTCAAGGGTGGCTCACTGCTTCGAAATCTGGCTGTTAAAATTAACCGGGTGAGCCACCCTTTAAGGGGTGACTCACCCTATCATCTAAACAATTTTTAATATAAATTCATGCCTACCCCTCTGGAATTTAAAGCCCCTTTTCAACCAGAATGCTTTTATCATATTGTTTGTAAAAGCATTGATAGTATACTTCTTTTTCAAGAACATACTGATTACATAGTGTTTCTTCAAAGGTTTCAACAATTTACAAATCAGGTATTGGATGTGTGGAGTTATTGTTTACTTAACAATCACACGCATCATATTATCAGAATAATCCCTTTGGCTATTGTTTTAGAAAAAATCAAAATTATGACTGAACATACGGTGGCCATGAAATCTTTTTTATCAGACCAAAACAATGAGTGTTTTTTTGATACCATGATTGAGAGGCAAATGAACAGTTTTCTGGTTTCTTTTGCCAACTATACCAATAACAAATACAAACGCAAAGGAGGGCTTTTTCAAAAACCATTCCGGAGAATTAAGGTAGCTGATGATATTCATTTACAACAGGCAATTATTTATGTACATGCAAATGCACAAAAGCATAAAATTGGTAAGGATTTTAAGAGTCATCCTTATTCGTCATATTCAGCAATAATTAACAATAATGCTGCTTTTATAGATACTAAAAATGTGCTTGATTTTTTTGACGGAGCAGAAAAGTTTGTAAGTATACATAAAGACCAGGTAGATTATTATTACAGAAATGGCTGGCCTTCTTCAAAACTGGAATGAGTTTTTTCCGGTGAGTCACCCCTTATGGGTGGCTAACCGCTTAAAAAAATGATCAAAGAAATAAATTATCCGGGTGAGTCACCCCTGACGGGTGGCTCACCCTATGCCCTGTCAAAACAACGATCGTTATCTTTACTTTATGAAACCAACCCTCATTTACTGTTACGATGCCTACTGTGGATGGTGCTATGGCTTTAGCCCAGTGGTTAAAAAAATTGCAGCCAAATATAAAGATAAACTGGACGTTGAAGTACTTAGCGGCGGCATGATGACCGGCGAACAGGTAATGCCCATTGAAAAGATTGCCCGTTTTATACAAACAGAATATAAAACAGTGGAAGATTATGCCGGCGTAAAATATGGCGAAGATTTTTTATGGCATATCAACAACCCCGATAAAAGCGATTGGATAATGAACTCGGAAAAACCAGCCATTGCCTTGTGTATCTTAAAAGAATATTACCCCCAGCGCCAACTGGAGTTTGCCACCGATCTGCAGTATGCATTAAATTACGAAGGCCGTGACCTGGATGATGATGAAGCCTATCGCCACCTGCTGGATACCTACAATATACAACCCGAAGCGTTTTACAGCAAACTACATGCTGTGGAATATAAAGAAATGGCTTATTACGAATTTGCTTTAATGAAACAATTACAGGTTAATGGTTACCCCACTGTTTTTATTCAAACGGGTAAACCTGATAGCAACCGGGCAAAATTTGTTATGGTTGCCAGGGGATATACAGGTTATGAGGTACTGGAAGAACGTATTGAAAATGTGCTTAAAGAAATGGTCACCTGAGCATGTAACCACTCATCAATTTCACTTGTATAAATTAATTTCAATTTGTATTTTGTAAAAAAATTATTTATGAAAAAATTTACCTTAACACTATGTTCGGCAGCTATGCTGCTTTTTGCCTGTAATAACGGAGGCACTGATGATAAACCAAAAAATGATTCTACAGCTATATCACAGCCTGAAGTAAAAACGGAAACACCGCCACCAATGGACCCTGCTGCTATGCAAAAAGCGATGGCTGACTTTTCTAAACCTGGTGATAAGCACAAATGGATGGCGAAGTTTAATGGTACCTGGGAAGCCAGCGTAATTGGATTTATGGACCCAACAAAACCAGATACCTCCAAAGCAACCAATACGGTGAGCATGGCTTTAAATGGCCTTTACCAGATGGGTAAGTTTACCGGTAATATGATGGGCATGCCGTTTGAAGGGCACAGTACCATGGGTTATGATAATGCCAAAAAAATGTTTGTAAACACCTGGATCGATAACCTGGGGAGCGGTATTATTTACATGACCGGCACTTATGATGAAACCACCAAAACATTGAATTTGAAAGGTCAGCAAACAGATCCCATGTCTGGTAAAGACATGGATATAAGGGAAGAAATGACCATGATTGATAATGACTCCTACACGATGATCATGTATGGTGCCGGGATGGATGGGAAAGAAATGAAATTTATGGAAGGAACATTTAAAAGAAAGAAATAAGCTGAAAATTTTAACGTGCCTGTTTAATAAACCATGAAACGTTTATTAAACAGGCCCGTTTTTTACATTAAAATATGTAAACCCCGGTTTTATTAAAAATTAAAAGCACCGGCCAAACCAAAAATATTAGGCTTGTTTTCATTTATGCCTTTCATATAAGAAAGTCTTATTTCAATATTCTTATGTTTTCTTCCAACTCCAAGCCTTACACCTGCATTTGCAGCCGGTCCATAAGTATTGGATGAATAGGTATCTGTATAAGTATCTGTAACGGGATCATAAATACCATCAGTTAAAAAATCACCATGATTATAACCAAATCCGGCACCAACAAAATATCCGAATTTTTGCCTGTTCTCTTTTGTAGACCCCCTTCCCATATTTAAGTTTACAATAAGCGGAGCATTTAAAATAAATCCAATTGAACTGGTACCGTCACTATAATAATTTCCATAATAATCGTACGAACTGGAAGTAGTTGCAGATATACCAACTGATAATGGGATACCGGCAGAAACAGAAAGGCTTTCTGTTTCTATAAAATTAACCCGTGGAAAATAAGTAAAGCCTTCTCCAAAACCTATATCGCTGTTGTTGCCCCTGGCCGTAGTGCTGCCCATAACAGTTATTCCTACACCATGCATAAATGTTTGACAAAAAGAAGTGCTGATGAACAACATAAAAGCACCCGATAAAATGACCTTTTTCATAAATAAATTTTAGTTTAAATAAAGTACCGGGATAGTCCCGGGTAAGATTATAAGAATACAAATGTATGCAACAGAATCAAAGTATAAAAAATTTGATAATGAAATTCTGGCTGTAAATAAAGGAGAAACTAAAAAAGCTATTTGAATTTTTACATTCAAATAGCTTCCTTTTGCTTTACAGGGGTACTGTAACTGAGTTAAGTATTTTTAAGTCTTTATTAATTAACTGAATAAGCCACCTTTCTTTAATTCACGTGTGCCTTCGCCAATTAAAAATCCATTTTGATAGATCTGAACTTTATAACTACCCTGTTTAAAATCGGTTCCGGGTATAAAAGCAAATTCAACATTCTTCTTTTTTGATGTCTCCAGGTCAACAGGTAACTTAGCTGTAAAAGCCATATCGCCGGTTTCACGTGTAGTGAAAGTTTCAGATCCTGTATTGATTGCTTTGCCATCCGGGCCTATTACTAATACATACACATCGGTCATACCCGGTTGTACAATGCGATTGCTCACATCAAAACTAACCACGAATTTATCAACACGTTTTGCACTTGTTGAAACTTTTTCTTTCCCTGATTTTTTAACATTAATGGGTGTTATTACAATATTGCTGGCATTTAGCGTTGAAGCAACATCCACTTTCTTTTCCAACTCCTGCTTAACTACTGTTGTTGCTGTCAGATCCTGAATTAATTTTTCCTTTTCCTGTGTAAGCACAACCTTATCATTGTTTAACAGTTGGTTCACTTCGGTTAAACGTGCAACTTCCATTTCCATTCCGGCTATCTTTTCATTTAAGGATGCAATAAGAGTTTTTGCCCTTGATAATTCAGATGCAGTAGCATTTTTCTTATTTAAAATACTGCGTATCTCTGTTTTTACTTTGGCAATTTCACTGTTCTTTTCCGCTAATTCGGTTTGTAACCCTGTATTTACGGTAGACATAGAATCAAGACGTGCCAGTGAAGCATCAAAACTGTTTTGTACATCGCTTTTTTCAGCGCTTACAGTAGCAATTTGTGTTTCCTGCTGCTTGATCACTTGTGTTGTTTGATTTTTAGCATATACTAAATAACCGGAAACAGCCAAAAGACCAGCTGCCAAAACACCTATAATGGCATTTTTGTAATTTTTAACCTTCGCAGCCTGTGCAGATGGGTTTGGGAAATTTGTTTCAGACATAATATTGAGATTTTTAAGTTTTAAATTATTTTTTGAATAAGTGCTTGAAATGAGCTCTTCAACCACAAACCCAAAATCGTGCCATACTTAATTTATTTAACGGTTTTAAATAAATTTATATTGTATTAATATAGATAATAGTATGGTTTCCGGTAATTTGTATAAAAATATAAAGTAGCGGGTTATATTCTAAATACTTACATACTTCAGAATTTATTATCCTCCGATTCTACTGCTTCCCTGATTAAATGAATTATCTTGGGGAAACAAAAAATCGTATGAGTGAATTTGATACTATAATTATAGGATCAGGAGCAGGGGGTTTATCAGCTGCTCTTTGTCTTTCCCGTGCGGGTCAAAAAGTTGCTGTTATAGAGCAGCATTATGTGCCTGGTGGCTGGTGTCATAGCTTTTATTTAGACGGTCATCGCTTTAGTCCGGGAGTACATTATATAGGAGGCATGGATAAAGGCGAATCAACCTGTAATTTATATGAAGGCCTGGGTATTGCCAATGAACTGGTTTTTTTCAGGATGAATAAAGACGCTTATGAACATTGCTGGATTGGCGATGAGCGTATTGATATGCCGGCCGGCATTGACCGGCTGTCTGATTCTTTAACCAAAATTTTTCCCAATGAAAAAAAGGGAATAAAAAAATACCTTAAACTGGTTAAAACAGTAAGTAAAGAAATATTCCTCATCCCCAAAATGAATGGTTTTTGGGATAATGTTACTATTGCATACAGAACCAGGCATTTGGGCAAATACAGTTTATTCAGATTAAAACGGGTGATAGGCTGGCATATTAAAGATCCATTGTTGAAAAAAGTACTCAATATTCAATGCGGCGATCATGGCCTGCCGCCTTCCAAAGCAAGTTTTCCCTTTCACTGTGCACTGATGGACCATTATTTTAATGGTGGATTTTATCCAATGGGTGGCGGCGCTGCTATTGTAAAAGCCATGACCAATGCTATTAAAAAACAGGGCGGCGAAATTAAAACCGGCCAGGCGGTAGAAAAGATCTTAGTGGAAAGAGGAAAAAAATTAACTGCAGGATCCCATGGAAAAGCCGTTGGCGTTGTATTGAAAAACGGAGATATCCTCCGGGCAAAAAGAGTAATATCCAATGCTGACCCTGCTGCAACCTATAAAATGGTGGGCCATGAAAACCTGAGCGCTAAACTGCTTAAAAAACTGGAGGCTACCCGTTATTCGGTTACTTCACTTATGTTTTTTATTTCGGTTGATATGGATATAAGGGAAGCAGGGCTTGATTCCGGTAACATTTGGTTTATGCCCAACAAAGACATGGATGAAATTTATGAAGATTTAACCAAAGTATCCATTTTGGAAACAGATGAATTTAATTCTCTTTTTATCAGTTGTTCCTCTTTAAAAGACCCATTAAGTTTTAACGGCAGGCATCATACTATTGAAGTGGTTACTTTTATAGACTATGATTCTTTTAAAAACATTTTTGCTGACCAGGATGAGGCAGATGAAAAATACCTGAAAATAAAGGAAAGGCTTAGTGAAAAACTGATGAATACTTTCAAAAGAATTTTACCGGCAGTTCATAAGAATATTGTTCACCTCGAATTGGGTACGCCCATTACCAATGAATATTATATCAACTCAACCAGGGGTAATGTATATGGTACTGAAAAAGGTTTTATGCAAACCGGCCCTTTCTCCTATAAAGCCAAAACAGAAATTGAAAACCTGTATATGTGTGGTGCCAGTATTATGAGTCATGGTGTTGCCGGCGCCAGCTATTCAGGAGTAAAAACAGCAGCAGAAATATTGGGATGTACCGAAGATGAACTGGTAAAAAAAGACGAATCACAGGAACTGCGTATTTATGATGCCGAAGACAGCAGCCAATGGCCCGAATGGATCCATCAGCGAATGGCTGATAAAAAAAAGCGCTTCGAAAATAAATCCGATACCTACCGGATGACCCCCGTAGTTTAAACACTGCCAAAGTATTTCCTTTTAATGTTTTAATTTTATCCGGATCAGGATAAATTTTTCATCAAATGCTAATTGATAATAATGACCGGTTTTGTTTCCCTGAGGGAGAAAGTTGATGCTTTGAAAGCCTGTGTTATTATTCCAACTTATAACAACGCAGCTACACTTGCGGGAATAATTGAAGATGTAGCCCAATACAGTGACCATATAGTAGTGGTAAACGACGGGTCAACCGACAGCACTATTGATATTGTACATAACTACCCTGCAGTACAGTTTATCAGCTACAATAAAAACGTGGGCAAAGGCTGGGCGCTTCGAAATGCTTTTGCGTACAGCATTGAAAAAGGATATGAATATGCAATAACCATTGATTCTGATGGCCAGCATTTTGCTAAAGACCTTCCTTCTTTTATCAATAAGATAAAAGAAGAACCCAATGCTATTATTATCGGAGCTAGGAATATGGGGCAGGTTTCTGTTCCGGGCGGCAGCAGTTTTGGTAATAAATTTTCCAACTTCTGGTTTAAGGTGGAAACGGGTATCAGCTGCCCCGATACCCAATCCGGTTTTCGGCTTTACCCTTTACAAGCATTAAAAAACATACGCTTCTTCACCCGTAAATATGAGTTTGAAATTGAAGTGCTGGTAAGGGCTGCATGGAAAAACGTTAATGTGGTTTCTGTTCCCGTTACCGTTTATTATGCCCCTGCAACGGAAAGGATTTCGCATTTCAGGCCATATAAAGATTTTTTCCGCATCAGTATATTAAATACAATACTTGTACTGATCAGTTTTCTCTATATTAAACCACGTGATTTTATAAGAATACTTTTTGATAAACAAAAACTCAGGAAACTATTCAATGATCACCTGTATCATCCCCATCACTCTGCCCGGCTGAAAGCGGCTTCTGTTGCCTTTGGTATTTTTATGGGTATTATTCCTATCTGGGGATTTCAACTGGCTACGGCAATATTTATGGCTATATTATTAAAACTGAATAAACCCCTGGTGATTGTTGCAGCTAACATCAGTATTCCACCCATGATTCCGCTGATCATTTTTTTAAGTTACAAAATGGGTGCGTTATGGATGGGAGCCAGTGCCCTGCAAATTGATTTCAGCAGGTCTATAACACTGGATTCAATAAAAACTAATCTTTTACAATATATTTATGGAAGTATAACACTGGCCATTGTTGGGGCAATTATATTTGGCCTGCTCACTTTTATTTTTTTAAAATTGATCGGTAAAAAGCAGGCGGTTATTTCAAAGGCTGATTAGTACATGGAAAAGATATTACTTGGTATATACAGTTTTTTTGAAAAGCGCCAGCCAGCTTTATACATTACTTTTTTTGCAATTTTTTTACTGGCGGGCTGGTTTGCCCTGCAGGTAAAATTTGAGGAAGACATTTCTAAAATATTACCCAAGGATAAAAAGATTGAAAAACTGAATGCCGTTTTTCAAATTTCAAAGTTCATGGATAAACTGGCAGTAACCGTATCATTAAAAGATACTGCTGCAGCTGCGCAACCTGACAGTCTTGTTGCTTATACAGAGGAGTTTGTATATAACATACAGAGGAACCTCGCACCCTTCATCACAAAAATAAATTATAAGGTTGATGATGGATTGGCTTTGGAATTATATGGTACTGTTAGAGATCACCTGCCCGTTTACCTGAACGAAAAAGATTATACCCAGATTGATTCGCTGATATCGCCTGCAAAAGTTAAAGAAACACTAGAGCAGAATTTCCGTACCCTTACATCACCTGCAGGATTCGCATTAAAGAGTATGATCAGCAAAGATCCGGTGGGTATATCTTTCCTGGGATTAAAAAAACTACAACAATTACAATACGACGAAAATTTTGAACTCTACGATAATTACATTGTTACCAAAGACAGAAAGCACCTCATGCTTTTTATCACCCCAAAATTTCCTCCAAACAATACTGGCAAAAATGCTTTACTGCTGAAAGGGCTTGATAGTTTGATTGATAATAACAATAGCAATGTAACCGCCACTTATTTTGGTGCAACGGCAGTTTCTGTTGGCAATGCATTGCAGCTTCGCAAAGATTCTTTGCTTACACAGGGTGTTACCATACTTTTTATTGTTGTTTTCCTGGGGCTTTATTTCCGTAAAAAAAGAGCGCCTTTTATTATTTTAATTCCGGTAATATTTGGCGCATTGTTTTCGCTTGCCTGTATATATTTTATTAAGGGCAGCATATCGGTGATTGCGTTGGGCACCGGTTCGGTGGTATTGGGTATTGCTGTAAATTATTCGCTGCATGTTTTTAATCATTACCGCCACACCCGTAACATAAGGGAAGTTATTAAGGACCTGGCAATACCAATGACGGTGGGGAGCTTTACAACCATTGGCGGTTTTTTCTGTCTGCAGTTTGTTGAATCTGAAATGCTGAAAGACCTGGGACTCTTTGCTGCCTTCAGTTTAATTGGCGCTTCGCTTTGCTCACTCATATTTTTGCCGCATTTTATTGCAGGTAAAAAAGAACAGCAAATCAAAACCATCAACTCCGCTGATATCTCCGCAACACTCTCTCCTTTTGGAGAGGGACGGGGTGAGGTTGTTCATGAGTTTTCCTGGATAGATAAAATTGCATCATTAAATCCGGAGTATAATAAATACCTGGTGATGATCATCCTGGCATTGACAGTACTCTTTGCCTTTTGGGCCGGTAAGGTTGGTTTTGAATCTGACCTGCAGAACATGAATTACATGAGCAGCAAACTAAAAGCATCGGAGAAAAAACTTAACCAGATCAATCAATACGCCTTACAATCCGTTTACCTGGTTACCGAAGGAAAAACTCTGAATGATGCATTGGTAAACAATGAAAAGCTGGCTACAGAAATTGAAAAACTGCAGGATAAAAATATTGTAAAAAAATATTCAGGTGTTTCATCTCTCATCATTTCAGACTCTTTACAAAAAATAAAAATTGAAAGATGGAACCGCTACTGGACCGCTGAAAAGAAAAACGCCCTGATGGCAACATTAATTACCGAAGGAGCCGCATTAAAATTTAATGCAGCCGCTTTTGATAATTTTAAAGCCCTCCTTAATAATGAATATGCATCTGTTGGTAAAGATGCCATGGCCGATGTTCGTAAAAACTTTCTGGATGATTATATAACAGAGAAACCTGGAAAAACAACCGTGGTAACACTGGTTAAAGCTTTCCCCGATAAAAAGAAACAGGTGTACGATGCTTTTGAAAACTCAGCACATGTTACCGTACTTGATAAGCAATACCTTACCCGGCGTTTTGTAGAAATCATCAATTCCGATTTTTCGAAGATTGCATTAATGACCTCTTTGCTGGTGTTTTTTGTGCTTTTGCTGATGTACGGAAGAATAGAGCTGACGCTGGTTTCCTTCATCCCCATGTTTATAAGCTGGGTGTGGATATTGGGCATCATGGGCATGGCGGGCATCCAATTCAATATCATCAACATCATTATATCGGCACTTATTTTTGGTTTGGGCGATGATTACAGTCTCTTTATCATGGATGGTTTATTGCAGGAGTACAAGACCGGTAAAAAGAATCTCTCGTCTTTTAAATCTTCTATTATTT
>JAYTOF010000290.1:0-1866 GCA_043747955.1 Chitinophagaceae bacterium
ACCCGTCAAAAATTTATAAAGGAAAACCTTAATGATATATGTGCATCGGTACAGGACAGGATCATAAGCATTTTACTCAATAAATTAAAAAAAGCTTCAACAGAAACGGGCATAAAAGATATTTGTTTGGCAGGTGGAGTTAGTGCAAACAGTGGTTTACGTAAAGCTTTCACCAGCCTGGGAGAAAAAGAAAACTGGAAAATATTTATCCCTGCATTTGAATATTGTACTGATAATGCGGCAATGATCGCGATCACCGGTTATTATAAATTTTTAGAGAAGGATTTTACAGATCTGAGTATAAGTCCATCGGCAAGGGCTGAGTGGTAAACCACTGATTAAATGAATTACACTAATTACACGAATGTAAATCGTTCGTCGAATGTAATTCATAATGTAAATAATTCGTGTACTTAGTATTAATTCGTGTTATAAAGTGCCTAATAACCATTTTCAATTTAAACAATTCACCATCATCCAGCATAAATGTGCCATGAAGGTTTGCACAGATGCCTGTTTGTTTGGGGCCCTGGTAGCCGTCAGCCTGCCTGTTGGCTATCAGCAGGATGTTGTACACTGCCTTGATATTGGAACGGGAACAGGATTATTATCGCTGATGTTTGCACAAAAAAATACCGGTGTATTCATTGATGCAATAGAAATTGACAAAGCCGCTTCAGAACAGGCGAAAGAAAATTTTGCTGCGTCTCCCTGGGCTGAGAAGCTGAATATTTTCAATTCAGATATCCGCTCTTTCTGGTCTGAAAAAAAATATACCTGCGTTTTTTCTAATCCTCCCTTTTTTGAAGATGACCTCAGGTCACCGGAAGATACAAAGAACAATGCAAAACATGATACGTCATTAAGTTTTAAAGAGCTGCTCAGGGCAACAGATACTCATCTTGAAAAGGGTGGCCTGTTTACTGTTTTATTACCCTTTCACAGGATAAATTATTTTATAGATGAAGCCGTAAAATTTGGTTTGCACGTCCATCGTCAAATCTTGGTAAAGCAAACACCGGGTCATGAACATTTCCGTGGAATATTATTTTTAAAAAGGGAAAAAAACCAACCCGTATTTTCAGAAATCATTATTAAAAATGATGAAGGAAATTATACAACCGGGTTTATAACAGCTTTAAAAGATTATTACCTCTACCTCTGAGTTTTGGAATTTTGGGCAGATAAAATTTAAATAAAAAGCACAGTAAGGCAACATTTGTGTCAGGTAATGGCCTTCGTGTCTCATTGTTAAAAATCACAAACCGGCATATTCTTTCATGTACAAAAAGGGTTCATTCAACCCGCCTGCTTTAACCATCGTTGCTTTATTGATGACCCTGCTTCCGCCAAGCCGGATATCTTCCAGTACAAATTTTATCATCTGCTCACCAAAATAGCGGCTGGCATCCCTGGGTAATTCATTGGGCAGGTTGCCTATAGCCATTACATCAACAGAACGGGGTAAATATGGAGCTTTTATTTCAAAACTATTCCTGTCCACACCATACACGGGGTTATCAATGGTTGAATCGCCCAGGTTACAGGGTACCGAGCCATTCCTGTCATCGGTGATATCGGCAATGGTTTGTATTCTGAAATTTTCCTTTTGTAAATCTTCTTTCTCAAACAAACGGGGAATATTTTTTTCCCAGTAAATACCATTCATCAAAATATCGGTTTGCGAAACGTAATCGGTAAACCTGCAATTATAGTTTTGGGGATGGGCATGAAAATCATTCCTTACATATTTACCCGTTTTTTTGTGTACATACAGGTCGGCACCTTTTAAATGAACATAAACTGGGTATGCAAATTCCTTTTCCAAAAATTCATCCGGTTCCACTTCATGTATACCGAGCAGGT
>JAYTOF010000291.1:0-3224 GCA_043747955.1 Chitinophagaceae bacterium
CCTGTTGCAGCAACTCGGAAAAGAAGGTAACAGAGTCATTACACAGATAAATGAATGGGTGAAGCATAATTCAATTGGAGTGGCGCTGGCAAAATTGAATGCACCCGAGATAGACCTGTTGAATATCGACCTGTATTATAGATATCTTTTGCCGGTTGGAAAAGGAGATAGATACCCCGGGCCTGAAGCGGTAACAAGATGGTATAAGAGAAACCTCCTCATCTTTCATAATATTATGCGGATATTGAATAAGGAAAAGGAAAACAGGGTACTGGTGATCTTCGGGCAGGGACATACAGCCATGCTTAATCAGTTCCTGCAATATTCCACGCTTTTTATAAAAGAAGACATCCGGAAATATCTGCCCGCAAATGATTAAATAATAGTTTTCAGCTTCATGCAAGGCAGTTTACAAAATACAGGTAGTATGCTTTGTAGATTTATTTTTTTATAAAAGGCTATCATATCAATGTGTATAAAGAGTAAAAGAACTGTAAAGATTGCAGCTGCAGTATTGCTTGGTGCCTGGATATTTATGTGCCAGTTTATGATGCAGGACAGGCAGGGCGATGAGTTCAATAAAAATTATTTTGCAAAGAAGGGTGTCATATTGTTTACGTCAACCTTTACAATCAATAACCGTCATTTACATTATGCCAAAACAGGTTATGACAGTTTACCCACATTAATATTTATGCATGGTTCGCCGGGAAGCCTGAGTAATTTTCGGAATTATCTACAGGATACGCAGCTCATAGGAAAATACAGGATGGTTGCCATTGACCGGCCTGGGTTTGGGTACAGTGATTTCGGTAATACTGCCAACCTCGAAGACCAGGCAGTATATATTTCTGCAATGATTGACTCAATAGATAACAAAAAACCCACTTACCTCATCGGGCATTCCCTGGCTGGTGCATTAATAATAAAACTGGCAGCATCGAAACCTGGTAAGATAAGCGGTTTGGTAATACTTGCAGGTTCGGTGGATCCTTTACAGGAAGGCTGGGGTTTCTGGAGACCATTGGTAACTTATTCACCTGCCCGATGGCTGGTACCGACTGCATTCCGTTATTCCAATGAAGAGCAATGGTGGCTGAAAGACGATCTGATAAAACTGAAAGACGATTTTCAAAAAGTTAAATGCCCGGTTTATATTTTTCACGGCGATGCAGATGAGCATGTGCCTGTTGCAAATGCAGTGTATGCACAGAAAATGCTGGTGAATGCCAAAAAAGTGGAGTTAACTGTTTTTAATGGCGAGAAACATTTTATGGTGTGGACAAAATTTGCTGAAATAAAAAATAAGTTAATGAATATTACAAACCCTACAGATAATGAGAATCCAAATTGATACTTCCGTTTCGGCATCTGTGAAATCTGAAGAAAAAGTACCGTTCCATCCACTTGGTTGCATTGTGCAGGCATGGAGTATGGATTGTTTTAAAGTAAATTTTTAAAAAGCAAAGTTTAAGAAACAGGTTGTTGTTTAATCTTTCCTGATTTTATTTACCTTAAAATCAAAAATATCCCAACGGCTGTAATGGCCCGTTGTATCAAGTGTAAGTTTTTCTTTAATGGCAGTATCAAAATTTTCAATGGTACAATACAGGATATCTTCTTTGTCAAATTGTGGCTCCAATAAATATTTTCCCGATGGATCAACAACACAACTGCCGCCATTGAGGATATATTTTTCAGGATCATTTTTAAAATGTTCCGGCAAGCTTAGTGCTACAGGAATATCCTTTACCTGCATTATCTGCCCTGCAGCAATTACAAAACTACGGCCTTCAAATGCATAATGCCGGCTGGCTACCTGGTGCATCTCATGTACGGTGGGCCAAAGGGCTATATGTATTATCTCATTTTCGTTGTGTAAAACCTGGCGGCTTAAAGGCATCCAGTGTTCCCAGCAAATCAATCCTCCCAATTTTCCCCATTGGGTGTTAATTGTTTTTAATCCTGCAGCATCACCATTTCCATAAACCAGTTTTTCAGAAAAAGTAGGTACCAGTTTGCGATGATGATTTACAATTTGCCCCTTTTCATCAATAATTAGAAAAGCATTATAGATGGTGCCGTTACCAATTCCTTCAACAATTTTTTCATTGATGCCCATGCAGATCATTACGCTCCCTTCTTTTGCAGCATCACAAAGCCGTTTCATCTCTGCTCCATGTACATCAACACTGTTGGTATGCATCAATGCAAACACTTCCTTGGTGGCATCATTATTCCATTGTGCTATTTCGGGGCAATGATCAAGCCAGGCCGGGTAGCCACTGAGCCAGGTTTCACCAAAAACAATTAACTGTGCACCATGCCGGGCAGCTTCGGCAATAAGCATTATAGCCTTTTGGATACTTGCTTCCAGGTTTAAATGAACAGGTTTGTGTTGTATAACAGCAATGTGGAGGGATTTCATAATATAAAAATAATTCAATCCAGCGTATGTACCAGTAAAATTGGAGTCTTTTAACTGATTAAGCCAATGCTTTGGCATAGCCAACCGTTTCCCGGTATAACTGCGGCGAAACATCTGCATTTACTTTAAAGAACCGGCTGAAATAGTATTCATCTTCATAACCCAGTTCATAGGCAATTTCCTTTACAGTTTTATCGGTCAGGTACAGTTCCCGTTTGGCCTCAATGATGATGCGTTCATTGATCAGGCTGCTGAGCGTTTTATTGAAATGCATTTTGGTGATCTTCGCCAATGTCTTTGGCGAAATGTACAGCATTTCTGCATATTCAGCCGGCGAATGTTTGGTCTTAAAATTTTCCTCTATCGCATCTTTTAATTTTTGAAGAATAAAAGGTTCTTTATTGTCTTTCACTTCTTCGGCCGCTTTTGGATGTTGTTGGGTTTTTAACCGGGATGCGGTTATTAAAAATATTTTCAAATACGAAACCAGCAATTCGTATTGGGCCAGTGCCGGGTTTTGCATTTCCGTTTTTATCTGGTCGCATAACATCTGGAAAGTGGCTGCAGTTGCTTCATCAACGGTAACAAAAGGTGGCTGGTACACATTGTTGTACAATACCCCATTACAGGAAACCTCTTTGTGGTGTTTGTAAATACAGAAAAACTCCGGATGAAAATAAATGGCAATTCCTTTTACAGGGTTTTCGGACGCAATCATATAAGGCTGATAAGGAGAAAAGGCTAACAGGCTGTTAGCATCAAAATCATACTCAGTAAAATCAGCTTTAATTTTTCC
>JAYTOF010000292.1:0-22726 GCA_043747955.1 Chitinophagaceae bacterium
ATGTGGTAAAGTTAAAAAGCTAATCCCATATGGCAGCCCTGGGTGCATTCAATGTGCGTAAATAATCGAGTAATTGCCCTGTATGTACACTCTCGTGATATGCCATCCTCAATAAATAATCACCCAGTTTACGATGTTGATCTTTATCTTTTCGGGTGATATACACTTCGTCCAGTTCCTTTACTGAAAATGAATGCACCATTTGTAAAAATTTCTCCCGGTAAGGCTGTGCATTTTTTAATTCATCATCAATGCCGGTAAATGGATTTCCGGTTAGAGGGCTTTCATAATTGCCCAACACACCCCTGTGTAATATGATCTGGTGATAAATATTTTCTGATTCCAGTACATGCCTTATCATTTCAAAACCGCTCATCGCTTCAGGATCCGGCTTCCAGAATAAATTTTCTTCCGAAATATTTTTCCACACTTTAATACTTCTGCGGCGTACTTCCTCAAAATTTAATATCAATAATTCCTTTGCGTTCATTGCCTGCCTGATATTTATAATGTACTGAACAATTATTTTTAGTTACACAACAGTGGCGGCAGCAAACACGTGCCAACCTTTAGTAATAGGAAATTCATTAAATCACTTATGCCAAAATTCTAAACCGTAGATGCCATTTTTTTTAAAAAAAGAACTGTTCTAAAACTATTTTACCCTCTTTAACTTCATAAACTGCTACTTCATCCATCTTCATTCTTGGCTGGCCTTTTAATGTAATATCCATGCCCATGGTGCAGGTAAAAAAGTTGCCTGCTACAATCGGGGGAGTTGAGTAACCACTATGCATTTCTTCCACCATTTCATTAAATTGTTTCCCTTTTTCTATTATGGCATCAAGACCCTGACATTTACAAAAGGGCCGCCTGCAGGCTCAATACTTTTAGCGTCGTTACTGTACAATTCAGTTTGAATTGTATTGTATGCCCCCTGTTGAGCTAATTCATGAAACCGGTTGGCTACTTCCTGTGTTGTCATTTTAATTATTTTAGAAAATTTATAAAATACAGTTGATGTAAAATATTAAACAGCCGTATTTTTTTAAAAAGGCTTTCATATTATAAAAACCATTGCATTTCAGTTCATTTTTTTCTTTAAAGTACTCACCTGCGATTGCAGGTTATTCACCATGCTGGCCAGTGAATTTACATCCCAACGCTGTTGCTGGCTGATTTTACTGATCACCATTTGTGCCTGCCACAATTCCACCACATCCTCGGCATTTACCTGGTATGGCTGGTATTGCGGGTTATCACTAACCAGGGTTAACTTATTTTTGCTGCGCCCGTTTTTTTCAATTCTTTTATAAACAATACCCTCATTGCGACTGACAACTATATATGCCTGGCTGTTTTTTATATCGGTTGCATTTTCAATTTTTTCTCCAACAATTATACTGCCGCTTGGTGTAGGCAACATACTATCTCCAATAATTTCAAAGGCACGGTAATTGCCACCCGATAACATGGGTAAGGTAAAAGTGTTTAACTCATCTATAAATTCTGTATCAGCATAACTTGCCAGGTAACCGGCAGCAGCTTTTACAGGTACAAAATGAATAACATTCCTGTCGGCAGTCATCATTTTTTGCTGGCGCCTCTTGGCAAGATAATTATCTGCATTATTGCTCAGATCTTTAAGCAACAACTCATCTAAAGAAAGTTTAAAGATATCGGCGAGTATTTCCAATACATCCAGCCGGGGATCGGCCCGTTCTTCTTCATAAGCACCAATTAAAGATCGTTTGATACCCAGTTTGCCCGCAAATTCCTCCTGTGTCCAACCACGGAGTTTGCGCAAGTATTTGAGATTTTGACCTGCTATTGACATAGTACAACTAATTTGATTAGCACAAATATACTAATTAATTTAGTTTAAACAAATATATTTTTGGAAATGGCCATTCCAAACAAAGTGAGAAATCTGATTTAAGGCGTAGGTTTAGATTTTTCCCTTTATTCGAAATGACAAAAAGCATCCTAGTTCTTCTTCCAATCGGGTAAGCGACCCGGCGTATAAGGTGCTTTATATTTTTCCAAAACTGCTTCTGCCTGCTTTATATCTTCAGTAACGGAGCGTAAAGAATTCAATATGGCTTCAAATTCATCAGCTACAAAATTGTAAGATGATTTAAATGTTTCGGTAGGTGCAGCAGTTGTACTCCATAAAGCATACACAATCTGATCAACCCTTTCCTTTAATGAAACCGGAACAGTTACTTCATATCTCGCCCTTAATCCATCCCCATTTAATTTTTTATTAATTAATTCAAGTTTTTTCTGAATTGCCAGCACCTGATCATAAGTTCCAACCAGTACTCCGGAAGCATCCAGTACAGCCTTTTTAAGGAAAGGCAGTTTTTTAGCCAGTTCATTTCTATATTCATCTGCCCCGCTCATTGTCCTGGTTAGCTCTGCAACTTTTTTATTAAAATCGTTTAATGCAGCTTTATCCAATGCAGGTAATGAACTGTTATTTAATGAAACACAATTGAAAGACAGTGGAGCAGACAGTTCTGTAAATTTGCCATCTTCAAATTTTTGTAAAGAAACTTTATAAACACCCGGGGCAACCATATATCCTTTATCAGGTTCATCCCATGCAAAACTGTCATCAAAAGGTGTAAAGGATATCGGCTTAAAAGGCATATACCGCATATCCCAGGTTAACCTGTTAATTCCTTTAGTTGCAGCTGATTTTATTTTACGGATCATATTACCCTGTTCATCTGTTATAATAAAAAGTAAATAGGGTTCTTCCTGTTCTGCTTCTTTCTTCAAAACATCATAAGCCGGATAATCAATGTCTTCTCCTTTCTTTTGCTTTTCCTTTTCTACCTCCCTTCTTTTTTGCTTCAGGGTTTTTAATTCATCTTTTATAAAATAGGTAAATGTTGCACCCAATTCCGGATTGGGAGCTGTATAAAAACCCGCTCCCATAAAACCCTTTCCCTTAAACCCAAATGGGTTTGCTTCTATATACATTAAGGCATCTTTTACCGGAAAAACAACCACTGGCTTTTGCATCATTTCTTTGGTCATGTTTCTCAGTGGAGAATAATCATCCAGTATATACACGCCTCTTCCAAATGTGGAAACCACCAGGTCATTTTCTCTTTGTTGAATTTCAATATCCATAAAAGTTGCAGTAGGTAACCCATTGGTGAACTTTATCCATTCCTTTCCGGCATCAACCGTAAAAAATAATCCGAACTGTGTTCCCACAAATAACAGATCTGGATTTACATGATCCTCGGCAACAGAATAAGTACTTCCCTTTTCAGGCAGGTTTGCATTAATAGAAAACCATGATATACCACCATCAATAGTTTTTAAAAGATAAGGTTTATAATCTCCGTAATTTAATGCCTGGCAGGCTGCATAAGCTACCTGCTTATTTTTTGCAGAAGCTATAAGATGATGTATTCTTGTAAATTCAGTTACCCCGGGAAGCACCGCTGCTTTTGTCCAGGTTTTACCACCATCTTTTGTACATTGAATGACACCATCACCTGTACCCGCGTACAAAATATTTTCATCCAATGGTGATTCTGCAATACTGGAAATATTAGCCAGTGAGCCTTTACCTGCCAGTTCATCAATACTCCAGCTTTTATTCATCAGCTTTTGCATTTTCCGGGGCACCCCTTTTGTTAAATCCGGACTTATAATATCCCAGGTACTTCCCTGGTCATTGGAACGGAATAATTTATTGGCTGCAAAATAGAGCCGCTTATTATTGTGTTTTGAGATTAATAATGGAGAATCCCAATCGAAACGATAGCCGGAGTCTGTTACATTTACCGGCTGTATAAACAATGACTCCCCGTTCTTCTTATCATACCTTACCAAGCCTCCGTTTTGTGACTGCACATACAAAATATTATCGTCTTTCCAATCGGCCTGGGTTTCAAAACCATCACCACCCAGTGTAAATTTCCAGTCGAAATTGGTTATGCCGCTTGAATTTAATGTGCGTGATGGGCCTGCCAGGCTGTTATTATCCTGTGTACCAATATATACATTGTAAAAAGGCAAAGCATTATCCGTACTTACTTTATACACCTCCGTAATGGGTATTGTTGATTTAAAGTCCCAGCTGGCACCCCTGTCCCAGGTTTCATAAACCCCGCCATCATTACCGGATATTAAATGCAGGGTATTGGATGGATCGATCCACAAAGCGTGGTTATCTACATGCTTAAATTTTTCACCGAGGGCTTTAAAGGTTTTACCGCCATCAATACTTACCTGTATTAAAAGATCCATACTGTAGATCCTGTTCTCTTCTACAGGATCTGCAATAATTTTCTGCATATAAAATGGATAAGCAGGATTATAACTGCTCTGATTGGTCCAGGTGATCCCACGATCTGCACTTTTGTATAAACCGCTTTTTTCTTTAGCCTGTAACAATGCATATACCACATCAGGATTGGCAGGAGAGATCGCCAAACCGATTCTTCCCACGCTTTCAGTTGGTAAGCCCGTCATCATTTTTTGCCAGGTTGCTCCACTATCAATCGTTTTATAAATGGCCGTTTCGTCTCCTCCCCCAACACCGGTATACCCTTTACGCATGCGCTGATGCGCCACTGCATATAGATTGGTTGAAAACCGTGGGTCCATATGCACTTCAAAAAATCCGGTAAAATCACTTACAAACAAAACCCTTCGCCAGGATTTACCGGCATCCGTCGTTTTATAAATTCCCCGGTCGCCTCCCGAATTACGTATCGATCCATAAGCTGCCACATACACTATATTTGAATTGGCCGGATCAATTACAATGCCGCCAATATGTTCTGAATATTGCAGGCCCATATTTTTCCAGCTCTTTCCTCCATTCTCGCTTTTATAAATACCATCCCCATAAATTATTCCACCCTGGTTATTATTTTCACCGGTACCGGCCCAAACAATATTTGTATTGGATGGATCTATGGCCACTGTCCCCATTGAAAATGACGTTTGATTTTCAAAAGCCGGTGAGAATGTAACGCCGTTGTTTGTTGTTTTCCATAATGACCCATTGCCCGAAGCTGCATAATATTCACTTTTTTTAAATGGATTAACTGCTAAAGCTGTTATTCTCCCGCCAGTTACTGCAGGGCCGATACTTCTGAAAGGTAAGCCGGCCAGTGATATATTTTTTATAGAGTCCGGCTCTTTGGCTTTGGTATTATCTTCTGCTTTTTTCTGTGCAAACACATGCGCTGTAATAAGAAGTGTTACTAAAAAGAAACAGGTTTTGGCTGATTGCATAATAAATTGTTTTGGATTTACTAATATAAGCTGATTAAATGAAATGCTGATAACCATTAAAAAAACTATCCTGCCTTACTTCACTTGCCTTATTTTTGCAGCAAATTTATTATTATGAATTATTCGCTGGTGATACATAATATACTCCGCTGGGCGGTTTTGCTTTTTGGAATATGGGCCGTTATTACTGCAGTATCTGCAGTACTTTCTAAAAGAGAATACCGGAACAGCGATAATAAAATCAGCCTTTTTTTTATGATCAGCTGCGACATTCAGTTACTGCTGGGCCTGGTCTTATATTTTACAGGCATGTGGTTCGAAAAAGTAAAAAGCGGTATGGGGGCTGTGATGAAAGATCCTGCTGAACGTTACTTTGCGGTAGAACATGCATTGATGATGATCATAGCCTGGTTGCTGGTACATGTAGGCAGGAGCATGGTAAAACGTGCCGATCCGGATGCACAAAAACACAGGCGCACACTAATCTATTTCAGTATTGCGTTAGTCATTATTATAGCAATGATACCCTGGCCATTCCGCCAGCCTGGAATTGCAAGGCATTTATTTCCTCAGTTTTAAAATGATCTGAACATTCATGGCAAAGAAGAAAGAACTACCCATTATCCTTATAACAAATGATGACGGCATTACAGCACCCGGCATCCGTAATTTGGTAGAAGCTGTAAAAGACCTGGGTAAAGTAGTAGTGGTAGCACCTGATAAACCGCAAAGCGGCATGGGGCATGCCATCACCATCGGGCAACCATTACGCATGCATAAAGTAGATATTTTTGGCAATACAGAAGCCTGGCAAACTACCGGCACCCCGGTAGACTGTGTTAAACTGGCAGTAGATAAAGTGTTGCACCGCAAACCGGATCTTTGTTTAAGTGGTATCAATCATGGCGCCAATCATTCCATAAATGTAATTTACAGCGGCACTATGAGTGCTGCCATGGAAGCTTCTATTGAAAGTATTCCCAGCATAGGTTTTTCCTTACTGGACTATAGTGTAGAGGCTGATTTCTCTGCTTCAAGATTTTTTATTAAAAAAATAGTAAGTGCCATTCTGAAAAAGAAACTTGATAAACACCTTTTACTGAATGTGAATATCCCGGCAGTAAATCAGGAACTGATAAAAGGAATAAAGATCTGTAAACAGGCCTACGCAAAATATAAAGAAGAATTTGATGAACGCAAGGACCCCCAGGGTAAAAAATACTACTGGCTTACCGGCGAATTTATCAACTTTGATAAAGCCAAAGATACCGATGTGTGGGCGCTTAAAAATAATTATATAAGCGTGGTACCCGTACAGTTTGACCTCACCAACTACAACTTAAAAAAAGAATTAGAAAAAAAGAACCTCTTCAAATGATCCTGAAAAAAGACAATTTTATTTTTGGTTTTATTATGGGCCTGGTTGCCCCCTTTGTTGGTTTTGCCGTTTTTAAATATTCTAAACTGGGGCCGCTCAATTATTTTGAAGCACTGCAATTCCTTTTTATTGAACCCGGACACCGGTTATTAACCGTAGCCATCAGTCTCTCCTTATTGGCAAATGCTATTTTATTTACGATCTATATTAACTCCAGGATTGACCATACGGCAAAAGGCATTTTTGTAGCAACGCTGATTTATGCGGTTACCGCATTGAGTATAAAAACATTTGGATAATTTAATTTACGATGCGTACTGTACGTAAGGCACTGGATACAGTTGTACATCGTATATAAAAATCTTACTGGCGCAATGCCCTGTTTGATATAAAGGATCTTTTCTTTGCAGATATCAAACCCTTATCCAGAAAATTCTTAACTACTTTGGCCCGGGTATCCGAATTGGTCATAGGGCTATTTCCAAATGTTCTTCTGATCGCCAGGTATTTATTGATCACTTTCAATTCATCTGTACCTGTACCTGCAGCCAATTGCGCTGCTGTAATACCGGCCTGTTTTAAAGCTGATGCTACCACCTCTTTAACATGTCCCGGACGGTTAACATGCTGATCAATCAGCAGGGAAGCCGCATATTCTGAACTTAGTAAATCATTAATAGAACGCCCGCCAAAAACCGGGTCTGGTACAAAATAAAACCTGTTGAACCTGTTAATGGCATGCAGCACCTGTGCAGCACAGATCGCTGGATTTTTACCGGCAAGTGCAAAACGTAAGGCCCAGTTATTATTACGGAATGCTGTTTTTTTGGTATCCGTATTCTGAATGACCTGGTTTAGCATCAGGTAACCCGTTACAGATCCGGTTACCGGTGCGATATCGATCCCAAAATCGCTGAAATAGTTTTTAAAAGCAGCAGGTTGTTTTTCTTTAATTACTTTCAGCAAAGCCGGTAACTCTCCCTGGTCACTCAGAGCCCCAAGTGTCCACTGAAACATGCCCCAGCTTAAATACATACTATCCCAGGTATTTATAGAATCCAGATTACCCTCGTTATGAGATGTAGCTAAAAGTGTATTTATTTCTGATTTACTCAGTTTAAGACCGGAAAGCAATGTTGTATTATCAGTTATGAAACGTTCAGTATTAAAACTGCCAATTCGTGAAAGCCCTTTTTTCCACAAATCACCCAAAAAGATCTTATCGGTACTGTCTTTAAAACGGTAAAAAGCTTTTTTACCTTCAATAGTAATTTCAGCGTCTTCTACCCCGGTAGTAGCCGCTTTTTTTGGAAGGAGGTTCAGTACCTGTCCTGCTTTAATTTTGGATGGGCCAGCAATTCCATTCAGATCAGCGATCTCACGCCATTTGTTGGCATCACCGTATAATTTTAATGCAATAGCTGCGAGGTTATCGCCTGCTTTTATGGTATAGGTTTCCATTATTCTTTGATTTTATAAAATACAAAATACTGTTTTTTAATATTTATTTCATTTTTTTCAATTTAAACAAATCATTCTTTACATAAGGAAGTTGTAGCTTTTCATAACGCATAAACAATTTTACAGGGCTATAGTATTCCATGTTGGTATTTGTGGGGTTCATTTTTACAACATACCTTTATCGGGCTGATAAACTCCGGCTGATACACTGGAAACTGCAATCAACTCATCATGAAATACTACATAATATCCGGCGAAGCAAGTGGCGACCTGCACGGCAGTAATTTGATAAAGGAATTAAAAAAGAAAGATGATACAGCAGAAATCCGTTGCTGGGGAGGCGATAAGATGGAAGCTGCAGGAGCCACACTGGTAAAACATTACAAAGAGCTTGCCTTTATGGGTTTTCTGGAAGTGATAAAAAATCTCCGTACTATTTTAAAAAATATTAAAGTCTGCAAAGATGATATCCTGCAGTACCAGCCTGCGGCTCTGATCCTGATCGATTATCCAGGCTTCAATTTACGCATTGCCAAATGGGCTAAGGAACAGGGCATAAAAGTTATCTATTATATCTCGCCGCAGGTTTGGGCCTGGAAAGAGAACAGGGTTAAACTGATCAAACAATGTGTTAATAAAATGCTTGTCATCCTTCCTTTTGAAAAAGAATTTTATAAAAAATGGAACTACGAAGTTGAATATGTAGGGCATCCGTTGGTGGAAGAAATTGATCGTTTCTCGTTTCTGGTTGAGCGTGACAGGTTGCAGGTAATGCACAGTATTTTGAGTGATGCAAACGAGAAACAAGAAACGACAAACGAGAAACGAGAAACAGGGAATGGAAAACAAACATCAAACATCATTGCTCTTCTCCCCGGAAGCCGCCAACAGGAGATCTTAAAGAAACTGCCCATTATGCTGGAAGTAACCAAACATTTTCCAGATTATCAATTTGTGGTAGCCAAAGCACCCGGGCTTGATGAACATTTTTATACTGAACTTTTAATGCCCTACAAAAATGTTTCCTCCGTTGTAGATAAAACTTACGAATTACTGGTACAATCAAAAGCTGCACTGGTAACCAGTGGAACGGCTACGCTCGAAACTGCTTTATTTGGAGTGCCCGAAGTTATCTGCTACAAAGGCAGTGCCTTCTCTTACCAAATAGCAAAGCGCCTGATCAAAATAAAATTTATTGGCCTGGTAAACCTTATCATGGATAAAGAAGTTGTGAAAGAATTAATACAGGATGAATTAACGGTTGAAAACCTTAGAAGGGAACTGAACCTGTTATTAAAAGATGAAGCAAAACAACAACAGTTACAAGAAGATTACCGGTCACTTAAAAATCTGTTAAGTCTTGGTGGGCATGCATCAGCTAATGCTGCTGAGCATATTTATAATTTTGTATCCGGATTACCTGAGTAATTTTATAGCCAGGATGACCATGGCCAGCAGGAACAATAAAATGGACAGCCTGTTTATGCCATGCATATATTTCACAAAATTCGAATGAGGACGGTTCGGGTCTTTTTTCTTCAGGTATAAATATTCTGCAATTTGATTAAGTATACTCATGTCTTTTTAATTACTATGCAAAACTAATGCTTAAACTTATACTTAAAATATTTGTTAAAGGATCTAAGCATTAAAAACTGAAAAGCTTCAAATTCCGTAATTTACATAAACAAAAAGTTATGAAATATATCAGCAGCCTTATTATTTTACTAAGCATCATATGTAATGCCGGGGCACAAACCCAAAAATATACGGTAACCAAAACGGATGCTGAATGGCGTAAACAGTTAACAGCTGAACAATACCAGGTTACGCGTAAAAAAGGAACAGAAAGGGCTTTTAGCGGAACATATTGGGATAACCACGAAAAAGGAATTTATAAATGTATTTGTTGCAGCCAGGAGTTGTTCAGTTCTGCCACAAAATTTGAAAGTGGAACCGGCTGGCCAAGCTTTTGGCAGGCTATTAAAAAAGCAAATGTTGAAGAGCTTACCGATAACAGTTATGGCATGGTGCGTATCGAAGTAAATTGCAGCAGGTGCGGAGCTCATTTGGGCCATGTTTTTGAGGATGGGCCAAAACCCACGGGTCTCAGGTATTGCATGAATTCAACTTCGCTTACCTTTGAAAAAAATAAAAAAGGTGCCTGAAACCAATTCCTGCGATTCGACTTTACTGCTTTTAAGAGGGTTTGATATTTTTCAACATATTACTGATCAGGAATATGAAGAACTTGGCCTGGTTCATAATTATGTAGAAGCAGCTAATGGCACATACATTTATTTCCCGCATCAAAACCGTAATAAACTCTATTTTGCAAAAGATGGCTTTATTAAACTGGGCTATATTGATGAGCAGGGCAATGAAATTATAAAAGAGATCATTCAAAAAGGGGAGGTATTTGGTCAGCTTACTTTAGAAAAAAATAATGACCGGGATGAGTTTGCACAGGCCTATAAAAGTGATGTAAGCCTTTGTGCATTTACTATGGAAGATTTTTTACGCCTTTTACAGCGAAAACCCCAAATGGCCATTGCTTTTAGTTTTCATTTGGGCAATAAACTCCGAAAAGTAGAAAACCGGCTTTTAAATATTCTGAATAAAGATGTAAAAAGCAGGCTGGCGCAATTTCTGCTTCAATTAGCTGCTGATAATAATTCCGGCATTAATAACATGGCTGTTATTGATAAATTTTTAACCCATGATGATATAGCAAAACTGATCGGATCATCCAGGCAAACCGTTACCACCACCTTAAATCAGTTTGAAAAACATAAGCTGATAACCACTTCAAAAAAGCATCTCCATATCAATGATATCAATGCTTTAAAAAAAATACAGGAAGCCACCGTTTAATGGCCCTTTTTTTAAAAAAATACCGGCAACTGTTATTTGCCCCGTTTATTATTGATGATTGATCGTATGCTGCTCCTGCAGGGTATTGAGGGTAACTTTCCATAGTATTTTTACACGCATTATTGCGTTCTGCGCTAAAGATGATTATGCCCACCAGAATTAATACCCAAACCATACTATTACTAAAACAAAACCGTTGATAGTATATCCCTGGTAAAACCTACTCAACAGCATTATTTTTTATGCTATGAATAAATCCAATATCATATGAGAAGACTTTTATCTATTTTATTTTTACTGTATTCTTCACTGGCCTTAGCTCAACAGCAGGCAGAACCTGGTTGTACCATCAGGGTTATTGATTCCAGATTTCAATTTGTAAATAACGAAACCGGGCAACTTGCCAACAACCAGTTATGGGATGAAGCTGATCCTTTTATAAATGGTTTTTCAAGAGTGTTTCTTAACAACAGATTTTCATTTGTAAATGGGTATGGGACACTTATTACACCGGTTGCTTTTGAAGATGCCAGAAATTTTGCAGGCAAACTTGCTGCTGTAAAAAAAAATGGTAAATGGGGTTTTATCAATGAATCGGGAAAAATTATTTTTGATTTTACTTTTGATATAGCTTTTGATTTTGAACAATCAACATCGGTTGCATATAACAACAAAACCTGGAAGCTGATCAGCAATAAAGGAAAAGTGATCATGCCACTGGATATTACTGTTTGCTATGGTTTTAAAAACGGCAAAGCAAAAATAATCAAGGACGGAAGAGAAGGTATTTTGAACCCAACCGGACAAATAAATTTTATAAACATTGAAAGCCTTTTTAAAAACACAATTCCGTATCATCCCAATTCGAATATCATTACATCCGATTGTCCCGATAATATTGACATTGAATACGGAGACTTTACAAACTGGCAATGTTATACCGGCCAGGTTGATTCTGTGGGTAATACCAATCTGATCACCGTTACCCCATCGGTACCTACTGTTAACAGGCACGAAATAATTTCAAAAGTAACGCCTTCGGCACTTGATCCATTTGGCTTATTTCCAACCAACCCGCCAGACGGAAGTAATTATGCGGTAAAGCTTGGAAATACAAATGTTGGTGCTGAAGCAGAAAGAATAACCTATACCATCCGTGTACCTTTAAATGATTCTAATTTTTCTATTAAGTATGATTATGCCGTAGTATTACAGGATCCGGGGCATACCATCTGGACACAGCCCAGGTTTAATGCCAAACTTTTAGATTCTGCTACAAATACCTATATTAATTGTGCTTCCTTCGAATATATTTCAACATCGGGACTTCCGGGCTTTGCTATTTCCCCGGTTAACCCTTCAGTTATTTTTAAACCATGGTCCTCCGTGTTTTTCAGCCTCAGGGGTTATGGAGGAAAAACCTTGTTCCTGGAGTTTACTACGGCTGATTGTGTAAGAAGGGCACATTGGGGATATGCCTATGTTGATGTTGAAAGCACCTGCGGCCAGGCTATACAGGTGCAAAATGATTGCACTTTTCCAAATACTACTACTTTAACCGGCCCTCCGGGTTTTCAGTTTTACAATTGGTGGGATCAAACCTTTTCAACCATCGTTGGTACCGGCCAACAGATCGTTTTAAACCCAGGCCCAATAGTAAATACCGTAATGTGGCTTGAAATGATCCCCTTTGCCAATTTTGGATGTACGGATACTTTGAAAGCAAACATCAACGGGATCTTAACGACTGATTTTAATATTTCAGATACGATTGCATGCGGGCCACACAGCTTTACTTTTTATAACAAAAACCTCCCTTCAACATCGGCCCTTTGGAATTTTGGGGATGGTACAACAGGAACCGGGGATACTGTTACACATACTTATTATTCTCCGGGAACATTCAATGTACAACTAAGGGTTACAGTGCCTAACGGATGTATTGGAAATGCAACACATCCTGTAATTATTAAACCATTACCCATTATTGCGCAACCGCCAAATCAGGCATTATGCTCCGGCAGTAACACCAATGCTGTTATCTTTAGCGGAAATGTAAATGGTACAATTTATAACTGGACAAATACTGCAGCTTCTGTTGGCTTACCCGCAAGCGGCACCGGAAATATCGCTCCTTTTACTGCAATCAGTAATGGTGCTTATCCTGCCGTAGCCACTATTACGGTAAGGCCAATTGCATCCGGTTGTCCCGGCCCTGTAAAAATATTTACAATAACTATTAACCCTGTACCTGCTGTAGTGCAACCTCCAAATCAAACAGTATGTAACGGAAATACAACTAACCTGGTAAACTTTACGGGAATTGTAAATGGAACTGTTTTTAGATGGACCAACAATAAGCCATCCATAGGATTAACCGCAACCGGCGACGGACCTATTACTGCTTTTACTGCAATCAACAGAAGTAATGCCCCGGTTATTGCTACAATAACGGTAACCCCAGTAACCGCTAATTGCACAGGCCCTTCAAAAACATTTACCATAACCATTAACCCATCTCCGTCCGTTAGGGCAGGCAATGATATAAATGTTTGTTTGGGTAATACCGCACAATTATCGGTTACGGGTGCAACCCTGTTTAACTGGAGCCCTGCAACCAGGCTGAGTTGTACCAATTGTGCAAATCCTGTAACAACCCCCATTGATTCTATACGCTATATAGTAAGAGGTGAAAGTTTGGCCGGATGTATTGCTTTTGATACCATTTTAGTAAATGTGAGCAAGCCATTCCAAATGCTGATCTCGCCAAATGATACCTTATGTATCGGGGAATCTACAAATCTCAGGGCTAATGGTGCTTTCAGGTATCTATGGTCACCACCGCAGGGATTAAACAGAACAGATGTTGCTGAACCTGAAGCAACACCAACTGCAACAACTATATATCGGGTAACCGGTTATGATGAACACCAATGTTTTACAGATACAGCTTATGTTAAAATAACGGTTGGGCCCAGGCCAACTGTAAACTTAGGTGCAGATCTTACTTTGGCAACAGGCAGCGTGGTAACACTCAACCCGGTTATTCAAAACGGACCAATCATTAACTGGGCATGGAAAGCTTCAGCAGGCCTGAGTTGTACAAATTGTCCTGCTCCCGTTTTAACAGTCAGAGATAATATTTATTATGAGCTTACGGTAACAAATAATTATGGCTGTACGGCTACTGATATAATTGCCATTAATACTTTTTGTAAAAGTGCACAGGTATTTATCCCTAATGCATTTACACCCGACGGAGATGGCTTAAATGATATTTTGATGGTAAGGGGTAAAGGGATCTTTGTAAAAACCTTCCGCATTTTTAACCGCTGGGGCGAGTTGGTTTTTGAAAAAACAAATTTCAATCCTAATGACCTTAAATATGGCTGGGATGGAAAAGTGAGGGGCATTGCGGCAACGCCTGATGTTTTTGTTTATACTGCTGATGTGATCTGTGATAACGATATACTGTATACTTATAAAGGAAATACTACTTTACTGAAATAATTTACGATCATGAAAAACCTGATAAAATATCCACTTTTGTTTTTTCTAATCCTGTTTGCCAGATCTGCAAATGGCCAGGATATTAATTTTTCGCAATTTTATGAATTACCCTTATTAAGAAACCCGGCACTTGCCGGAATATTTGCAGGCGATATCAGGGCCACTTCTGCTTTCAGAAGCCAGTGGCAAAGTGTAACCGTTCCTTACCGTACCATTGGATTGGGATTAGAATATAAAAAACCTATCGGCCAAAGTTCAAATGATTTTATTACGTTTGGCCTGCAGGCTACCAATGATATTGCAGGAGATTCAAGACTAAGGCGCACTCAGGTTTTCCCGGTTGTTAATTACCATAAATCTCTCGATACGGAACGGGATACTTATTTATCAGCCGGTATTATGGGAGGTGCGGTTATCCAGCGCTTTGATCCCTCAAAATTAAGCTTTGATGACCAGTTTGTAAATGGGGCATACAGCGCGGCTAATCCAACAAAACAGGTTTTCACTAATACCGGTTTTACGTATTGGGATGCTTCTGCCGGGCTAAATTTCAGCAGTATTGCCGGAGAAAATACCCGTTACTATTTCGGTGCTGGTCTGTTTCATATAACAAAGCCAAAAGTCGCTTTTCAACAACAGTATGATATTGAACTAAACCGGAAATGGGTAGTAAATGCAGGATTGGCTACTCCCCTCAGCGACCTGAATAAACTGATCGTTTATGCCGATTATTTTATGCAGGGTGGTAACCGGCAAATACAGGGAGGATTTATGATAAACCACGACATATTGCAATCTACAGAAAATCAAAAGATCATGATATCAGGTGGATTGTTTTATCGTTTTAAAGATGCATTAATACCTGTTATTAAACTGGAGTATTATCAATTTGGCGTAGGAATAACTTATGATGTTAACATAAGCAAGTTAAAAACGGCGTCGCAATACAGGGGTGGATATGAAATAACCCTTTCTTATAAAGCTTTCCGCAATGGGGAAAAAAGTTCTGCAGAAAAAGTAAGGTGCCCTGCATTTTATTAAAGAGAACCGGCTTAAAAAAATTACCCGGCAGCTTTAACGCCCAGGCTCAGCAAATGATTCTTAATGATGCCGAAATGCTCCCAGGGTATAAAATGGCTCGCGCCGGGAATAATAATGATCTTGACTGCCGGATTATGCAATAATTTCTTTTTACCGTATTCAACATTTTTTACCGTAACAAATCCATCATTATCCCCATGAATAAAAGTGATGGGCATCTGTAATGCTGCATACATGGTATCAATATGGTACAGGTCCTTTTTAAAATAAATGATCTCATTATTGGATGGTTTAAAAGCACCGGGCATCAGCCATTTTAAAGGCGTGTACATAAAAAGATAGCGCCAGTATTCTTTAGGTTCATCGTGCGGGGAAATTGAACCGGCCAGTATAGTAAGGGATGCAAATGATTCGGGATGGTTCTCTGCCAAATGTATGATCACCGGGCCCCCAATACTGTGCCCGGCCAGGTGAACGGGTTTTTGATTGTTTTCTTTTTGAATTATTTTATAGATGAGCCGGGACTGATCTTCCAGATCATAGGCAGTACCAAAATCACTGTAGCCAAATCCGGGCCTGTCAACCGAAATGATCCTGAATTGCTGTAACAGCATGGTATCCATCATATATATTTTAAAAGCATCCCAGCTTCCGGGCGAACCATGAATAAAAAATAAGGTGGGCATCGTATCAGAACCTGTTTTGGCATAGTGCAATGAAATGCCCTCTGTTTTTAAATTCAAAAAACGCACATGCAGCCCTTTCTGTTCAAATTCAGCACCTGCTTTACTGTCAGATATCCTGAACTTCATACAGGATTGGGCAAATATGACCCAGGCTGTTACAAAAAACAGCAAACCCCATTTATATCTCTTTCTTATTTTCAGGCCCATTATTTAAATTGATACTTAATATTTCTTCAGGTTGCGCATCACTTCTTTATTTTCTTTAAACATTTGTAACCCCTCTTTTACGGTTAAATACGGAAATCCTCTTTGATGATTTTTTATACTGATGGTACAAAGTAATTTAAAATGATGTGCTATTTCCTTCCAGGCAAAAAATAAAGAGTGCCCGGGATCATAAATATGTGTGGGTTCACTGCCAGCCCCGTTCAACTCGATGATAGAAAAATTTTTACCTGCTTTCAAATCCTCCAGGTTTTTATACATGATATCCAGCCTGCCAAAATAAAATTCGGGAACCTGTTTACAAACTTCATCAAATGACTTCCTTAATTTCTCATCAGCCCAGTGTGTAACATCAATAAACTTTGCACCTCTGGCGTGATTACCGTATGGGACCAGATTTTTCAGATCATCCTTTCCCAAAATGGTATTCAGTTCTTCCCCGTAAATCTTTTGTAAAGCAGCCAGTTGAAAATGATAACGTGGATCCCGGATCAGCAACTCGGTGATCGTGGACCGTCCGTCACCTTTTACCACTAAAAATTCCTTTGCCACGATGCCGGTAATAAAGCCATCTTCTTCGCCGGGGATCCTGCAATAAAATATCCCCACTTCTTCCGGGTAAGCGATAAATTCCTGAATCAGAAAATCCATATTGATCCTGGATGCATAGTCAGTCAAATCCTCCGGGCCATATATTTTTTCTACCCCCCTGCCTTTGGCACCTATATCCGGCTTGGCAATACAGGGAAAAGAAATACCTGAACCCATAACCGTTTTAATTACCGCATCAGCTGCTGTTCCGTTTTTAAAGAACAGGGTTTTAGGAATGTATTGATCAGGAATAATATCATAAATCTCTTTTTTTGATTCCATCAGGAAGCCGGCATTTTTAATACGTGGATTGGCCGCATTAAAAAAGAAAAAAGACCTGGCCCTGGCTGCATAATAAAACCAAACAAAATACATGGGGATATAAACAATATCAAAGGGCCAGTACTCCCAGTGTGTCAGTTTGTGTATATATAGTCTGAATTGTTTCACTTATAAATTGACCAGGGCATTAGGCACCTGCATGATCTCTGAAAATTGCTGATGTTTCAACAGATCAGTATGTAAAAAACTGATCTGTTCCTGATCCACAATTGCCTGGGTAATGCTGAATGTTTTCATACCGGTTTTACGGTTAATGATAAACCCATTTTCATCATCTTCATTGTTATTGTTGTGAAACTGAAATATCAGATCTGCTGCGGGATCTTTTGAACGGTCAATAAATTCATCAAACAGTTTTTTGCGGTGCCTGATTATTTCATCCGTATATAATGTTGCTGATGACCATATATAATTTCCGGAACTGTTTAATGATGTGCTGTGGGCCCTGTGGCCATCCCACCGCAGCTCATGCAAACGGCCCGGTTGGTAAAGTATCACCGTAAATGGTTCAATTCCTGCCAGGTTCACTTCATTAAAAAACAACAGGGGATCTTCGGAACCGATAATATCCAATAACATCAGCCCCCTGCTTTTACGATAGGGCGGTTGAGGAATATGTTTTACAAAAGCTCCGTTAAGCAAAACGGCAACTACCGCTTTATCACTCGCTGTAAACCAGGTACCCCCTGCTTTTGCATCTTTAGGAAAAATTATTTTTGCAGAATCCAGTTGTACAAATGCCGGTGCTGAAGCCGTTTCCCGCTGCAGGTTTTCATCCCGGTTTGAAGTGATTATTTTTTTGCCCTTAACGGAAACAAAACTTACTGTGCACATTGCCGGCGGTATTGTAAGGTTGAAGGAGCTACCCCGAATTCTTCGGAAATGAAATTGACATTCATAGCGATGAGGGCTACTTTTATTAACGCCTGGTGATGTATGCAATGTTCCAGGTTATACAAAATTTCGCGGTAATAATTGGACGGGATGCTTATGGACTGTTCGCCGGTACCACAAACAATATTTAATTGCTTATCGGGCTGATCAAGTTTGCTTTGTATTTCTCTGATCACAGCCACCGCCTCTTCAATACTGTTTTCATACAGCTTATTTCTTTTGCGGTCGTCATAATTTACACTACCGGATGCATACCCGGAAAGAAGGCATTGAAAAAGTTCAATAACATGACGGGTGTGCTCTCCTATTGTGGCATTACTCAGTTCCCTGCAGGGTTCTGCATAACTGCCCTGCAATGGTAACTGAACCAATACATTTTCCAGGTCGCTTAACGCATCATTCGATTTTTTTAAAATACTTGTCAAAATTTTAGTTTTAAAAGTTGAGGTATATTCTTCCTGTAAATAATAATCAATGCACTGCAACATAAAAAAGTTATTACCGCATATACAAACAACACCGCATCTCCGCCAAAATTAATGCCCAGTTTAGTCAGGTGGAAAAAAAGGGCACCGCTCATCAGTCCCAATCCTAAAATGGCACCCAATAAAGTGGTACGCGGAATTAACAGTAATACAGCTGCGATCAATTCAGCAATACCCGTACCAATTCTTCCCCAGGGTTCCATACCTAAAGCAGTAAATAATTCAACAGATTCCGGTTGGCCCGTAAACTTAAAATACAATGTTTGCAGCAAAATAACTGCTGCAATTATCCGCAATAACCAAATAAAAACTGATTTTACCATAATAATGCAATTTTAAGACTATTATGTAAGTATTGTTGTCTGCAATCCGACAACAAAGAAACAAATTCTAATTTAGTTAAAGAAAAAATCTTATTAGTATAAGTTACGTTGTAAGGGCTTTCCCGGTTTCAATAGCCTGTTAATTAATTATAAACTCTTTACAATGTCACTTACGCGACAGCACACCGGGTGATCAGTTTCTATTTTTGTATCTAAATAACCTGTCAAATGAAATTATTATTATTATTTACAGCATTACACATTTTCAGTTTATCCGGTTTTGCACAGGATGCAGGCGGTTTGCGCAAAAAACACTTTAACCTGGATAACGGAATTGCGATAAAAGGGTATGATCCCGTTGCTTATTTTACACAGAACAAAGCAGTAAAAGGCAGCAAAGACCAGGCAGTATTACACCAGGGCATTATCTATTATTTTTCTTCAGTTGCAAATAAAGAAGCCTTTAAAGTAAACCCAACCAAATACGAACCGGAGTATGGCGGCTGGTGCGCCTATGCAATGGGCGAAAAAGGAGAAAAAGTGAGTGTAGATCCCGAAACCTTCAAAATATTGAATGGCAAGTTGTACCTTTTTTATAATAAATATTTTACAAACACTTTAAAAGACTGGAATAAAAATGAAGCCGGTCTTAAAAAAAGTGCCGATGCAAACTGGCCTAAATTGTTTCAGTAATTTCTGAATGGTTGAATATTGTAAAAGGTATTCAAACGTCTACAACAATATTCAACCATATTCAACCACCTTAATCATTTACTGTTTCTTATTGGGCACATGCCCATCCCCTTTCAGGTACTTATCCAAAAACTCCAGTGTTTTAACGGAAGTAGTGATTTGATTTTCCTTTTTTGCAAAACCGTGCCCTTCATCGGGGTAAGTAATATACTCAACAGGCACATTATTCTTTTTTACACCGGCAACGATCTCGTCGCTTTCAACCGGTAATACCCTTACATCATTCATTCCCTGGAAAACCAGCAATGGTTTTTTTATCTTTTGATAATTGAATAAAGGAGAGATATTTTTTAACCTTACTGAATCGGCAGTATTGGGGTCACCCATCTCTTCGTACAAAGCTTTTTTGAAAGACTCCCAATAAGGCGGAATGCTGCGTAGCGTACGGATCCAGTTGGCAACGCCAAACAGGTTAATACCAACTTTAAATTCATCAGGATGAAAAGCCAATGCACCTAACACCATACAGCCGCCATAACTACCCCCTTCAATTCCAATTTTTGCTGTATCAATATAATCCTGCTGCTGCAACCATTTTTTTCCCCACACACAGTCTTTAAGGTCGCCATTGCTGTGGTCTTTATTATCCATTTTATAAAATGTTTTCCCATAGCCGCTGCTGCCCCGGTTATTAACGGCCAGCACAGCATATCCATGATTAACCAGGTGCTGGATCAAATTGGAAAAGCCTATCCTTGTCTGGCCCCCCGGGCCACCATGTATCCAAAGCAATGCAGGCACCTTATTGTTTTTTGAGGCCGTAAGCGGTTTATAAAAAATGGCCGGAATCTCATTCCCGTCAAATGATTTGAAGCGGACCACTTCGGCACTCACCAAGTCATTTACATCCACTTCTTTATTCAGTGTTTGGGTAAGTTGTTTCAATGTTTTGGTTTCAAAATTATAGCTGTATAAATTATTAGGGCTACGGCTGCTGCCTACTGTAAGCAGCATATTCTTTTCTGTTGGTGAAATGATAACGCCTTTTACATCCCCGTCTTTTATCTCCGGAAAATCTACGGGTTTATTTGAAGCATGATCATACAACAGTATCTTATTTTTACCGTCTTCATTAATGAATAGGGTATGATATTTTTCATTTTCACTAAGGCTCATCCCATCCACATCCCAGTTGGTTCCGTAAAATTTTTCCCCCACTCCCCTGTTGATATTATATTTAACCAGGTACGAAAACTCATTTCCGTCATTGGTAGTATAATAAAAAATACTGTCGTTCTTTTCAAATCCGCTGGAATTCCAGGTAGCTTCATTATCATTACTGAGCCGTTTCATGGTTTTAGTATTGCGGTCAAACAGATGCAGTTCATTCTTATCGGTAGTAATGGCTTTGTTGAGGGTGATATACCTTTCTGATTTACTGATTTCGCTTGCATTATAACCCGAATCATTCTGAAAGAACAGGGTAAAATTCCAGGTAGCGGTATCTGCTTTCCAGATATCAAAATATTTAGGATCACGACGGTTACTGCTTATATAAATGGCTTTTTTATCTACGCTCCATCCAAACATACTGTTGGCGCTGCCCATCCATGGGGTAATATCCTTTGCCAATGTATCGCCGGGCGACTGCAGGTAAATATGACTGTTTTCATTTCCCCCCTGGTCTGCACTGTATAAATATTTACCGGTGCCGGGTAAATAGTCAATAGCAAAAAAAGATTCGCTGGTTGACCTTGTCAATGGCTTCATCGAGGTATCGCCAATACTGAGCTCATACAGGTTAAAGATGCCGGTAGTATTTGCACCGGTAAGTATTTTTGTTTCATCGGCATTAAAGGCAGAACCGTTAATACTTGTATTATTGAATAACTGTTCAGCACTGTATTGCTTCACCTCTTTACGGGCAGCGGGCCCGTTATTACATGCCGTTACAATTAAAAAGAGTGCCAGAAGGGGAATTATATTTTTTTTCATTGACTATATTTTTAGCCCGTTAAGTTAAGATTTGTTTTCTGTTTAAGTGAAATATTTACATTTTTATTTTAGCATATAAAACAATAAACCACAAAGGACACAAAGACTGTTACACAAAGAACACAAAACATGGCTTATAAGTAAGGCATTGCATCCGGAATAATCCTTTGTGTACTTTGCATTGTATTTCTTTGTGTCCTTTGTGGTTAAAATCTATGGTGATCTATGGTTAAAAATTCGTGTAATCATAATAATTATTTTATCTTACCGCTCATTTCAATATCCCCACTTATATTTTATAATTCAAACTAAAGTCATGAAGAAATTAATTTCATTCTCCTGTATCGTTGTTTTTTTTAGCCTTCAATCAACAGCACAAATTGATGCCGGCCTTTTCCGTTTCCCGGATGTGTCAAAGACACAGATCGTTTTTACCTATGGCAACGATATCTGGATCATACCCAAAGAAGGAGGCAATGCCGAAAAACTTAGCTCCCCGGCCGGTGTGGAAAGTTTTCCAAAATTTTCACCCGATGGAAAAACCATTGCCTTTAGTGGTAATTATGACGGAAACCTGGATGCCTATACCATTGCCGTAAACGGGGGTGTGCCCCTGCGGTTAACATCGCATGGTTTTCCTGATCGGGTGGTGGACTGGACACCCGATGGCAAACGGATTTTATTTGCGTCGGGCCGCGAAAGCGGAAGAAACAGGTTCAACCAGTTTTATACCATTGCAGCATCGGGCGGGTCATCACAAAAATTACCTTTTGCCTATGCCGAGTTTGGTTCTTACGCACCCGATGGAAAGCAGATGGCCGTTGTTTTTGTTTCGCAGGCCTTCCGTAACTGGAAAAGATACCGCGGCGGAATGAATGCCAGTATTCATCTCTACAATTTTACCAACAACAGTTCTCAGAATATCTCGGCAAATGAAACGGCAGCAAACGAATTTCC
>JAYTOF010000293.1:0-5222 GCA_043747955.1 Chitinophagaceae bacterium
ATGGCGAAGTGAACCGGAAACCCAAAATGGTATTTTAAATATATGGCGGGTGATGCGGGAATGTATTTACAGGGGCTGCCATGCTGAGGGTATTTTACCGGGAGGGTTGCAGGTAAAGCGCCGCGGTGCAGGACTAAATAAAAAATTAATAAACGGAAGATTATATACAAACTATGACAGCTGGTTAAGCCTGATAAAACAGGGAGGCAATAATTTTACTTATATACTTGACTGGGTCAGTTGCTTTGCACTTGCAGTAAATGAAGAGAATGCAAGTTTTGGAAGGGTGGTAACTGCCCCTACCAATGGTGCTGCAGGTGTAATACCGGCAGTTTTACAATATTATATTGCTTTTTGTGATGGTGATTCAAACGAAAAAATAATCCAGTTTTTATTAACAGCTTCAGAAGTTGGAAGTATATTTAAAAAAGGCGCTACCATATCAGCTGCCATGGGAGGTTGCCAGGCAGAGATCGGGGTGAGCAGTGCCATGGCAGCTGCTGCACTTACAGAATGTTTGGGAGGCACACAGCGCCAGGCTTTAATGGCTGCTGAGATTGCTATGGAACATCACCTGGGTATGACATGCGACCCGATAGGCGGCCTTGTACAAATACCCTGTATTGAAAGAAATACGATGGGAGCAATAAAAGCAATAACTGCCAGTCAACTGGCATTGCAAAGCTCGCCTGATTATGCTAAAGTGAGTCTTGATGAAGTTATAAAGACCATGTGGGAAACGGCATTGGATATGAATAGTAAATACAAAGAAACAGCTGATGGGGGCCTGGCAGTAAATGTACCGTTAAGTTTAAGTGAGTGCTAGAGATCAATTGTCATTTACCATTTACTATTGGTATTAATTTTCTGCGGTATGCTGTTATGGTAAATTGTAAATTATATTCCATACTTCCTTTTTATATCCCTGTCTGTTTCTCTTTCTTTGATGCTATCTCTTTTGTCGTATATTTTTTTCCCCTTACCCAAACCAATTTCCATTTTAAAATAGCCCGATTCAGCCAGGAACATTCTTAACGGGATGATGGAGTAGCCTTTTTCTTTGATCTTACCTTCAAGCTTTCGCAGTTCTCTTTTATTGAGCAAAAGTTTTCTTTCCTGAAGGGGTTCATGGTTACTGTGTGTACCAAAAGAATATTCGGATATGTGCAGACTTTTTACAAAAAGTTCACCTTTATGAAAAACACAATAGCTGTCGTTAAAACTTGCTTTACCCGCCCGTAAAGATTTTATTTCGGTACCACTTAGAACCAGCCCGGCAATATAGGTTGCTTCAAAAAAATATTCGTAATGTGCTTTTCTGTTAGTAAGTTCCAAATGGTTGATTTAATGCAAAGGTATTGCCTTTAGTATATTTATTTTTAGAGGGAAAAATTTCTGCAGTATATATGTTTTGTAATGGAATTTACAGTGTATTCGTATTTGAGAATAAATTAAAATTATCAGTAAGTATTATCGTTTTATCCTTTAAAGATTACCAGTAAAGTACTCAATTTATCTTTGAGATCCTTACGGTGAACAATGAAGTCTAAAAACCCATGTTCGAGTAAAAATTCACTTCGCTGAAAACCTTCAGGAAGATCTTTTTTAATGGTTTCTTTAATAACCCTGGGACCTGCAAAACCGATCAGTGCATCAGGTTCGGCACAAATAACATCGCCGAGCATGGCAAAAGAAGCAGTAGTGCCGCCAAAAGTAGGATCGGTGCACAAAGAGATATAAGGTATTTTTGCGTCGCTGAGTTGCGATAATTTGCCTGATGTTTTTGCCAGTTGCATTAAAGAGAAAGCACTTTCCATCATCCGGGCACCTCCACTTTTATTAATGATCATAAAAGGTACTTTGTACTTAATGCAATAATCGCAGGACCTGCATATTTTTTCTCCCATCACACTGCCTAAACTTCCACCAATAAATTCAAAATCCATACAGGCTATTACCAGTTCATGATCATTTACTTTTCCATGCGCCACAGTTATAGAATCATGAAGGCCGGTTTTGGTATAAGTTTCTTCCAAACGTTTTCCGTAAGCTTTTAGGTCTACAAAATGCAGGAAATCTTTTGATCTAATATTGGCAAACAGTTCGGTGTATTCATTATTATCAAACAGTATATCAAAATATTCTTCACTGCCTATACGGTGATGGTAATCACATTTAGGACAAACAAATTTATTTTCCTGTAATTCGGAGATTGTACAGGTGTATTTACAGGATTGACATTTGGACCATAAACCTTCCGGAGCATCTTTTTTATCTTTAGTAGAAGTAAGGATGCCTTTTTTCATTCTCTTAAACCAGCTGGCCCTTAATTCTTCTGCCGTTCCTTCTTCACCGGCAAGGTTTGCATCAAAGTCTTCTTCTTGTCTCATGCTTATTGAAGTTGTTATTCTTAAATTTAGAAAATGAATTTATGAACAGAATTCTGATCTAAAACCCATCACGAATTAAGTGGTACTTTATTAAGCTATCTTGATACTTTTATCCAAATATACATCCTGAATGATATTTAATAATTCAATACCATCTTTCATTGGCTTTTGAAAAGCTTTACGCCCGCTGATCAAACCCATACCACCGGCGCGTTTATTAATTACTGCAGTTTGTACAGCTTCAGCCAGATCTGTTGCACCTTTACTTTCACCGCCGCTGTTTATTAAACCTACACGGCCCATATAACAATTGGCTACCTGGTAACGGGTAAGGTCGATCGGGTGATCGGTAGTTAATTTTGAATAAACCAATGGGGAGGTTTTACCATGTTTGGTTGCATTATAACCGCCATTATTTGTAGGTAGTTTTTGTTTAATAATATCTGCCTGTATCGTAACGCCAAGATGGTTTGCCTGCCCGGTTAAATCAGCCGATGTATGATAATCAACACCATCCACTTTAAAGCCATTGTTACGGGTATAACACCATAAAACAGTGGTCATACCCAATTCATGAGCCATTTCAAATGCAGCAGAAACTTCCTGAATCTGCCTTGTACTTTCGGCACTGCCAAAATAAATGGTGGCTCCAATGGCTGTGGCCCCCATATTCCAGGCATCTTTGATCTTACCAAACATAATTTGATCAAATCTATTCGGCATGCTTAAAAATTCATTGTGGTTTATCTTAACCATCATCGGTATCTTATGGGCATATTTACGGCTCACGATCCCTAAAACACCAAAAGTAGATGCCACGGCATTACAACCGCCCTCGATAGCCAGCTTAACGATATTTTCGGGATCAAAATAAATTGGATTTGGGGCAAAAGAGGCACCCGCACTATGTTCTATTCCCTGGTCAACAGGTAATATCGATACATAACCTGTACCGCCAAGGCGGCCTTTATCTAAAATATTCTGTAAACTTTTTAATGTTTGATTAGTTCTGTTGCTTAAACTCCAGATTTTATCCAAATGATCTGTACCCGGAAGTGAAATCTCTTTACTGGTAATGGTTTTACACTCATGGTTCAACAGATTTTCGGCCTGGTCACCAAGTAATTCAATGATTTTTTTATTCGCCATATTTTTTTGATTTTGAGCAAATTTAATATAAAATGCCTTATTGAGCGCAGAACCTGTTATTTACTTATTTGATGTTGTTCTTAAGGTTTTTAATATAAGCCGGCGCAAGGAGCAGCCTGCTTCCATACCAACTGAACATTTCTCCATCTGCTAAAACTATTTTACAATCCGGCAGCTCTGCTGCCAATGTATCCATATGCTTTTGTTTAAAAGGGTAGGGCTCACTGGAAAGAAGCAGCAGTTGGCAGTTTGCATTTTGCAGATCAGTGATACTGACTTCCGGGTATCTTTTTTTATCTGCAAAAGCATTGATAAATCCACCCTTTAAAAGCATGTCATTAATAAAAGTATCACCACCAATGGTCATGTAGGGGTTTCGCCAGATCAAATAGGCCGTTTTTATTGGTTCTTCAGAAGTTGAAATCAGAGTAAATAGTTTATTAATCTGAGTAACCAGTAAAACCGCATTTTTTGATTTTCCGGTTAATGTACCTATATCTGTTATCATGGATAATGCATCCACAATATTATTTACATCAGTCAGCCATATTGGGTACTGTAAGGCCAGTTGATCGATCTGTTCTTTTATGTTTTCTTCTTTATTGGCTATAATCAGATCGGGTTGAATCTGGTCAATGATGTTTTTGTTGATCGTTTTTGTACCGCCAACCCTTGTTTTAGTTTTAAACCATTTTTCCGGATGAATACAAAATCCGGTAATACCAATGGTCTCGGTATCTAATCCAAAATAATATAACAGTTCTGTTTGAGAAGGGACTAATGAAACAATCTTTTTGGGTAGATAGCCCAGGTCAGCCGTTTTTTGCAGAATCATGTTATAAAAATAAGAAGAAGCGCAGGTTTAGTAACAAAAAAAACTCCCATGTAAACCTGACGGATCAGGTAACAGTGGGAGTTTGATTTTTTTAAACCAACTAAGCACAAGTCGGTTTTTCAGGATTCAATGGATCTGCTTTCTTAAGGGGTTAACTTATTATGCAGAGAGCCTTTAATAATTTCATCCTGGTGTTTCAGTGTTCTTCAATTTAGCCATCATCGCTTTTTACAGCATAGGCAGGATATTGGTTTTTTTGGTTTTTCAGCCATCATCGCTTTTTACAGCATAGGCCGGATATTGGTTTTTTCTTAAGACCTGTTGGTTTTTCTAAGGGACAAGATCTTAAAGCGAATATTGGTTAAAAATTTAAAAAGAAGTTGACTGATATTGGATTGTTTGTTGATTCTTCACAAACATTGGATTTAACTTTTTTGGCTTTAATCAGGATTTTGGATAACGATTGATATTTAATCTCTATCAATCAACTTCTAAAACAAAGATGCGGCAGATATTTAGTTTTTTATAGAGCGGTATTCCCCTTTTTTTAACATACTGCATTTACTGCAACGATAGTAAATATTCATGCAAGGGTATGGAAGTCCTACGTAATCAGGCATCGTATTTTTACGTGTATGGGATGCAGGTATTCCTTTAAATGAAAAGTGCTGCATTCATCAAATGCAGCACTGTACTCTATTTTACTTAATCGTAAATTAACGTTTGGTTTATTTTGTGAGGCTTTGTATAATATCGTATTTGGTTACAATATGAAATATTCCGCTTTCATCTTTACTTAAAACAGCCCCGTTTTCTTTATTAATAAACGTACTTAATCTTTCAACAGG
>JAYTOF010000294.1:0-3930 GCA_043747955.1 Chitinophagaceae bacterium
TGCATGGAGCTGTATGCAGGTATATAAAAATGAAAAAAATAAAACCGGTAAAGGCGATATTGATTTTTTGAAAAAAGTTTTTCAAAAACTGCTCATCAACTTTACCTGGTGGGTAAACCGTAAAGATCACAAAGGCAATAATGTTTTTGAGGGCGGATTTTTAGGCCTTGATAATATTGGCGTGTTCGACAGGAGCAGTGCCATTCCGGGTGCTGGCGTTTTGGAACAGGCCGATGGAACCAGCTGGATGGCCATGTATTGTTTGAACATGCTGGAGATGGCCCTGGAAATTGCACAGGTTGATCATACTTATGAAGATGTTACTACTAAATTTTTTGAACACTTTGTGTATATAGCTGAATCGCTTAACCGCATTGGCGAAAACTGGACCGGCAGCTGGGATGAAGAAGAAGGATTCTTCTACGATGTTTTATCCATGCCGGATGGACGGTACATCCCTTTAAAAGTAAGGAGCCTGGTAGGCTTAAGTACTTTGTTTGCAGTACTGGTTTTAAAAAAGGATATGCTTGACAAATTACCTGATTTTCATAAACGGTTAAAATGGTTTCAGCGGTATCGTAATAAAAACCAGCAATACCTGGTGATTGAAGAACTGAATGACCATGATGATATCTTGTTATCACTTGTTCCTAAAGCAAGGCTGGAAAAACTGATGAAGGCATTACTGGATGAAAATGAATTCTTATCTCCCGGTGGTATCCGGTCCATTTCGAAAATACATGAGCAGGGCTATAACGTAAACATTGATGGTCAGGATTTTGGTTTGGATTATCAACCGGCTGAAGGAAACACATCTCTTTTTGGCGGCAACAGCAACTGGCGTGGCCCGGTATGGATGCCCATGAACTACCTGCTGGTACTGGCTTTACAAACATTGAGTGAATATCATAAAAAGGATTGTATAGTTGAAATGCCAACCGGTTCAGGAAATTTAGTTTGCCTGAAGGATGTTTCCATAGATCTGGCAAAACGACTGGTTTCAATTTTTGAAAAAGATGATATCGGTATGCGCCCGGCAAATGCGGATCATTCCATTTACCAACACGACGAAAATTTTAAAGACCTTATTCTGTTCTATGAATATTTTCACGGTGATACTTCAAGAGGAGTGGGGGCAACTCACCAGACAGGCTGGACGGGAGTGGTTGCAGAACTGATCAACAGGATAAGTAAAACTGAAGTAAATAAAGCTGCCCGTAAAATAGAAGAAATGTTAGCATAATTTTTCACACAAAAATGTTAAGGGTTAAAGTGAAATAATGAAAAAATTATTTGGGCCTTTGCAACTTTGCGCCCTTTGCGTGAAACAAAAAAAAAACAACTCATGTTAAAAAAAGATACAACCCATTTACAAAACTATAAAGAAGCTCTCCGGAATGAATGGCTTGAAACCAATGGACTCGGAGGTTGGAGCAGTTCTTCCATCATTGGCTGCAATACCCGACGTTACCATGGATTGCTGGTGGCGGCAACTAAACCACCAACAGAAAGAACCGTATTGCTGTCTAAATTAGATGAAACCATTGTTTCAGGAGCGGAAAGGTTTGAACTGGGTGTAAATGATTATGGAGAAGTGATCAGCCCAACCGGTAATCAATTCCTGAAAAGTTTTAATAAAGAATTGTTCCCGCAATGGACCTATGAAATAAATGATATTCAAGTTAGGAAAACCATTGCTATGATTCAAGGTGAGAACACAATTGTGGTTATATATGATGTATTGAAAGCAAAGAAAACTTTCGCAATGGAATTATTACCGCTGATGGCAGGAAGATTCTATCACTCCTTACAGCAGGAAGGTCCCCAAATTTACTGGGATGCAGATTTTAAGAACGGGCAGTTTCACAATAAACCCGATGGGAACCTTGATGTATTTATTAATGTACCGGGTTCATCTTACCTGCATGATCCACGTTGGTTCAACAATTTTAATTATGCCGTAGAAAAATACCGGGGGCAGGATTACAAAGAAGATCTTTTTAATCATGGAATATTTTCTGTCAGTTTAAAGAAAGGAGATTCACTTGGCATCATCATATCCGCAGAAAATACTGAAAGTAGGGATGCTCATGAATTATTGGCTAAAGAAAGTTTGAGAAGACAATCATTATTAAACGACCAGCCTGATGATGAAACCCTTAGTACATTAATATTAGCTGCCGATCAATTTATAGTTAGAAGAAACATCGAATCAGCAGACTCTTCCAAAGTCCCCTCCACGGGAGGGGATTTAGGGGAGGCGGGAGCTACAGTCATTGCCGGTTATCACTGGTTTACCGATTGGGGCAGGGATACCATGATATCCTTACCCGGACTGTGTTTGAGTACCGGCCGTTTTGAAGATGCGAAAAAGATACTGTCTGCATTTGCTAAGTCAGTAAGCAGGGGCATGTTGCCCAACCGTTTCCAGGATAATGGCGAAGAACCGGAATATAATAATGTTGATGGTACACTGTGGTATTTTATTGCAGTGCATAAATATCTGCAGGCAACCAGCTCTCTGAGCCCTGCGGGTGATGTATCATTTGTGATGAAACAAATTCTTCCGGTATTAAAAGACATTATTGATTGGCATCAAAAAGGGACAAGATATAATATTCAAGAAACAGAAGATGGTTTGTTGTATTCCGGTGAAGAAGGGGTTCAACTTACCTGGATGGATGCTAAAGTGGGAGATTGGGTGGTAACGCCAAGGAGGGGAATGGCGGTAGAGATACAGGCGCTTTGGTATAATGTCCAGATTATTTATGCTGATCTTTTAGAAAAAAATAATGAAATAAATGAAGCAAAAATAATTACCGCTAATGCAGCAAAAACTAAAACAAGCTTTCTGCAGCAATTCTGGAATGCGGAAAGTAAATGTTTGTATGATGTTGTAAATGGTGAAGAAAAAGATAAAAGTATCCGCCCCAACCAATTGTTTGCTATAAGCCTGCCGTACCCGGTTATTGATGGCAAACAGGCTAAGGCGGTTTTAAAAATTGTGGAAGAGAAATTATATACACCGGTTGGTTTACGAAGCCTGCCAACCGACGACAGCAGGTATATTGGAATTTATGGAGGTGATGCCTGGAAGAGGGATTCTTCCTATCACCAGGGAACTGTGTGGAGCTGGTTGCTGGGTGCTTATGTGGATGCAGTGATGAAAGTTGAAAGTAAAAAGTCAAAAGCCAAAAAAGTGATCGATGCGTTTAAGTATCATTTGAGCGAAGGATGCATTGGCTCTGTCTCCGAAATTTTTGATGCTGATGCACCGCACTATCCCAGAGGTTGTATTGCGCAGGCATGGGGCGTGGCGGAGGTGTTGAGAGTGATGAAAGAATACGGGTTGTATAAAACCCACGTTTCATTGAAAAAGAAAATGCCGCAAGCGGTTTAAAACATTTTTCTCATTTTCTAAAAAAGTAGTATGAAAAATTTAGCTCTATTTACTCTAGCTTTTTTATTTTTAATTCCTGTTTTATTATTTGGGAAAACGGCATCACCCTTAACAGGTAATGGCAGAAAATATACTGATACCTCATTTGCAGATACTGCCAAGCCGGTGAACAGCATTGCACTGCTTGGTGTTTATCATTTTGAAAATCCAAACCTCGACGCCTTTAATGTAAAGTCTGATAATGTGCTGAGCGAAAAAAGACAGAAAGAAATTCAGCAATTGGTAGTTGAGCTTGCAAAATTCAAGCCCACACATTTAGCCCTTGAGTTTGATGTCTCCGGAACAGAAGCAGAGGAAAAATACCAACGCTATCTAAAGGGAAAATATGAACTGGGTGCCGGGGAAGGAGAACAGATCGGTTTCCGGCTGGCTAAATTACTGGGGCATGCGCATATTTACGCGGTTGATGTAAGAGGTATCAATGTTGATTTTAACACTGGTGATTTAGGTAATGAATTCGGACCCCTGTT
>JAYTOF010000295.1:0-7674 GCA_043747955.1 Chitinophagaceae bacterium
AAGGGTTAGCCGTACTTGCATAATAGGTAATGTTCTGTTGATTAACTATGGAATAATTATAAGGTGAAATCGGGCGCAGTTCATCTTCAAAAATGTAAAAATCCTTTGTCAGTATATTATTCATTTCAGATAACTCATCAATCTTATTATTCACATCCAAAGAAACAATTAATTTATTCAGTCCCTTATCTGTAATAGGGTTTATGGGTACTGTAAGGCTAAGAGAGTCCTGGTAAAGAATTGCAGGAATAAGCTGGTTATATAAAACCCTTATGGTATCATTAGGTAGTTTTTGTTTTACACTAACCCGTATTGTATCTCTTATAGCCCGTCCTATATTCATCATCTTTATGTCAACTTTAAAGCTGCCATCTGCTACTGAAATAATGCTGGGCGTAAATTTTACCAATTGATCTTCTATTACATAATCGGGCTTGCCAAAAGCGTTAATTTTTAAAGCAGGATCACCCTGCAGGTTTATTTCCTCTAAGTGAATCCGGGTATAATAATCCAAGCTGTTTGGGTTGCCTCCTAAATCCTGCAGGGTACTTTTTATTTGATTACCCACAGAATTGCCGTACAGGTCCCTGCAAAACTTATTGTATAAATTAGTATTGAAAAAATTTAAGAAAGGTGCAATCCCAAAATGCGTGCTGCCCAGGAATCCTATACTTCCTTTGCGGTCAAGCAGTACATATTTTTCGGAAAGAGACATACCCACAAACCCATTAATTCTGGTTGGACTGAAAGTAAAAAAATTCCCTACAGTACAGCCACTTACATGCATGAAGGGATATTTACCTTCATTTTGATAACTTTGAGGATAATTTAAATTAATGGCCAGCTCATTGGCTGATGAATGCCCGAAATACTTAACATAGCTCAGCCCTTCCTGAAACAGTTCGGTTATTCGCTGGCTTTGTTGCTGTTCAATTGTTGATACAGATGATTTGGCAAATGTTTCAACATTGGCACCAAAAAGTGTATCCCTGGCAATGACCTTATAGTTATTCATATAAATAAGAAAATCTGCATTTTCAGTACTATCCGAACCACCTATGGTGTGCAATATATTTTTCATCCAGCCTTTTTCAGCTATGGTTTGCCCTGGTGCCTGTTGTACCTGCTCATACTCTTTCATTTTATCAAGATAATAACCAACTTCAGTTCCATTGATAGCGCCCAATCGCCCGATAGGAATTAATGGAACATTGGTACCGGGTGCACAGGATAATAAAACATCTGATGCCGGCCATCCAAAGGTCTGAACCAGGTCTAATTGTTCAGCAAGAGGATTATTCTGGTTTGCCGTGAAATCAGTATAACTTAAACCACGCCCAATGATGAAAACATATTTGGGTGTAACACTAAACTGTTGAAAAGCATACAGGAGAAAATCTCTAATTGCTGAAGGATGTTTTTTAATTCCGAAACCAAACTGGTCGTTTAATTCATCAACATCATAAATTTTGGTATTAAAACTACCGCCCGCAACAGAGGCTCTGTATTGCCGGTATAATTCTACATTATTAACACCTGTTCCGTTATTATACAAAACAGGGTTACTGATAATTAAATAATCACCCTGTAAATTTACATTAGCAAAGTTTGTAAATGATTTAGCGGTAAGAGATGTTATCAGGTTAACGTTAGAAGCATCCTGGCTTATCAAATTAAATTTCCGCAAAGTATCTGACGATGGGGGCAGGGCAAATTTTACCTGACCTGGAGTAGTGATGTCGCCCAGGTATCTTTTGGAATTATTAATATCATATAATATGGGTTGCGTACCATTATTATTGAAATTATTGATCACCAGGTAATTTCCTGCTGCATTATCCTTTAACTCAAAATAAAAATTCTTTTCATTATTAAAATTAAAGGTTGCGGGATAGGTTACAGAAAAACAACTTACCACAAGACGGTCATTGGCATTTGATGAATTACCAACCATAGATACCGGTAAATTTGACGGGCTTGCCAACAGTGATAAAGGCAAATTCCTGACCGTATCTTTATGGTAATTAAAATAGGGCATTGGCGTTTGCAAAACAGTTGTGTTGTAAAACTTTACGACCAGGTCTCTAGTATATAAAGCATCTCCTACGGCAGATATGGTTAGCATAACACTGTTGGCAGGTCCTGCGGCATACCGGTTCAAATTCTGCAAATCCTTTGAAAGCGGAAATCCAGAAAACGTGGCCCTGCTTGTCCAGCCTTCGCCAATATCATAAGAAGAAGAATACACATATTCTCCGATTACTGCTGCATAACCTCGGTTTATCTGATCCTTATAATGCGTTTCAAGTCTGCGCATAAAATACAGATCAGCAGGTAAAGTATTACCTGCCGTATTATTGGCAGCTGCTAAAAACCTGAGGTTATTTCCTAAAGGATTAACCGTTAAAAAATAGCTTACGGTATCTGTTTCTAAACTATATTTTTCACAGAGCTGGTAATCTGTATTACGATACAGTCTTTTATCAGGTTTACCATCATTCATTTCACCCCAAAATTCCAAATAATCGCCGGCACCCAAAACACCTGAAGGTACCGATGTATACACACGTACCTCTTTTCCATTGCGCCATAATTGAAAATTTTCGGCGGGTGTAGCAGCTAAACCTACAGAGGCTAAAGCAGGCTGGTAAATCCGGCATAAACTATCTTTAGCGATCTTAAATTTAAAATAAGTCTTGCTATAATCTATCCAGCTGTTATTTAACTGGGCAAAACCGGTAAGTACCAGTAATACAAGAATGGGAGTTACTATAATTTTTTTCATATTGATTCGAAATTAATATTATTCAGTTTCTTTTTTTCCTGCAATATTTAATCGTATGGAAAATATATGGGTATACAACGGGCTGGATTGATTGGCCAGATTTGTAAATGCATAATCGATCATTACATTTTTAATTTTAAATCCTGCCCCTGCACTGGGCTGATAGATCCAAACCCTTTTTTGGTTTAAAGTATCCGTATCTTTTAATGCTTTTTGAAAATTGGTTATCCCGGCCCTTACAAAAAATACGTCTTTGATATTAGCCTCTAACCCAACATGAGGATCAGCACTTAAAGTATTTCCGCTGAGTACCGTATTTCTTTTTCCGTCAAAAGTCAGGTCAAGATTTACTTCAGCCATCAGGCTTACTGATTTACCCAGCTTTAAATCATATCCCCCACCAATAATAAGCCGGGGTGCCGTAAGTTCGGTTGACTTTACAGGAATATCATTTTTAGTCAGGTATAAAACTTCCTTTTCCCGCTCGGTGAATGTAAATGACCAGGCATTGAATGTAGTGGTAATGTCTCTTGCAACTATTCCCATATGCCATTTTTTGCCATGCATTTGCAAACCGGCATCAAGACCAAAGCCCCAGGCAGAAGCAAACTTTCCAACTTTGCGGTAAATGACTTTTGCATTTAATCCAAAACTTATTTTCATTTTTTCTGTTTCTTTTAGTTTTTGGGCAAAAGAAAAAAGAAATGCATAATCTGCCGAAGAAAAGGTTTGAATATTATTATAATTAATGCTGCCATCCGGCTCTACTAAAAACAAGGTATTTGGAATATCATCAACAGCAAATCTTAAAATAGATATACCCAATGCCCTTTTATTATCCTGTATGGGCATAGCAGCTGACAAATAATCATATTTGGCAATGCCTCCAAAATAATCAGCATGCATTATTCCAATATTGGGGTGGTCTTTTAACCCTGTTAATCCTGCCGGGTTCCAGTAACCGGCAGTTGCATCTTTAGCTGATGCTATTTGTGCTCCACCCATTGCAAGTCCCCTTGCCCCGGCACCAATGTTTAAAAATTCATTAGAGTATTTTCGAAATTGTGAGAAACCAGATACTGGTAATAACAAAAGGGCAAGTAAGCTTATGTTTACGTAATTTCTCATAATAACATTAGGTTAGAGATTGATTTTATTCAGGGTAGATGATATTAAACGTAATTATACTTCGTAAATTGTGTTTTTAATCAATATAAAATTAAGCTTAAATCAGACATCTACATTACATAAATTTTATATTTTACCTGAACCGGATCACCTTTTATTGTATTGTTGTAGCATAGATGCCAAATTTGCTTAAAAAGATGCTTGTAAAATTCAAGAGAATATTAAACAGGCTTTCATCAGGTTAGCAGTGTTTTAATTGCATGGAATTTGATTTTTTTCAATTTTTATAAGCATTTTTGCCATAATGATATTCAATCTTACATAAACTGGGCTTTAAAGCTTTTATTTTCTCAAAATTATGATGCCTTTACTAACAGAATTACAATGGCGGGGAATGATACAGGACATTATGCCCGGAACTAAGGAACAATTGGATAAAGAAATGACCACTGCTTATATTGGCTTTGATCCTACTGCTGATAGCCTGCATATTGGAAGCCTGGTACCTATTCTACTTTTGGTTCATTTACAAAAAGCGGGTCATAAACCTATTGCTTTAGTGGGTGGGGCTACCGGTATGGTAGGTGACCCCAGCGGAAAAAGCGAAGAAAGAAATTTATTGAGTGAAGAAATTTTACAAGGTAATGTAGCAGGTATTAAAGAACAGCTGGAAAAATTTTTAGACTTTGATAAAAGCAAACCCAATGCTGCGGAAATGGTCAACAACTACGACTGGTTTAAAGAAATATCTTTTTTAGATTTTATCAGAGATACCGGTAAACATATTACTGTGAATTATATGATGGCAAAGGACAGTGTAAAGAAAAGGCTGGAAGGAGAAACAGGTATGAGCTTTACCGAATTTACTTACCAGCTGGTACAGGGTTATGATTATTACTGGCTGTATCAAAACAAAAACTGCAAACTGCAAATGGGTGGCAGTGACCAGTGGGGGAATATTATAACCGGTACAGAACTGATCAGGAGAAAATGTGGTAGCGAAGCTGAAGCATTTGCTTTTACATGTCCGCTTATTAAAAAAACCGATGGCGGTAAATTTGGAAAAACTGAAAAGGGAAATATCTGGCTTGATGCCATTAAAACCACACCTTACCGGTTTTACCAGTTTTGGTTAAATGCCAATGATACCGATGCAGAGAGCTGGATAAAAATTTTTACTTTTTTAGATCAGCCGACCATTGCGGATTTAATTACCGGACAAAAAAAAGATGCATCAAAAAGGATTTTGCAAAAAGCCCTTGCCAAAGAAGTGACAATTTTTGTACATGGTGAAGAAGCATATCATAAAGCCATTGAAACAACTGAAAAATTATTTAACAGCCAAAGCGCTCCGGCTGAAAGCCTGAGTGCAGATGATTTAGAGAAAATGGAAGGCATACAAAAAATATTTTTTTCAAAAGAAAAAATAGCAGCCGGCATCGATGTTGTTTCTTTTTTAGCGGAAACGGATATTTTTCCTAGTAAAGGTGAAACCAGAAAAATGATACTGGGCGGCGGCGTAAGCATCAACCGAAATAAAATTGACAATTTACAATTGGCAATTGACAACAGTTTTTTACTGCATGATAAATATATCCTGGTACAGAAGGGGAAGAAGAATTATTATTTAGTAAGCATTGTTTAAAAAAAACAGGCAGGTAAACTTTAGAATGCCTGTATTATTTTCCACATTTCTTCAGCCACTAACCGGTTACCTGCTGCATTTAAGTGAACCCCGTCAGTTGTCAGTATCCCGCTAAATTTGTTTTCAGGATTATGTTTAAGTCCATACTCCAGGAAAGATTTTCGCAGATCCACCACAGGCAGATCATTTTTTTGAGCCAGGTTGCGGATAATTTTACTGTATTCATTAAGATCACCGTCCTGGGCATTACTGAAATCTGTTTTCTCACCAATAGCCGCCGGTGTACATAAAACTACCCGTATATTTTTCGCTTTTAATTTGTTTATGACCGCCTGGTAAATATTTTCGAATTTATCTGCATCTGTTCCTGTACCGGATGTACGTTTGTGCCAAACATCATTTACGCCAATGTAAACAACGACTACAACAGGCTCTTTTCGCAACACATCCTCTTCCATCCGTAAATACAGATCATAAACTTTGTTGCCGCTGATACCGGAACCCATCAAATCATATAATTCATGCTTACCTTTTACTGTCAATATAGAATCCAGTTTTATAATATACCCTCCCGGGTTTACTGCCGCTTCGGTGATAGAATCACCAAAAAAAATAATCAGTTTCTTTTTATTACCGGGCATCAATGCTGTAATTAAAATAAATAATAAAGCAAATAACGAACTTTTCATTGTATCACAATTTATAGTATTCAATCCGGATGTTCTACATAAGCCTGACAAACAAATTCACGGATTACTGTTTGCTCCTCAACGTATTTACCGAAAATTGTAAAGAGTTGTTTATATTGGACCAGGTTAATACAATTGATGTTTGCTGAATGAACTTATGCTGATCATACTGTTAAGATAAAAAGTAAATGCATCCCATGTTAGATGCATTTATTTATTTTTTGAATGTTTTTATTTTGAATGAATATGCTTGTTAATAACCGGATCCCCGGTAATGGTTGTGATAAAATGCCGTTCCTTCAAAAGGTAGCCGTTTCCATGCTCACAAAAATGAACTTTAAGGTTTTGAAGACTTATTGGATTACCCACAGGTATATCGGCGATATTTGAATGCAGGATTTCATGTCCGTCAATTATCATTACCAATCCGCTTCCTATAGCTTCCATTCTATTACCTCCGGTAATTATCATTGCTGTATCCTCGCCCAACCCTATTCCTATACAGGCAGGATTTGCAGCTACAGCCTGGGCAAGCCTTCCAAACCTTCCTCTTTTTTCGAAATGCGAATCAAATATCACATCACTCATAAAACCTAGGCCTGTTGTTATTTTTACTTCTCCTTTTAAATGTGCCCTTGTTGCATTGCCTTCATAGATCATGGTATTGCTCATAGCCATGGCCCCAGCCGAAGTACCGGCTATTAAAAAGCCATCTTCATTTTGATAGCGGTCTAAAATTTTTTGAAAAAAAGACGTACCTCCAAAAGTACTGGTGAGGCGTAATTGGTTTCCCCCGCTAAACATAACTGCATCACAGGTAGAAATGCGTTCAAAATATTCAGGAATTATTGCTTCTGCCCGGTTACGGATATGCATTACACCAATATCTGTGCAGCCAATTCGCCCAAAAGCATCCATGTAATTATCGCCCACTTCGTAGGGAATCATACTGGCAGTTGTGATCACTTCAATGCGGCACAACGGCCCACCGGCTTCTTCCACGATCCGGGATAAGATCCCCAGTTCAAAAAAATTTAGGTTGTTGCGCTGTATCTTTCCGGTCTCCAGGTCGGTACCCTTATCTTCTGCCCCTCCAATCGCTATTAGTTTTCCTTTAGCAAACTGCATTGATCATTTTTATGATTAACGCAAAAATAAGGGAAATCGTGTTTGTAACCGGTTTACAAGTTACTAACCAACTGTGGATTAATGCTTTGGCAAAGTAATTACACAAAATTTTTTACGAAAATGAATACATCAAAAAATAACCGCGTTACTCAGTTCTTTGCAAAACTGGTGATCCCTTCCACCAGGTTGTCTAAATTTTTTATACTGGTGTACACATTTGGGGTAATCCTTACGCCATGAATATTTTCCCAGTTGATTCCTACAGCATGTATTTTATATTTATCCCATAAAAAACTATC
>JAYTOF010000296.1:0-12462 GCA_043747955.1 Chitinophagaceae bacterium
CTGGTGGCAACAGCATATTTGGTTCCTGCAAATTCGGCGCTCATTTTTTCAATCTGATCCACATAAGCGCCCACGCTGCTCACCCAGCCGGTATCCAAACAATCCTTTACATATTTCCATTCGTTTCCGGCCATGTTTGGACCACTGAGTAAAAGCATATTCTTTGGGTTTTTTGATAAACGGATTCAGCATCCCGTTTAGTATTGCGATGCAAACCTATATAAAAAAAATGCTCCAGCCTAAGGACTGACATGATTAATAAATCAATTTCAGGAGAGATATAATTTAAAAACTTACAGCTATTGAAGAAGTGATAAAGCTATTATTGTTAATATATCCACTTCCTTTTACAAAAATATTGTCTTTACTTTTTAAGGTTCTTGCTTCAAGGCGAATCATTGCGTTATTAAACGGCGTATAGTCAAGGTTAAAAGAAGTTGCTGCTGTTTGAAAACCATTGTTGGTACCGCTAGTTATGATAACCTCTTTTCTGTCATAATAATATTCTCCTCTTGAAGCAACAACCCATTTACCATTAAAAGCATATTTCAGTATTAAAACGGGAGAATACCAGTTGTTCTTATTACTGCTGCCCTTTGTTTTTTGTTCTGTGCCAAAATCAAACCCTGCTATAATTCCAAACTTACCGGTTACATTAAAAATGCCGTAAAGATTATGAAAGTAGCGCCATTGCCGGATACTGTCGGGTTTATCAGTACCAATAAAATTGCTATAGTTTATTAATACTTTTGAATTGGGTTTGTATTGCAACTGAGCGCCATAACTCATTGCCGAATTACCATCTACTCTTTTAATGGGTTGCCATCCGTTTAACAGTAACCCACTTACCATCCATTTGTTATTGTCAGTAGTATAAGTAAGTTTTGCACCACTTTCAAAATAAGGGGAGTTTTCGGCAAGTAAACTCCTGGTAAGAGTCCAACAATCTTTTGTAATGGCGCTTTCAAAACCTATATGAGAACTGAAAATCCCTGCATCTATCCACAGGTTTTTCTTTTTAGAGATCTTTATTCCAGCATTGGCTTCAAAAATGTTTTTTAACACCCCCGTTTCCGCAGCATAGTTTGCATTCATATAGGTACCCGCTGCAAGTGCAAGGTTTGCTCTTACCCTATCTGCATTGTAACTTCCTTTTAAAAATCCAAGGTTGAGGTTAAATTCATTATGCCTGTTATGGCTGTAAAAAAATGCCGGGCGGTCATTATTTGCAGGTTTATTAAAATCATAATTATAATATACTTCCAGATAGGCATTAAATTTTAACCCGTTTGAACCCGAACTGTCCTGGGCAATGATACTTGTGCTTTTTATTAATACCAAACTTAATAATATCTTTTTCATATTATATTACAAAAACCATATGCAAAAATTATTTCGCAGTGCAAACCTGTTAAAAAAATTACTCCAATCGGAAAATTGGAGCAATTCATAAGTGCAGTTCTATTGTATTAATCATCAGATATTCCTGAACTTCTCTACAAACGAATCGGTAACAATTCCTGTTTTTAAAAGCGTGTAAATCTCCTTCACCCCATCCGGTACTGTTTTGGTGATGGTAAAGCCCAGTTCATTTTTTATCTTATCAAAATTAACCCGGTAGTCCCTGGGATCTTCGCTGCTGTCGACATAAATTACGTTTACATTTGGTACCACTTTACAAACTTCCCTGATGATCATTCCTTTATTATAATTCTCTTCGGTGGTGCCTACATTAAAAACATTAGCTCTTACTTTTTCTTCGGGGCTTTCCAGTACCAATACCACTGCTCTTGCCAAATCATCCACATGGCAATAAGGCCGCCAGAACTGCTGCCCCCAGATCTCCTGCTCGCCATGTACTGCCGCATTACGGGTAAATTCATTCACCGTAAGATCAAACCTTATCCTTGGAGAAAATCCATACACGGTGCTGAACCGTAAAGCTGTACTGCACATGGGGCTGTCTTTCTTATCTTCCAGTAAATATTTTTCAAACTTTACTTTCAACTCTGCATACAATGAAACCGGGTTCAGCTCAGATGTTTCCACAACAAAAGAATCGGGGTCGGCCATTTTACCATAATTACTGCAGGTACTCGAAAAAACAAAACGCTTTACACCGGCAGCTTCGGCTTTATTAAATAACAGGACAGCACCATCCCAGTTGGTTTCATGAGCCTCTTCACTGAATTTTTTACAGGCCGGATCTCCTACGATAGCTGCCAGGTGAGCAATGGCGTCAACCCCAACAAGTGCTTTATCAACATCATCTGCATTACGCACATCGCCTTTCATAAATTCAAAATCAGGGTTCAGCATTACATCATACAATGCATCGCCGCCAAATTTTAATGAATCAAGGGCACGTACCTGGTATCCTTTATTTAATAACTGGCGAACTAAAACGGAGCCAATATATCCGGCACCTCCTGTAACTAATACTTTCATAGTTTTTGATTTTTTTTGCGTTGCAAAGATAAGGGATGGAAACTGGATGCTGTATACTGGAAACCGGATGTTGGATGATGGATAGAATTTAGTTATGCTGTAATATCCGGTAACCTGTTTACTTTGCAGGCACACCAATTACGGTAACATTATCCGCTACATCTTTAACAACTACGGCTCCGGCACCGATCATTGCATTTTCGCCGATAATGATTCCCTGTTTGATAACTGCATTGGCCCCAACAAAAGATCCACGTCCTATTTTTACATTGCCACATAATACTGCACCGGGGCCAATATGGGCAAAACCGCCAACAACACACTCATGCTCAATAATACAACCTGTATTACAAATTGCGCCTGTACCAATAACAGCCAGGGGATTGATAACAACATGAGCAGCAATCATTACACCATTTACTGCCATGCCTGCTGATGCATCAATTACAGCGGCAGGATGTACCGCATTAAGCGGTGCTAATCTTTTTTGCAGCAGGTTTTCATAAATTTTACTCCGGAGCAGGTTATCACCAACAGCAATAAAAAAACCATTTTGTTTTAATGCTTCAAAACCGGCTTCCGAATTTTCTGTTCCATAGTATGACAGGTGAAAAGGATTATACTCTTTTTCAATAACATCACAATAGCCAATAATTTTTTTACCGGCTGCATTTAAAATGCCATAAACTACAAAAGCATGTCCACTGTATCCAATTAATATCATTTTCGTTTTATTATTTATCTAATGTAACAAGGTTTTGTAAGCCACCAGCATATTTTGCCAGATATTTTCCCGGAGGTAATTTTCTTTGATCTCCTGCTTTAATTTTATTGACATTGCTTGCATTTGTTGCGGATGGGCCCATGCATATTGCAAAAGCCCAAGCAGTTGCTGTTCATTACCACTGTCGAAGATCAACCCCGTTTCATTATGGGTTATCAGGTCTATATTGCCGGTAATATGGCTGCAAATAACCGGCAATTCCATCAAACCTGCCTGTAACAAAACATTTGGAAATCCTTCCCGGTGAGAAGGGAAAACAAAATAATTGGCCAGCTGCATATAATATTCCACCTGATTTGTCCAGCTGATATGAAGTATTGCCGGATTGGTTTCAATTTCATGCAATGTGGTTGCGGGTAATGGGTCAAGCCCGGTTTCAAATTCACCAACCAGAACCAGTTTTAAGGTAGGTTCATTTTTTTGTAACGCTGAAAAAACATGTACCAGTTCAACAATACCTTTATCAAAAACCAGTCTGCCAATGCAAAGCAGGTATTTATTTTGTGGCGAATAATTAATTGTATATTTTACCTGAACTGAAATTTTTTCATCCAGTGTTTCTTTATTAAACCGGTTTATATCAATACCATTGGTTGAACCCTTACCCATGATATTAAGCTTATCGGCTTTACAAAGTTTATTTTCGGTAATAAACTGCAATAAAGATCTGCTGTTTGGCCATACCTGGTTTGCCGCAGCATATGTAAGCTTTTCAATAAATTTCAAAAGCCGGTATGTAAACCCTTTTTCAACCATCAGGGGAAGCCCTGCAACAGTATGAATTCTGATGTTAACCCCACAAAATTTTGCAGCAAGCATTCCCAGTAATCCTGCTTTGGGTGTATGTGTATGAACAATATCCGGTTTTTCTTTTCGGAATATGCTGATCAGTTGAAATAAACATTTCAGATCCTGAAGCGGAGTTATCTTCCTGGTCATAGGTACCACCCAGTGCGGGCATTGCTCGTTTTCAATAACTTCAGTAAGTTCTTTCCCGTCAGCACTGATCATTAATACATCAAACCCGTTAGCTGCCATAAATCGCATTTGACCCGGTAATAAATACCTCAGAGCCATGGGTACGGTTGTAATGCGGATCAATTTTTTATTGTTGGAAAATTCAGGCAATAGAATAAGTTAATGGGTTGTGTTTATGATTCATTTCTTTAGGCTCATCAAAAATAACTTCATATTATTGAAAGACAAATTAGAATTTTAAGATAAATTTGAAGCTAATTGATATCTACGGCATATTTTACGGGCACGGATTGGGGCCTGAAAAAAAATCAATAAACATTAATGGGTTTTTTAGATCTCATACTATATCCGGTTTATATTGCCTTATTCTATTTTATTTTCAGTGCCCGAAGAAAAAATTATAATGACCCAATCTTACAATATTATCACAAACAGGCTTTTTGGATAAAAGCACTTGCTGTAATACCTTTTACCTTATTTAATACCATTCTTTCACCCGGCGATTCATTCGGATTATACTACACGGAGGGAGCAAATATTTACCACCTGATACTGGGCGATGCCAGCCATTTAAAATGGCTATACCTGCCCGGGCCCGAATTTGATCAAACCTTATTAAAAAACAGCCTGAACCAGGGTTACTTCCGGGCAGAAAATAATTATATGGTAGCCCGGATCGTAGCCATTCTTTCATTTTTTAGTTTTGGGAAATACGTTATTTTAAACCTGTTCTTTTCCATGATCGCCTTTACCGGTGTATGGCGCTTATACCGTTTTTTTTATGAGCAGTATCCGCATTTACATAAACAACTCGCTATAGCCATACTGTATTTACCCACTTTTGTTTTCTGGAGCTCGGGAATTTTAAAAGATTCGATCTGTATCAGTGCCATTGGCTGGATTACCTATGCGCTTTACGAGGCCTTATATAAAAAGAAGGACCTGATTAAAAATGTTATCATCTTATTCGTGTTTGGTTATTTGCTGGCGGTATTAAAAATCTATATCCTCATTTCCTATGTTCCGTTTTTTATGCTTTACCTCATTTTAAAAAATGTGAACCTGGTAAAAAACAGGTTATTAAAATGGCTATTGGGGCCGGCATTAATTTTTGGCAGTGTATTGGCCGGGCAACGGGTAATGAATAACTTTAAGGCAGAACTGGGGTCATATACTACAGAAGGAATTACGGGCCAGGTTGATAAAACAAGAAACAGTTATCGTGATGAATCAAGACCCGGCGGGGGCGATTCTAACTTTTCGCTGGGTGTAGAGTTTGACGGTTCGGTATTCAGCTTATTAAAAATGGCCCCTGCTGCAATCATAGCCACATTTTACAGGCCATTTATCTGGGAGTCCAGAAAATTATCAACCCTGCTTTCTTCCCTGGAAAGTATGATGATCATGTTTTTTACAATATACATTTTATTTAAAACGGGGATTCGCCAGTTTATTCAGGCGATACGTAAAGACCCAACCATTTTATACTGCATTTTATTTGCTTTATTATTCGGTCTTTTTGTGGGCGCAACCACACCAAACTTTGGCTCACTGGTAAGGTATAAGATCCCCTGTATCCCTTTTTATGTAATTGCCTTATTCCTCATTCAGGACAGGGTATATAAAATAAAAAGCAGCCTGGCTATTAACCAAACTGCGTGATTTCAGAGGGAGTAGTTATTTTACAGCCTAAGCATTTGCCGCTCTTCTTGTACGGATAGAAGAAACAAATATTGCCGGCCATGTATTTTTCAGATAGCCGTTAATGGAAGCTGTTAAAGAAAAAGCCCCGTTGTTTTTTAATTTTGATAAGATCACCGGCGGTGTTGCATCAAAATTATTATTGAACGCATCGGTAACAGGCCAGATCATGAAACTTAATTTTTTTAACCTGTCTGTTTTTTGATACAGCATTACGATGCCTGCAAAAGCAATTATAAAACAACTGTAATGGAGCAATGCTAAAATTTTATTATTAAATTTTGCCTGGTGTATGTGAAAGCGGTTGCGTATATAATAATACATTTTCCATCCGGTTCCATAATCCCAATCCTTCTTTACCGAAAATGCAGTTGAAGGGTGATAATGGATACTGTTGGCTACGGTACAAACCGGTATCTCATTTTGCTTTACGATCCGGTAATAATATTCGGTTTCATCGCCCCACAAAAAATATTTTGGTTTTGGTACACCCACTCTTTCAACAATTCTTCTGTGCAGCAGGGTTCCGTTAAAAGGATGTCCGATACCTTTAATAATAGTACCATCTACTTCATCCAGGGTCTTATACTGCTGTGTTTTCCATACAAATGATTTTTTATCTTCCTTATCAATAACGGCACAATTTAGTAAGCGCAGGCTTCCGTCATCTGCCTCTAATAAATTTTCCAAAGCATTTTCTTTTGGATATCCATCATCATCCATGCACCATATCCAGGAATAGCCATTTTTGTAAGCCCAGTTTATACCTGTACTAAAACCACCGCTGGAACCTACGTTTTTTTGATTAATGAAAATCAGGTCAGCCTGTTGCTCAAGCCATTCTTCTGTAGAGTCTGTACTACCATTATTAATGATCAGAATTGCATCTAAAGGGCGGGTTTGATTTCGCAATGCAGCTATGCATTCAGTGAGTAGTGCCTGACGGTTGTATGTTACAACTACGGCAATAACCTTTTCCATAGGAATGGGTTTTGGTTTTTGGTTTAGAATATTTGGACTATTCTATAACGGAATGAGAATCCGCTTATTGCATGGCAATGAGGTTTTTCTTTACCCCTCCACGTTGGGGAAAACCGGGGGTTTAGCGCCTGAATTTATTGATTCAAGGAAGGATTTGGCGAAAAGGAGCGCTTCGCCTATAACATTATGCATATCCATATAGCGGTAAGTAGCAAGCCTTCCCAGGAAAGATACCTGCTGTAATTTCATGGCATCATAACGGTATTTGAGCAGCAGGTCTTTATCCTTTTCCAGTCTTTTTGGGTAATAAGGAATATCGGCAGGCCCGGTCTCTTTACTGAATTCTTTAAAATAGATGGTTTTTTCATGCTGCTCCCAATTGGTAAAATGTTTGTGTTCCGTAATCCTTGTAAAAGGAACAGCTTCATCACAATAATTCATTTGGGTAGTACCCTGAAAATCGCCATCGGCATAATACGTTTCAAAAGTTACTGTACGGTAACCCAGGCGGCCATATTTAAAATTAAACCAGGCATCGATTGGCCCGGTATAAAAAACATGATCATATCCTGATACATCCATTGTTTTTTCAAATTTTTTATTGAGGGTAACCTGAATGCCCGGATGATCGATCAGTTTTTGCATCAGTGCGGTATACCCATCCACCGGTATTCCGGTAAAAATATTATTATGGTAATTGTCATCGTAATTAAACCTCACCGGAATTCTTTTTAAAATGGAGGCAGGCAGTTCGGTGGGTTCGCAGCCCCATTGCTTTTTTGTATACCCGTAAAAAAAAGCATAATACAATTCTTTACCGATAAAGCGCAAAGCCTGTTCTTCAAAATTCTGTGGATCTGATATGGAAGTATCAGCCAGGGTTTCTAAAAATACTTTTGCTTCTGCCGGCGTGAATGACCTGCCAAATAATTGATTGATGGTATGCAGGTTTACGGGTAACGAATATATTTTACCATTACTCATGGCTTTTACCCGGTGTACATAAGGCCTGAACTCAACAAAGCTGTTTACAAAGTCCCAGATCTCTTTTTTATCCGTATTAAAAATATGGGGGCCGTACTGATGAACCATGATACCGGTTTGGGCATCCCGTTCAGTATGGCAGTTGCCTGCAATATGTTTTCGTTCGTCCCAGATATCAATGGAGCAGTCTGATTTATTTACCAGCTGATTCGCTAAAACAGTACCTGAGAAACCGGCACCAATTATTAAATACTTTTTCTTCATGAACAGCAATGTTATAATTTATTATGCTTATCAGCTTAAAATCTTTTTATATACCTGTTTATAGGTGTTCACTGTTTTTTCAAGATTATAAAAATCTTCGGCCCCTTCACGTATTTTGTTCCCGTTAAATTTTATTTGCGTATCTATTGCTTTATCAATTATTCTTTCCATTTCCGCCACCGTAAAATTTTCCAGTACAAACCCCGCTTCATATTTTTCAATGATCTCTTTAACATCGCCTACCCCGCTGTTTGCAATTACGGGTATGCCCATGGCCATAATCTCTCCATGTTTTGTTGGTGAGGAGGATAGCTTTGAATAACAGGGTTTAATGAAAAATAAAGAATAAGAACTGAATGACAATAATACGGGCACTTCTTTTCTGCCTGCAAATTTTACAATTATTTTATCTTCCGGGATATTAAATTTTTTTGCAGAGTCGGTTATATCTTTATGATTGTTGTTCGAAATAAATAAAAATTTTGCTTCGGGTTTTTTCTGCAGCAGCAAACCACAAAACTGAAGCATTTCATTGGTTAAATACCAGCCGCCAATGGATCCCAGGTAGCTTATGATAAAATCCCCATCGCTGATCCCCAGTTCTTTTTTAAATGCTGCTTTCAGGAAGCCGTCAATGGCATCCGGGTTAAATAATTCCAGGTCAACACTGCAGGGCACAATCTCCACTTTTACCGGTTGAGGCACCCTTGTCCATTTCAGCATCTCTGCTTTACCCCTGTACGTTAAACAGGTATTATAATCGGCTATGCATACACTTTCATCTTCTTTTTTCCTGAAAAAATTATATACCATTTTGTATAATGGATTCTTCAGGTTCCACATGCCGCCGTCTACTCTTTCATCTGCCCAAAACCCCCGTATGTCATTAAGGTATTTAATTCCCAGTTTTTTTTTCAGGTATAAGGCAATCAGTTGAGGTACTCCAGGCCGGGTGTGAACCATATCAAATTTACAGGCAGCATGCAATTGAATTGCCTTTTGCCGCATTTTAAAAAAATCATAAACCGATGACAATACCGGGGGGTTTTTATGATAAGGCAGTGAAACCCAGTTTATCGGGATCCTGTTTACGAGGCTTTCAACTTCAGCTTTATGGGCTTTATATTTTTGAGGTTTATCGCAACTTAAGATGGTGAATTGGTATCCATCCTTTGTCAATCCTTCCAGGTAAGGTATAACCTGGCTCTGGCCCAATGGATCGGTCATCCCGTCATAAGATATAAATAAAATATTTTTCCCCTTCACCGGTTAATTGTTGTTTAATGTATCGGAATAAATTTTACGTAAGCCCTTCATATGATGCGCCAGCGTAAAATTATTGATCACCCTTTGTTTTGCAGCAAGTGCAAGTTCTTTTTGTAATGTTCGGTCGGCGGCAAGTTGTTTTAATTTAATTACAAAATCGCCTGTATCTTTTAAATCAAAAAATAATGCCGTATCAGCACACTGCTCCCTGAATGAAGGAATATCACTCAGCAACATCGGTATCTGCATAGCCATGGCTTCCAATACACTCAATGAAAAGCCTTCAAATTCGGAGGACATGACATACAGGTCATAATAAGGTAATAAACCGGCTGCATTTTTTACTTCTCCTTTTAGAATGACCCTTACCCCTGTTTCCCCAACCATCTGTTCAAGTTCTTTTTGTAATACCCCAATGCCGTAAATATGCAATTCAAAATTCTGTTCTTTAAGTAACTCTAAGGCCCTGATGAGGTATTGTTGATTTTTAGGATAACGCAATGCCCCAATGGCAACCAATGTAAAAATTTCTTTGTTAACAGGAGCTGATACCGGTAAAGCAGGAGTTTCAATCTCTTTCATGTCAACAAAAGTATACAGCAGGTATTTTTGATAAGGCTTATGTTTAAAATAACGGAAGTACTGATCCAAAACACCGCTAGACACTCCGACAATAATACTTTTATGCATTTTATAGCCAATATTTTCCAGCATCTTCAGGTACCACTTATTATAATCATTTGTAGAAACGTTGGTATGTATGGTAGTAATTAAAGGTATTTTTTGGGGTGTTGCCAGCCTGGCAACTAATGTGGCGCTGTAGAGGTGTGAATGTACAATATCGATCTTATATTTTTTTATCAGCCTTCGCAACCGCAGGGCAGCAATCGGAAATTTTGCAAATGATCCCATATTCAGGCAATGGTATTCATCACAGGTAAATTCATCCCCAAAATGATTTTGTGGGTTTAATGTTACCACTATATTACGGTACTCCGTTAATTCCTTCAGCACTTTTACCAGCATTACTTCGGCTCCGCCACGCCCCAGGTAATCAATGATATGTAAAATGGTTTTTTTGCCGGTCACCGGTTAATATTATATTTAGGATTATTTTATGCGCAACCATTACCCGGTAATTAATTTGAGCTGCCCTTGTTTTCCTGACAAGCCCTGAAAAACCGGTTGTTACTGTTAATGAGCAGGGTTGTTGTTCATTAATTATTATTCATCCAGGTATCGTACCACATCTGAAACATCAATAAAAACCAGATCTTTTCGGCCCTTTCTTTTTTGCCGTTATAAAATGATCTTTTTATCCGCTGCACTTCTTCATTATTAAAAATATCCTGTTTCACAATAAAGGTTTCATCAAAATACCGGTCCACAAAGGGCTTCAGGTCATGTGTGAGCCAATCGCTGATCGGTATTCCAAAACCCATCTTTGGCCGGTCCATCATTTGTTTGGGAACATACTTGTGTACGATCTCTTTAAGGATGAATTTTTTATTGCCCTTATTGTATTTGTATTCCATGGGCAACTGAGCGGCCCACTCTATGATGCGCTGATCTAAAAACGGTTCCCGCCCTTCAAGGCCCACACTCATGGTGGCCCGGTCAACTTTTTGCAGAATATCATCCGGCAGGTAAGTCTGATAATCGATGGCCATCATATATGTCAGCATGGAATAATTCTCTTCATGCAGCTCTTCACTGTCGAAAGCAGAAGGCAGTTCTTTAACCGGTTTTTTAAATAACCCTGCAAGGGTATCTGCTGTATTCTGCTGTGTAATATTTTTTAATATATTTTTTTCCGAAGGATTCTTTAAAAAGGTCTTTACTTTTTCGTACCTGCTGTGAAAAAGATATTGCTTTTGTAAAAAAGGAATGGCATCTGCCGGCACTTTATCCATAACAGCTGCTACAGACTTTCGCAAAACCCCGGGGATATTTTGTAACCTTTTTCCGTACTTCATGATATAATCGTAGCGGTTGTACCCGGCAAAAACCTCATCACCGGCATCGGCAGATAAAGCCACTGTTACTTTCTGCCGGGCAATCTTACTCACCAGTGAGGTGGGTATGGCACTGCTGTCGGCAAAGGGTTCATCATAAAAAAAGGGAAGCTGCGGTACAATTTCAAGTGCTTCTTTTTGCGTACAGTAATACTCGGTATGGTCGGTACCCAGGTGGGCCGCAACTGCTTTGGCAAAAGGCGCTTCATTTAACCCCGCATCGGGCACCCCGATGGTAAAGGTTTTTATTTTTTCGGTATTATTTTTTTGCAGTAAAGCGGTTACACAGGCGCTGTCGTATCCGCCGCTTAAAAAAACCCCAACCGGTACATCACTTACCATCCGGTATTGAAAAGCATTGGTTAATATGTTCTCGGTTTCTGTAATGGCATCGGGTAAACTTATTTTTAAGATGGGTTTATTATAAGCATCGTACACGTTCCAGTACTGTTGAGTAAGTATGTTGTTAAAAGTAAGGTCCAGTTGCAGAAAATGACCCGGCTTTAATTTATACGTATGCCGGTAAATACAATGTGGTGTGGGCACATAGCCATACTGCATAAAAGCAGCAGCAGCATCGGTATTAATTTCTTTTACAAAACCCGGGTGCTGCACCAGGGCCTTTAATTCGGAAGCAAACAAAAACAACCCGTCTTTATGGTAATAAAAAAAAGGTTTTACTCCGGCCCTGTCCCTGCAGGCAAATAATTTTTGGCTGGCTTCATCATAAATAACAAAGGCAAACATGCCAATAAATTTTTGCAGGGCAGCACTGCCCCATTCGGTGTATGCATGTAAAATTACTTCTGAATCGCTGTGGCTGTTAAACAGGTGGCCCTTTTGTTCCAGTTCAGTTTTTATTTCGGCATAATTATATATTTCACCGTTAAATGTAATATGAAGCGTTTGAAAATTCTTGGGCTGGCTGCCGCCTTCGGTCAGGTCAATAATACTTAAACGCCGGTGCCCCAGTCCAATGGTTGCCGCCCGGGTGTTGTAAATACCATAGCCCTCACCATCGGGGCCGCGATGAGCCAGGGT
>JAYTOF010000297.1:0-24147 GCA_043747955.1 Chitinophagaceae bacterium
AAAGCACACGAATATTGAACTTAGTTTTAAACAAGAAATTATAATAACATTTACAGAAAATAACTTTGAATCATGAAGGAGTTTTTAATGATAGCGCTAGGGGTACTAATTTTCGTGGTCATTTTTCAGATTGCAAAAGCCAGTGAATATGTAAGCGTTTTAAAAGGCGAAGACAAAACCCGTAAGCAAAATAATAAGATCAATGCATTTTTCCTCCTGGGATTTTTGATATTTGGTTTAATTGGCGCCTGGTACTGTAACGAACTTTATTATGGTAAAACGTTATTCCCTCAGGGTTCTGCATCTGTAGAAGGAGAAAAGATTGATACTATGTTATTAATTACTATTTTAATAACAGGCGTAGTTTTTATAATCACACAGGTTTTATTATTCTGGTTCTCTTTTAAATACCAGGAAAAAGATGACAGAAAGGCTTTTTACTTCCCCCACAATACAAAACTTGAATTGATCTGGACAACCGTACCTGCCATATTTTTAACGGTACTGGTTGTTTTCGGTTTAAAATACTGGTTTAAAATTACCGGCGATGCGCCTAAAGATTCCATCGTAGTTGAAGTTACCGGTCACCAGTTTGCCTGGGAGTTCAGGTATCCGGGAGCTGATAAAGTGTTGGGCAAAACAAATTTTAAATTATATACTGCAAAAAATAACCTGGGTGTTAATTTTGACGATCCGGCCAGCCTGGATGATATACATGTAACTACAATCATGCATATCCCTGTTGGCATACCGGTTAAAATGGTGATCCATTCACAGGATGTAATTCATGATGTGGGCCTTCCTCATTTCAGGTTAAAGATGGATGCCGTACCGGGTATACCAACCACGCAATGGTTCACACCAAAGATCACCACTGCCGATATGAAAAAGAAAACAGGTAATCCTGAATTCAATTTTGAAATTGCCTGTGATCAGTTGTGTGGATCAAGTCACTACGCTATGCGTGGTGTTATCATTGTAGAAACAATGGAAGAATATAAAAAATGGTTAGCTGAGCAAAAGCCGGAATACTTTACTGTTTTTCCGGATAGAGCTCCTAAAGAAAATATAGCGGATAGTACCGGTAAACAAATTACACAGGTATTGCCCGCAAAAAAATAAATAAACGGTCCCTGCCTGAGGCGGGATGAAAAAAAAGCAAGAATATGAGTAGCGTAGCCACATTACAGCATGCAGAAGTTCACGGAGCACATGATGCACATCATGAACATCATCATCACGAAACATTTATAACCAAATACGTTTTCAGCCAGGATCATAAAATGATTGCCAAGCAATTTCTGGTAACAGGTATAATATGGGCGATCATCGGTGGTTTGTTTTCGGTAGTATTCCGTTTACAATTAGGTTATCCTGATGCAACATTTCCATGGCTGGAAGATTTGCTGGGCCATTGGGCTGCCGGCGGTAAATTAAAGCCGGAATTTTATTATGCATTGGTTACCATGCACGGAACCATCCTGGTATTCTTTGTATTAACAGCAGGCTTAAGCGGAACATTTGCAAACTTTCTTATTCCTTTACAGGTTGGCGCAAGAGATATGGCATCGCCGTTTTTAAATATGCTGAGCTATTGGTTCTTCTTTCTTTCTTCTATTATCATGTTCACTTCTTTATTTGTACAAACAGGTCCTGCAAGTGGCGGGTGGACGATCTATCCTCCTTTAAGCGCCCTGGGTGATGCATCAAGCGGAGCTAAAATAGGTATGGATCTGTGGTTGGTAAGTATGGCCATGTTTATTGTATCTGCATTACTGGGTGGACTAAATTATATTACTACTATCCTCAACATGCGTACAAAAGGAATGAGTATGACCCGTTTGCCGCTTACCATTTGGTCTTTATTCTTTACAGCAGTTTTGGGTGTACTTTCTTTCCCTGTATTATTATCAGGTGCTATACTTTTATTATTCGACCGTAATTTGGGTACCAGTTTCTTCTTAAGCGATATAGTTATTGCCGGTAAAATTTTACCTAACGAAGGTGGAAGTGCCATCCTGTTCCAGCATTTATTCTGGTTCCTTGGCCACCCCGAAGTGTACATTATATTATTGCCTGCCATGGGTATGAGTTCTGAAATTATCAGTGTAAACAGCCGTAAGCCAATATTTGGTTATATGGCCATGGTAGGTTCTGTTTTTGCTATTGCAATCCTGGCCTTCCTGGTTTGGGCGCATCATATGTTTGTAACGGGCCTCAACCCATTCCTGGGCTCCGTGTTTGTATTGCTCACTTTATTAATTGCTGTACCATCAGCCATTAAAGTTTTTAACTGGCTTACTACATTGTGGCGGGCAAATATCCGCTTTACCCCGGGAATGTTATTCGCCATTGGTTTTGTAAGTTTATTTATCAGTGGAGGGTTAACAGGAATTTTCTTAGGTAACTCTGCATTAGATCTTCATTTACATGATACTTATTTTGTGGTTGCCCACTTCCACATAGTAATGGGTGTGGCTTCATTCTTTGGCATGTTTGCAGGCGTTTATCACTGGTTCCCTAAAATGTTTGGCCGTTATTTAAATAACACCATGGCCTTTATTCATTTTTGGATAACCATTGTTGGTGCATATTTGATTTTCTGGCCAATGCATTACCAGGGATTGGCCGGAATGCCACGCCGTTATTATGATTTTTCGGGATGGAGTTCATTTAATATGTTCAACGGACTTAATGAATTTATCAGCTTTGTTGCTATGATCGTATTTGCTGCACAATTGCTGTTTGTTTATAATTTCTTCTATAGTATGTTTAAGGGAAGGAAAGTTACAGATACAAATCCATGGGGGTCTAATACATTGGAGTGGACCACACCGATCAATCCCGGTCATGGAAACTGGCCCGGTGAAATTCCTGAAGTACATCGCGGAGCATATGATTATGCAAAAGATGGTAAAGAATTTATACCGCAGAATGTACCGGTTGGAGAAGATGAATCAAAACATTAGGCCCCACCTATCCTCCCCTCAGGGGAGGGAAATGGAAAAGATAAAAGCGAAGAAGAAAATTTGCAAAACATAATTAAAGGTGAATAAAGAGATAATGAAGAAATGCCCGCCCGGCCTAAGGGTCGTTCGGACGGGCTTAATTACTAATGCTAAAAAAACAAACAGAAGTTTGGCCTCCCTCTTCCCGATTGCTATCGGGAGAGAGGGATTGAGGGTGAGGCCGGGGAGGGAGAGGCCATGAATAACGAAAAAAAAACCATTACCAACTCAACATCGTTTGCATTGGTAAATAAAGTGAAAGATTATTTTCAGTTGATCAAATTCACTTTAAGTTTTATGGTGGTGTTCAGTACGGTGGTTAGTTTTTTAATTGCACCCAATGAACAGTTTTACGTTCGTGAAAAAATAATATCAGTTCTTTTACTTTTTGTTGCAGGAATGTTGATCACAAGTTCGGCAAATGCCATTAACCAGATATTGGAAAAAACATCTGACGGGTTAATGAAACGTACAGCCACAAGACCGGTTGCCAGTGGCCGAATGAGTGAGACTGAAGCAGGCGTATTTGCTTTTATCACCGGTGCTGCAGGTGTATTTATGATGTGGAAGTTTTTTAACATGGAGAGTGCGTTGGTTAGTTTATTCAGCCTTTTTTTATACGGCTTTATATACACACCACTTAAAAAGGTTAATTCAATTTCTGTGCTGGTAGGTGCTATACCCGGAGCATTGCCCTGTTTAATTGGATGGGTTGCGGCTTATGGTAATCAACCGGTCAGCTGGACAGGTGCATGGGTTTTATTCGGCATACAGTTTTTATGGCAGTTTCCGCATTTTTGGGCAATTGCCTGGCTGGCACATAAAGATTATGAAGCTGCAGGATTTAAACTGTTGCCTGCCGATAAGGGCCCAACCAGGTTTACTGCAATGCAAAGTATTATTTATAGTGCTTTGATGGTGCCTGTGGGGTTTTTGCCTTTTATTACAGGTATCAACGGTATAGAAAGTATGTTTGTATTACTGGTCTGCAACCTTTGGATGGTCTATATGAGTGTGCTGTTGTTCATCCGAATGGATGCTAAGAGTGCCAGGAGGGTAATGTTCAGTTCTTATTTTTATTTAATGATCGTTTTGCTGGCCTTGTTTGCCAACAGGATATAGCCGCCTCAGATCAATCCCAGTCCAACCGGGTCATCCGGGCGGGCCTATCCATAAGAGAGGGAACTGGAAGATTGAAACGGAGGATTGCAAGACACAATTAAAGCTGAATAGACAATAAAATGCATAAGAGTGCGACGCCAACCTGCCTGCCGGCAGGAATGTGAAGATGAAAAAAATTACCGGAGCCTGGAACACAAAAAATTAAAATAATTTCCTCTATTTCCTCCCAACGCGGCGGAGAGATAGAGGGGGCACAATAAATGATATGATTACAGTGTCAATGGAACAACGAAAAAAAATTCATCCGCATAAATTTACCCTGTGGGTGGGCATTGGAAGTTTGCTGATGATGTTTGCAGGGTTAACAAGTGCATATATTGTTAAACGGAACCTGGCTAATTGGCAAACGTTTGACCTGCCAGCTTTTTTTTGGTACAGTACCGGTGCAATTGTTTTAAGCAGCGTTACGATCTTTCTGGCAGAAAAGGCTTTTAAGCAACGGGAGATGAAAAAGTACAGGAGCCTGGTTATTGCTACTTTGGTTTTAGGAGTTCTTTTTATTGTTTTTCAGTTGCTGGGGTTTCAGCAGTTATATGCAAAAGAGATAACACTTACAGGCAATGTATCTTATTCATTTATGTACGTAATTATTTGTTTGCATGCTGCTCACGTTGTTGGCGGGTTGATAGCATTGCTGGTATTGTTTGCAAAGGCATTCAGCAAAAAGACCAGAAACTATAACAGTGTTCCGGTAGAACTGGTAAGTACATACTGGCACTTTGTGGATGTACTTTGGATTTATTTATTGATATTTTTATTAATGATACGATAAGAGGAAAGTTATAAGTAGTAAGTTATAAGTTAACCTGAGAAACTAAAAAACTTAATACTATAACTTAAAACTTAAAACTTACAACTTTATATGTCAACAACAGCGATACCAACAAATACCAAATGGTGGAACGGAGGAAGAAGTCCCTTCAATGTGAGCTATGGTAAAGTGATGATGTGGTACTTTTTAATGAGTGATGCCTTCACATTCGGTGCATTTCTGATCAGTTATGGTACCATCCGTTTCAGTGTAAACCATTGGGCCGATCCTAACCATGTGTTTAATGCATTTCCTTTGGCCGGGCATGCAAACCTGCCCCTGGCATTTGTAAGTTTGATGACCTTTATTTTGATCTTCAGTTCTGTTACCATGGTATTGGCCGTACATGAAGGTCATAAAATGAACAGGAAGGGCGTTGAGAAATATATGATCCTGACAATTTTCGGAGGACTTGCTTTCCTGGGTTGCCAGGCCTGGGAGTGGACACACATGATCACCGGCGACCATGCTGTTTTGGTAAATGGGCAAATTGAACATTGGGGAACTACTGTTACCAGGAATCCATGGGGTGTAGAAGTGATGCATAACGGTGCAATGGTTGCTACACCGGGCCCTATTGCTTTTGGCGGATACTTCTTTGGAATTACAGGTTTCCACGGGTTCCATGTTTTTAGCGGGGTTATTATAAATGTTACCATGTTAATTAAAACAAGGCTGGGCCATTTTGAGCAGCGTGGGCATTATGAAATGATCGAAAAAGCAGGATTGTACTGGCACTTTGTGGACCTGGTTTGGGTGTTTGTATTCCTTTGCTTTTATCTTGTTTAAGTTTTTAAAATAAGTTTTTAAAATATAATTATGAGTTCACAAGTATCTTCTCCCGAAATTACCCATGCTCCGGAACATGCATCTGGCACAGGCCGTATCTGGAAAACATTTTGGGTTTTGTCTTTATTGACTATTATTGAGCTATCCCTTGGTTATTTTTTATATTTCAGGCATGGTCATTTATCTTACGGGTTAACGCTGTCAACTAAATTGTTAATTGCTGCATTAACGCTTGCCAAAGCATATTATATCGTTTCCATCTTTATGCACCTGGGCGATGAGATCAGGAATATGATCATGACGATCATAGTGCCGCTGATGTTATTTATATGGTTCATAGCAGCTTTCCTTTGGGATGGTAACAGCTGGAAAGTTTTGCGTAACACCAATGGAGGCAGCCATCCTGATAAAACTAAAACTGAACAGCATCTATTGCCGGCTGTTGATAAAGACGCGAAAAAATAATTGTAATAAGATCAGGCAATAGAAAATAGTAACCATCCCCGCCAACAGCTGGGGTGGTTTTTTGTTTTATAAGTTAATTGATTTTCATTGCTGTAAATTTGCAGAATCATCAGATCAGATTATGAATAAAAAAGCAGTATTAGCATTGATGCTTGCAATTGTTATGCCTTTTGCAGGATATTTTATTGTAAAGTATTTTAGTAAAGATGCTGTACATATGCCGGGCAGGTATTTTGAACCGGATAGTATTCATATTTCAGAAAAAAATGGTAAAACAATTACCGATACGATCTGGCATAAAGTAAAGAACATCAAATTTACCAACCAGCTTGGTAAAAAGGTTTCATTGGATGATTTAAAGGGTAAGATACTGGTGATTGATTTCATTTTTACCAGGTGCCCGAGTATTTGCCCCGGCCTTACCCGCAGCATGAAAAGACTGCAGGATTCATTTTTGAAAAATGACAGCATTGTACAATTCATTTCTATCAGTATAGATCCTGAACATGATTCTGTGCCGCAATTAAGAAAATTTGCCGACCGCTATAATGCCAATCATGATAGCTGGTGGTTTGTAACCGGCGATAAAAAAGAGATCTATGATTTTGCATTAAATGAACTGAAAGCAGGGTTGGCAGATACAGAAGTGGACACTGCCTTTATTCATACCCAAAACTTTTTTTTATTAGACAGCAGCCGGGTTGTGAGAGGCTGGTTCAATGGTTTTGATACGGTTAAGCAGGCTGAGCTGGTAAGGGATATTCCATTACTGATGCTGGAAAAAGACAGAAAAAAGCCTTCGGTATTCAGGGAATTCATACCTATACTACCCATTATATTTATAGCGATCGGAATTGTATTTGTAGTTGTTTTGATATTTAACCGGCAAAAAAGCAAACAGGAAAAACAGCAATAATATATGTTACAGCCTTCACTTAAAAAAAATGATAAAAATGCAAAGCTTTTTATTTACACACTATCGGTACTGGTTTTTGCTGCCGTGGTCTTTTTAAGTAAATATAAACTGGATGTTGATTTGGGCTTTGATGTACACGTGTTTGCAAAAGCAAATGCTGTTATAAATTCATTAGTTTGTGTTTTACTTGTGGCAGGACTTTTTTCAGTAAAGCAAAAAAAATTTGAACTGCATAAAAAAATAATGCTTACAGCCATTTCATTGTCTGTCTTGTTTTTACTCTCGTATATAGCTCATCATTTACTGGCAGGCGATACAAAGTATGGCGATCTAAACCATGATGGTATGGTAAGCATTGATGAAAAAGTACTGGCAGGAAACCTGAGGATGGTTTATTATTTTATCCTCATAACACATATTCCTTTGGCAGCAATCATTCTCCCATTTATTTTATTTACAGCATACAGGGCCCTTACCGGCGAATATGATAAACATAAAAAACTGGTTAGAATTACCTGGCCTGTTTGGTTTTATGTGGCAGTAACCGGTGTGGTGGTTTATTTAATGATAAGCCCATATTACAATTAAAAAGCTTTGCCAAAGTTTTAAAATTTGGCAAAGCTTAAATTTTTATAATTCTTCAACAACAATTTTTACCGGGCTTAAATAAATAATCTTTACCGAAATGATGTCATTAACCTGTATGCCTTCTTTAAAAGGAAGCTTTACCTGTATTTTATCGGTAATTAAATGTAAATAAATGCCATGCGGCGTTACTTTATAAACGGCTGCTTCAATGGGTGTATTTGCTTTATTTAATTTTACGGCAGTATAAAACTCAGGTATATATTTATTGTTATTAAGTTTAGCTGTTATCTTTTCTTTCTTATCCAGGTTTTCCAGTGAAAAGGTTACCGCCTCATTTAATTCTGCTTCTGTTGGCTTGATCTGCCAGGGGGATAAGGGCACGGGAAAAAATAAATAACTGTCAATTTCTTTTACAAAATATTTATCATCAATGACCTTTAAGTAGCCAATAAAACTATTTTCTGTACCGGCTTTGTTAATAAGCACATCCAGCGCCGTATTGTACAGGTATTGAATATCGGATGCGGTCATCCGGTCCCCGCGGTCCGATAGCCCTGCTGTAAAAGATACGGTATCGCCAATATGAAATAAGTGTTTCTTTTTAATGATCTTCTTATCTATCAGCTTCTGTTGCTGTTTTTCATCAACACTTCCATTAATTACTTTCTTCCTGCCCTTTTCCTCATACTCAATAATGATATACTTTTTTTCGTGGTTAACGAAAGTAACAGTACCGGTAAGTAAGGTATTACTCATGCTGAAAATGGTTATAGAAAATACTTGTCAGGTAATTTAAGTATTTATATGGAGTTAGCTGATTATATTATAATGCCAGTTCCCCCGACGGATCCCAAAAATGTTTTTTAAAATCAACAACCGTATCATTTTTAACCGGCACCCCATCTTTTCTTAATAGTTCTTCCATTTCTGTTGGCGTAGTAAAATGGTGCTTACCTGTAAGCATTCCATTCCTGTTCACTACCCTTTGTGCCGGCACTTTTGGTTTGGCTGTGTGAGCCGCATTCATTGCCCAGCCAACCATACGGGCACTGAGTTTTGTACCCAGGTAAGCAGCGATAGCACCGTAAGATGTTACTTTGCCTTTTGGTATCTGCCTCACTACATCATGCACATCAGCAAAAAAATTATAAGGCCCACTTCCAGTCTTACCCTGTGGGGAAGGAGTTTGAGCAGATGTAATTTTTTTAGTTACTTTCTTCTTCAAATCAGGTAAGTTATATTATTATTAAGTGTCTTCTAAAGGCCCCCCTTCGGTGGGGGGGTTCGGGTTGCACATAACATAATCAAAAGGGCAATGTTTACATCCGTTGCCGCAACAGTGACCTCTTTCTAGATGGTATTTGGCAGTAAGTACAATAAAACCATGTTCATTGTAATAAAAATCTTCAGATTCTACGAGGTTGTTCATAATCTTTTAAAATCTCCTGCAACTGCTCATCTATACTTTTTATTCTTGATGGCAATGTTAATTTAAGGTAATGTATTTTTTTACTTTGTGCAATATCCAGACTTTCATAATGCGTTTTTATTTTTAGCTCATCTTTTACAGGGGGTTCCCCATATACATTATCCCTGTCTTCAACAATAATTAATTCATAAAGTTCAGCTACTTTTTTTGTGAACAGATATAGATCAGGCGAGTCGGTCTTAAGGTGAATAAAGCCACCCGGTCTTAAAATTTGCTGGTACAGCCTTAAAAATCTGGGATGTGTTAACCGTTTCTTTGCTTTTGAAATGCGCAATTGAGGGTCAGGAAATGTGATCCAGATCTCATCTACTTCACCCTTATCGAAATACTCAGGTAGCTTTTCAATCTGGGTTCTTAAAAATCCGGCATTGGCAATATTTTCTGCCAGGCATTTTTTAGCACCAATATACATCCGGTTACCTTTTACATCTACACCAATAAAATTCTGTTTCGGAAATAATTTTGCCATTCCAACTGTATATTCTCCCCTGCCACAGGCAAGCTCAAGGGTCAGTAGATTCTTATTATTAAAAAAATCATGCCATTTTCCTTTCATATCCCCGGGGTACTCAAGCACATTCGGAAATGTTTTTATTGCCGCAAACCGTTCTAATTTTTTTTGAGCCATGGGCGGCAAAGATAAATAATAAGCACTTTAAACCGGAGTGTAAAATCAGGCAATATCAAATTAAAAAGCGGAGTCAGAGGCAAATATCAGCTATAAATAGAGTAAGTTTGTAAGCAATTAAACAAAATCTACTTTATATGAATACAGTTATTGTACCAGTTGATTTTTCCGAAACTTCAATACATGCGGCCAAATATGCTGCTCAATTATTGGTTGGTCATTATGGGGTAAATATGATTTTATACCATGGTTACGGAAAACCGGAAGAAGCTGCATATGCAATAGAAATGCTGGGCCATTTGAAAACTGAATTATTAAAAAATTATACAGTTGAAATAGAAGTGTTGGTACATGAAGAAGCTGATTTTGTGGATGGATTGGAAAGAACAGCCCGTCACCGGAAAGCTGATCTGGTTATTATGGGAATCACCGGTAAATCTGCTATTGCCCAGGTATTTTTTGGAAGCAACACATTAAAGATGGCAGAAAGAAAAGTCTGCCCGGTTTTGATCATTCCTGAAAATGCATCATTCAGCCCGCTTAAAAATGTGATGCTGACCTCAGATTTTAAAAGTACTTTAAATACAACACCATCAATACCAATTAAAGACTTCCTGGATGTATTTAAACCAAAATTACATATTGTGAATGTAGATAAGGACCATTACATCTCTCTTACCGAAGATTATGAAAATGAAAAAAAAGAACTACAGCAGATGTTTGCAGATTATCATCCTGAGTTTTATTTCATGCGTCTGTATGATGTAGATGAAGCCATAAATTTATTTGCCGGAACCAGGAATATTGACCTGATTATTGCTATTCAAAAAAACCGTTCATTTATAGATAAATTATTAAATGGCAGCAGGACAAAGACATTATCTTACCATAGTAAAATGCCAATCCTGGTAATGCATGAGTAATAGAAGGTAATTGTTTGATTCCGTTTTTACAGGGATCTATCTGTAATACATTCAAATAAGCTCTTCCAGTTTATGAATAATATGGCAGTCTTTTATTTTAAAAAATGAAATCACCTCATCACATAAACTTTCACGTACTGCAATCAATAAGTTACCGGAATTCCTCTTGGAATCTTGTAAGGCTACCGCTTTAATAATTGATTGGTAAAACCCTTTGCTTTCCAGCTCCAGCTTACCAGCTTCATCAATAACCAGCCAGTCTGGATTTTGGTTTACTGCATTTATTAATATTGAATTTGCCCTTTCAAAAGAAGCTGTGTAAAAATGAAACCTGCCAACGGATGTCAATGGCTCTGTTGTTTGTAAAGGGTCAATGCATTCAATGTCAAAAACCTCTTTTGTTTGTACATCAATAATTTTTCTTTCGCCATTTAAGTCAGGCATTAATATACCGCTGATATTTTTTTGCTGATTGCACCACTGCAGCAATTCCGTTGTTTTACCGCTGTGTATCGGTCTTGAAAAGATATAAATACTCATACCGGTTTGTTAAGGGAAGGATCATTTGTTGCTGATTCCGTATAGGTAAGTGTAGTGTGAATTAAAGAAGCGAAGAAAAAATGCCATCTTCTAAAACCATGAAGCAATTTACTTTGCTGCCAGGCCAGAACGGTTAGTTGTTTCATTACCGGCAGAAAGGATAAGGCTTTTAGCACTTCATCGCTGTAACGGCTTTCCTTTTTTTGCAGGAGCCTTTGAATTACTTTGGTAAATAAAGGGCCGATGAGCATAAACCAGATCAGGATGGCTGATAATGTCCAGCTGATTGTTTTTGCAACAGCCAGCCAGCCCTGTTTAGTATCAGTGGCAAAAAAGAATAAAACAGCTGACAGGGTGATCATGGCCAGGATCAGTAACCAGAGTTTTGTGTACTTATTTTTTGAAGCAGGTCTTTTTGTTTTAGTAAGATCCACAGGTATCTTAAAAGTTGTATCTAAAATAAAAGTTGACTTTTCAGTTTTAAAACTTTTTATGGTCCGGAAAGCTAGCCATGCAATAAAAAATCCGCCTGCCAGATAAATGAATAAATAAATACCAACTATCCAATAGCTCCCATTTGAAACAATACTGCCAAATTGAGATGCCAGTGATCCAATCATAGTATCCATTGCTTTCCAAAGCGATTCGCCAAAAAATAAAGTAAGAATGAGTAATTTTTGAATAGCTGATTCCAGCATAGTGATGGTACTTAATAAAATGATGCTGATTAAATTGACGCCCAGTAAACTAAATAATCCAAAACCAAGCAAAGCCTGAAAAGAAACAGCAATATATGCAGGAAAGGGTGTGTAAGGGCTAACCATCGCTTTTACGATCAAAACAATTAGTGCACTTTTTAATAGCTGCTTGTAATTGTACTCCGAAATGTCAGCAATAAGGCAGATCATGATTACTGCCATACCGCCAACTAACAATCCGGTAAATGGTATTTGAAGGGCATGCATGATCCCGCCAAGTCCGCTTTCGGTAAAAGCCCATAATGCAGTAAGGCGCTGAACGGCATTAATGCGTTGTTCTTTGGATAAAAAGGTATAGTCAGCATTCATGAATACAAATATAATAAACTGCTTCATAAAGCATATCTGTAAAAAAGACCAATGTTGTTGTGCAGTATGTTATTTGTCTGCTTAAAGGCAATTTGTTATTTTTAATGTGGCTACACGTTTGCTGCTTATTTTCAGTAAAGTTCCGGTAACAATCAGTTCTGCTAAAAAAATAAAACATGAGTAAGAATATCTCTGAATTTATGTTGGAGGCGATCAGACTTTCAATCAGCAATGTGGAAGAAGGCAAAGGAGGCCCCTTTGGTGCTGTAGTAGTTAAAGATGGTAAAATTATTGCACGGGGAGTAAACCAGGTTACCACAACCAATGACCCCACAGCTCATGCCGAAGTGGTTGCTATTCGGAATGCCTGCTCTGTATTAAATTCCTTTCAACTGGGTGATTGTGAAATTTATACCAGTTGTGAACCCTGCCCCATGTGCCTGGGTGCCATTTACTGGGCAAGGCCTGCAAAACTTTTTTATGCAAATTCAAAGGAAGATGCTACTGCCATAAATTTCGACGACCAGTTTATTTATGACGAGATTGCCAGGCCTGTTACCGAAAGGAAATTATTTACCAAACAAATATTCAGAGAAGAAGCTCTGGAAGCATTTAAGAAATGGAGTGAAAGCACAATCAAAACCGAATATTAAATGCTAAGCTTTATTCTAAACGGGCAATTAATACATACCGAACATGCCCCAGGCAGTACGGTACTGGATTATATACGGTATTACAAAAGGCAGGTTGGTACAAAGATCGGATGCAGGGAAGGTGATTGTGGTGCCTGCACTATTTTAGCTGGAGATTTTGAAAACGGAAAAATTGTTTACCGGTCAATGACCAGTTGCCTGATGCCATTGGGGAATGCACATGGTAAACATATTCTTTCTGTAGAAGGAATTAACCTGCCCTGCCTACCGGACAGGCAGGCTTCCGGCAAGCAGGGTATGCAAGAACTTTCTCCGGTGCAGCAGGCATTGGTTGATGCCAACGGAACCCAGTGCGGATTTTGCAGCATTGGTTTTGTTATGTCACTCACCGGTTTTGTTTTGAATGAAACAACAAAACATTACGATGATGCCATTGCCGCTGTTGATGGAAACATTTGCCGGTGTACAGGGTATAAATCCATTGAAAGGGCTGCAGCTGTTATTGCTGAAAAAATAAATGACAGGCCCGGACAGGAAACCATTGCCTGGCTGGTTGAGCAAAAATTTATTCCTGATTATTTTTTACAGATCAAAGACAGGCTTATACAATTAAGAGATATAATTAACAAATCATCAAAGGTATCAAATACGGGTTTACATAAATTGATACTTGGAGGCGGAACAGACCTGATCGTACAAAAAGCGCTGACCGTAAAAAAGGCTGACGTACATCTTTTGTTTGATGACCGCCGGTTGTTGCAAATTAATTTTGAAAACGGGCAATGTCATATTGGTGCTGCTGTAACCTTAACAACTTTTGCTGAATCAAAATTAATACAGGGCTTTTTCCCAGATCTTCAGCGCTATATCAAACTCATTTCTTCCACACCTATACGCAATATGGCTACCATGGCGGGAAACCTGGTAAATGCATCGCCCATCGGCGATATGAGTATTTTCTTCCTGGCGCTGGATAGTGAACTGCTGTTGAATAAAAACGGCGTAACCAGAATAATAAAACTTAAAGATTTTTATACAGGCTATAAACAAATTGATAAGGCTGCAGATGAGATCATCGAAAAGATAATTTTTACACCCCCGCAAAATGATCATTTCAATTTTGAAAAAGTAAGTAAACGAACACACCTCGATATAGCCAGTGTAAATACTGCCTGCCAGATCAATGTGAACGATGATGGTATGATAGAAAAGATCCATCTTTCAGCTGGCGGTATTGCCCCTTTTCCGAAATACCTTGATGCAACAGTGTTTTTTTTAAAAGGTAAAACGATCAATGCCCGAATATTAAAAGAAGCCATTGCTGTAATGAATACTGAAATTGCACCTGTCAGCGATGTAAGAGGAACAAAAGAGTATAAAAGACTTTTGTTAAGGCAATTGTTTCTGGCCCATTTTAAAAATGATTTAATTAGGGAAGTAATTGGAATATAATACTGGTGTAGGATAGTTAACATATGCATAAAGCAAAAAACATTAAAGAACCTGCAGGTTCACCTTTGGGGGACCTGCCTGCCGGACAGGCAGGTTTAGCAGGCTGCAATATTGATGCAGCCCACCATGTAACAGGCAGATCTGTCTATGTAGACGATATTCCTGTAACGGAAGGGATGTTGTTTGTAAAAGTTTTTGATTCTCCCCAGGCACATGGAAAAATAAATAGTATTGATTTTGCTGCTGCTGAACAAATGGAAGGTATTGTAAAAATATTTTCATTCAAAGACATACCGGGCCAAAACCAGATCGGGGGTATCATACCTGATGAACCTTTCCTGGCAGATAATGAAGTGCATTACCGGGGCCAACCCATTTTATTGGTCGTAGCAGAAAATGAAGATGCTGCTGAAGTAGCATGCGCAGCAATTAAAATAGAAATTGATCCACTGCCCTTCATTACCGATCCAAGGGAAGCATTTAAACAGGGACAGATATTAAGCCCTTCACGGAAATTTGTAAAGGGAAATGTGCAAGAAGCTTTTACTCTATGTAAACATATTTTTACAGGACAGGCAGAAACAGGAGGACAGGAACAGTTGTATCTGGAAACACAGGGAGCCTATGCCATTCCTGCTGAACATGACAGCGTAAAAATATTTTCATCAACACAGGGACCTTCACAGGTGCAACGCACTGTAGCCAGGGTACTGGGTATAGGTATGAATAAAGTAGAAGTGGATGTGCCACGCCTTGGTGGCGGCTTTGGTGGTAAAGAAGACCAGGCATCGGCATGGGGAGCCATGGCAGCCATGACAGCATGGATATTAAAGCGTCCTGCCAAATGTATTCCACACCGTATGGAAGATATGCGTATGACCGGAAAAAGAAATCCATACAGCAGCGATTATAAAATTGGCCTGGATGATGATTTGAATATTGTAGCTTATGAAGCCACATTTTATCAGAATGGAGGTGCCGCCGCTGATCTATCTCCTGCAATTTTAGAAAGAACTTTGTTTCATGCAACCAACAGTTATTACATTCCACATGTGCAGGTAACAGCTCATTCCTGCAAAACCAATCTTCCGCCCAACACAGCTTTCCGTGGTTTTGGCGGGCCACAGGGGATGTTTGTTATTGAAGCCGCCATTGATCATGCAGCAAAAAAATTACATGTCCATACGGATCTTATCCAGCGAAAAAATATGATGGACAACGGGGATGAATTTCCTTACGGTCAAATTGTAAAAGAATGCCAGTCAAAAAACTGCTGGGATGAAGCGATGGAGGTTTATGATATTGAAGCTGCAAAAAAAGAAATTAAGATCTTCAATGAGCAAAATCAGTTTTATAAAAAAGGGCTATCACTGATGCCGGTTTGTTTTGGTATTTCTTTTACCAATACCATGATGAACCAGGCCAGGGCATTGGTGCATGTTTATTCCGACGGTACAGTTGGGATAAGTACCGGTGCAGTGGAAATGGGACAAGGTGTAAATTCAAAAATGTTGCAGGTGGCCTCAAAATGCTTCGGTATTTCAGCAGGTAAAATTAAATTAGAAAGTACCAATACAACAAGGGTAGCCAATACTTCACCATCGGCAGCAAGTTCAACTGCAGATCTTAATGGTAAAGCATTGCTTGATGCATGCAGCCAGATCAAAGAACGCCTGTTTTCATTTATCAAAACAGAGTTAACAGACAATGAAGATGAAACTGTTGAAATAAAAGATGAAGTGGTTTTTATTAATGATGAAGCCTCAGTTTTCAACTGGAAGAATTTGATTCAGCAGGCTTTTATGAAACGGATCAATTTAAGTGCAAAGGGTCATTATGCCACACCTGTTATTCATTACGACAAAACAATTGAAAAGGGCCATCCTTTTGCCTATCATGTTTATGGTACTGCACTTACCATCACAACGGTTGATTGTTTAAGGGGTATTTATGAAATTGATGCGGTAAAAGTAGTACATGATTTTGGCAGCAGCATGAACCGGGCCGTTGATCTTGGACAGTGCGAAGGGGGCATTGTACAGGGCATTGGCTGGATGACGATGGAAGAAGTGGTATATAATGAAGATGGTAAATTATTATCAAATGCATTATCAACTTATAAAATACCGGACATATATGCTGTTCCAAAAATACTTGATATAAAATTTTTACAAACAGATGGAAATGATATGGCGATCTTTAAATCAAAGGCTGTAGGGGAACCCCCGCTGATGTATGGCATTGGCGCATATTTTGCAATCCGCAATGCTGTTCTTGCATTTAATCCTGTTGCTGATATTATTTATTCGGCACCCATAACACCTGAAAAAGTTTTGATGGCTTTATATTACAACCCTGTCGGCGGGTAAAACCCCCGACAGCGGTTGGTATGAAAAACAATTTTAAAGCAGCTTTTATATAATTTGAGCACAACAAAAAAAATATACAGTAAACGTTGCTGGCTTGGTGGAAAACTTCAGCCGGCAACTGTGTGTTATGAGAAAGGGATCATAACAGAAATACAACATCATAAAACTGATGGGGCAGAAGATGCAGGTAATCTTATTTTAATGCCCGGTATCATTGATGCACACGTGCACATCAATGAACCCGGAAGAACAGAATGGGAAGGCTTTGATACAGCAACACAGGCAGCTGCTGCAGGCGGGGTCACCACCATTATAGATATGCCGTTAAATTCAATTCCGGTAACTACAACTGCAAATGCATTTGCTGAAAAATTAGCAGTATCCAAAAATAAACTTCATGTTAATGTTGGTTTTTATGGAGGATTGATTCCCGGAAATGCAAAGTACCCTGTGGATAAAAATGAATTTGAAGGATTACTGCAGTCCGGCGTGTTGGGTATAAAATGTTTTCTCACACATTCGGGTATTGAAGAATTTCCGAATGTGGGTAAAAAAGAAATAGCAATGGCCATGCCCGTAATTGCAAAACATGGCCTGCCTTTATTGGCACATTGCGAAATGTATAAAAAAGAGGTTAATAATCAGTTTTCAGATTTCCCGGGCAGTTACCGCTATTATTTAGCAAGCAGGCCTAAGCAATGGGAGAATGATGCGGTTGAACTGATGATTCAACTTTGCCGCAAACATAATTGCAAAACACATATCGTTCATGTGTCTTCTGCTGAAGTACTGATAAAAATTCAGCAGGCAAAAGAAGAAGGGTTGCCCATTACCGCCGAAACCTGTGCCCATTATATTTATTTTAATGCAGAAGATATTCCTGATTCGAATTCCCTGTATAAATGCGCACCCCCTATCAGGGAAAAAGATAATAACGATCAACTTAAAGAAGCTTTGCTTACCGGGGTACTTGATTTTATTACAACTGATCATTCGCCTGCACCCCCGGCCATAAAAGAACTGGAAAGTGGTAACCTGCAAAAAGCATGGGGCGGTATTGCCGGGCTGCAGTTTTTATTGCCAGCAAGCTGGACAGCCATGAAAGAAAAAATTTCCATTGAAAAATTCATTCCTTTACTCACTGAGCACCCTGCATCGTTTTTACAGGTCAATAATCGAAAAGGAAAATTACAGGCTGGCTATGATGCCGACCTGGTTTTGTGGAACCCCGAAGAAAAATTTGAAGTAAAGGCAGCAGATATTTTGCATCGGTATGATTGCAGTCCGTATTGCGGAAAGAATCTTTCAGGAACCGTAGCGCAAACAATTGTAAACGGGATCACGGTTTATCAATATAAAAAAATAATAAATCAAAACGCAGGACAATGGCTTTTGAAAAAGTAAAAGAAACATATAAAGTGGCTCCGGCATTTACACAACTAACCGACCTGGCTGCAGAAAGGCTGGGTGGAAAAGTATTATTTGCTACCGATGATTTTTTTGCAGAAAAAGAAAACCTCATCAAGCCAACCCGGGGAATTTTTATCACCGATAAATATACCGACCGCGGTAAATGGATGGATGGATGGGAAAGCCGCCGTAAACGTACCTCCGGCCACGACTGGGCTGTGGTACAGCTGGCAACTCCCGGAAAAATTGTTGGGTTTGATATTGATACCAATTTTTTTCTGGGCAATCATCCGCCACATGCTTCTGTTGAAGCTGTGTACCTGCCTGCCGGACAGGCAGTTTGGGATGATATTGCATGGAAAGAAATTTTATCTAAGTCTCACCTTGATGCAGGCTCACAAAATTTTTATGAAAGCAACAGTGATGAAATTTATACGCACATTCGTTTACATATTTATCCCGATGGTGGTATAGCAAGGCTAAGGGTATATGGTGAAGTATTTAAAAACCGGGATGCAATTGCAGCTGATGAAAAAATTGATCTTGCTGCTGCCATTAACGGCGGTAAAGCCCTTGCCTGCAATGACATGTTCTTTAGTGCTATGAATAACCTGATCATGCCGGGCCGTGGTATTAATATGGGTGATGGCTGGGAAACCAAACGCAACCGTACACCGGGAAACAGGGATTGGGTAATTTTAAAACTGGCTATGCCTGGTATGATTGAAAGGATCGTTGTAGATACGGGTCATTTTAAAGGTAATTATCCCGATAGTTGCTCAATTGAAGCATGCACAGCAGATAATGATGGAGATGTTATAAATAATAAAGTTGAATGGCAATCTTTATTAGCTTCTCAAAAATTAAGTGCCGATCATGAACATGAATTTATAAAAGCGATAGATCATTTATCAGCTATTACTCATATCCGGTTAAATATTTTTCCGGATGGTGGTATCAGCCGCTTACGTTTATTTGGAAAGAAAAAAGCATAATTAATGGCTGGAATTATTTTATTAGCGGTGCTGGGATTTGTTTTGGTTATACTTACGGTCATAACGTATTACCTGCGTACGGTATTCAGGCAATATGAAAAAGATGAGGAAGGGGGTATTAATGCAGAAAAAAAGAAAGCAGCAATTGCTGACTCGCAAACCTTTGTGTACACCGCTGTTATCCTGGTTTCTGTTGCCATGGTTGGGGCTTTATACATTTATGTAAAGGGCTCATTATGGGAAGGGCATTTAATGGAATGGCTGAATATAATAGTACGGTTATTACATTTCACATTTGGTATTGCCTGGATCGGTGCATCTTTTTATTTTGTTTTTTTAGAAAATGCTTTGAACCGTACCAACAATGTACGGGATGAACTGGCAGGTAATCTCTGGGCCATACACGGGGGTGGCATTTATTACCTCGAAAAATATAAAGTTGCACCTAAAACAATACCCAAACAGTTGCACTGGTTTAAATACGAAGCTTATTTTACCTGGATATCGGGCTTCTGTTTATTGTTTGTGGTCTACTATTTTAATGCTTCTGCATTGCTGATCGATAAAAATGTTTTAGATATTACACCATTTACAGCTATTGCTATTGGTATTGGCTCTTTTATTGTTGCCTGGGTTCTGTATGATCTGCTTTGCAAAACAGCCCTTGTTAAAAAACAACTTTGGTTTATATTGATCGGGGTTATCATGGCAACAGGCTTTGCCTTTTTCTATAGTCATGTATTCAGCGGCCGTGCTGCCTATATACATTTTGGAGCAATGATCGGAAGCATCATGGTAGCTAATGTTTTCTTTGTAATTATTCCGGCACAAAAAGCCATGGTAAAAGCGGCCCGGGAAGGACTGCCATTAAACCCGCAGTTGGGCAAAAATGCATTGAGCCGTTCAATTCACAACAATTACTTTACCCTTCCGGTTTTATTTGTGATGATCAGCAATCATTTCCCAACCACTTTCGGATTCGAAAATCCATGGCTTATATTGATCATCATTTCATTAGGAACTGCTGCTGTAAAACATTATCTTAACCTCAGGGAAAAAGGACAACTGTCTGTTTGGGTAATGCCTGTTTCGGTTGTGATATTACTGGCCGGGGCATTTATTTCTGCACCGCCAAAGGATCCGGGGGCTTGCAATACAAAGATCGAATTCAGCGAAGTCAATGCAATCATACAGAACAGGTGTTTGAGTTGTCATTCATCTAAACCAACAGATGATGTTTATAAAGCTCCTCCCAATGGGGTAATGTATGATACTCCGGATGATATTGCTAAGAAGAAAGACCTGATCATGCAACGGGTTGTGGTAACCAAAACAATGCCGCAGAATAATAAAACCAATATGACAGAAAAAGAAAGAGATATGATCAGGTGCTGGATAGAGCAGGGAGCTTTAATAAAGTAAGTAAAAGTAAAACAGTATAAAAGTTTATTATGACAATAAAGGCATTTAATAAAATAAATAAGATTGAGAAAACGAAACTTCTGATGAGTTGTTGCGGTTCTTTAACATGGGTTGATATGATGATGAAGCAATTTCCATTTACTAATAAAATGGATTTAATTGATGCTTCTATTGATACCTGGTACAATCAATGCAACAGCATTGATTGGCTGGAATCATTTGCACATCACCCCAGGATAGGCGACATAAAAAGCCTGGCAAAAAAATTTGCCGGTAAGGAACAGGCATCCATTGCTGCTGCTGCAAAAAAAATGATCAGGGCATTGGCCAATGCCAATGCAGCATATGAAGCCAAATTTGGTTTCATATTTATTGTTTGTGCAACCGGAAAAACGGCAACAGAAATGTTGCGCCTGTTGGAAGACAGGTTAAGTAATACCATTGGTGAAGAATTACATATTGCCATGGGCGAGCAAATAAAAATTATGATCCTTCGTTTTCAAAAATTATTTACCGAAGGAGACTGGCGTTTTTTAAAACAAAGTCAGCTTACTACGCATGTGCTTGATACGGCTTTGGGTAAACCCGGTATGGACATAAGTATCCGTTTACAAATACCGGTTAATGGTGTTTGGCAAACCATTGCACAGGGTATTACCAACAGTGATGGCAGGATTGCTGATCTGTTGCCTTCGCAATTAAACCTGGCTCAGGGAAACTACAAACTGGTTTTTGATACCGGCAATTATTTTGCAACCCAAAAAATAAATGGCTTTTATCCAGAAGTGGAAATTCAGTTTATTGTTTTCGATAATTCACATTATCATGTGCCGTTATTAATTAATCCTTTTGGATATTCAACGTACAGGGGCAGCTAAATTATAACCGCTAAGTCAAGGAGAAACTAAGCTTAGCGACCTGGCGCTTTTGCGGTAAAAAATAAAAAATAATTATGAGTATTACAATTCCATCCATTAAGAAAGAACTGCTATTTAGTAAACTGAAAGAAGCGAATACTTCCTTTCAGCAAATTTATCCCGGCGACAGAAGTGAACGCCAGCCGGTACACACTTTATATGGTGGTGCCAATCTGTTTAAATATGACGCAGCATCTGCATTGGGCAAAAGAGCATTGGAAATATTTGAAACCTATGCACCTGACCAAAAAATATTTGGTAGCGTGTTTGGCATGGATACCACATCAGGCTTTAGTGATAAAGTGTACCAAAAAGTTATTGCTAAATTAAGATCAGAAGCCATTGAAGATTTCCGCATTGATTTTGAAGATGGCTATGGCAACCGAAGTAATGCTGAAGAAGATGAAACAGCCTTTACAACAGCATTGGAAGTTGCAAAGGGAATGAAGGAAAAAACCTTGCCACCTTTTATCGGCATCCGCATAAAACCTTTTACCGAGGAAATGAAAGAAAGGGGATTGCGTACCCTGGATATTTTTGTAAGTACCCTTGTAAAAGAAACCGGCGGAAAACTTCCTGATAATTTTATAGTGATGCTGCCCAAGGTTACCATACCGGAACAACCGGCAACTCTGGCATCTTTTTTCGATATCCTGGAAACGGAATTGAAAATTAAGAAAGGTATTTTAAAAATGGAAATGATGGTGGAAACCACGCAGGCTATCATGGCAATTGACGGAACCAATCCATTAAGCAAATTTATAAAGGCCGGTAATGGCAGATGTATTGCCATGCATTTTGGTACCTATGATTATACAGCCTCATGCAGTATCACCGCCAAATACCAGGAGATGGATCACCCGGTTTGTGATTTTGCGCACCACATGACCAAAGTGGCGCTGGCGCATACCGGTATCTGGTTAAGTGATGGTGCAACCAACACCATGCCCATTGGCCCGCACAGGGGCGAAAACTTAACTGAAGAACAATTAAAAGAAAATATGGATACCGTTCACCGAGCCTGGAAAAAAGGATACGATCATATCCGCCACTCTTTATGGAATGGTTTTTACCAGGGCTGGGATCTGAACCCGGCACAATTTCCGATGCGGTATGCAGCAGTGTATGCATTCTTTTTAGAAAGTTATGATGATGCAGTAGAACGGCTGAAAACTTTTGTTGAAAAAGCAGCAAGGGCAACACTGATCGGTGATGTATTTGATGATGCCGCAACCGGACAGGGCTTATTAAATTATTTTTTACGTGCTTTGAACAGTGGTGCCATTACCGAGGAAGAAGTTTTGGTAACAGGGTTAACAATGGATGAAATAAGAGGACGTTCGTTTAAAAAGATATTAGAAAACAGAAAGAAATAATTAATGGATGTATGGAAATTCATACAGGATAAATTAGCATCAGGTCTGCAGCTGATGTTATTATATGTGTTGGAGAGTGAAGGAAGTTCACCGGGGCGGAATGGGTTTAAAATGGCGGTAGCAACCGATGGTACTATTTGCGGTACAATTGGCGGAGGGATAATGGAACATAAACTGGTAGAGAAAGCAAAAACCAGGTTGCAGCAAAATGAAATGGTTGTATTGCTCATGCACCAACATCATGATAAGGTACACACAACTGATCAGTCGGGAATGATCTGTTCGGGAAGTCAGATAAATGCTTTTATTCCTATATCAGCTTCTGATGAAAATTGTATAAAGAAAATTGTGGGGGGCGGGGAATATACCATTCAGCTTTCGCCAAAAGGATTAGTCATTAAGGAGTCAATACCAAAGGATAAAAACTTCAGCCTGCAATTTCAATCTGAAACAGACTGGGTCTACCAGGAAAAATTAAACCAGCGTCCGGTGATCCATATCATTGGTGGTGGCCATGTTAGTCTTGCTTTATCTGAGCTGATGTGCTTCCTGGGGTTTTACAGTAAAGTGTATGACGACCGCCCCGAATTGAATACCATCCTGCAAAACTATTTTGCAAATGAAAAAATTATTGTTACCGGGTATGAAAAACTGGGAGCATATATCACTGATTGTAAAAATGATTTTGCCGTTATTATGACACTGGGATACCGGACAGATAAAATAGCACTGCTTCAATTACTAAACAAAGAGTTGTATTACCTGGGCATGATGGGCAGTGATCATAAAATTGAATCCTTATTCAGTGAATTAAGATCAGAAGGCATTGCTGAAGAGGCATTAAAAAAAATATTTACGCCAGTAGGGGTAAATATCTATAGTAAAACCACACCTGAGATTGCAGTGAGCATTGCTGCAGAAATTATCCGTGAAAAAAATAAAGAGCTGCCTACGGGAAGAAGTTATTGAGTTTTCATCAAAAAAAAGCCCTTCCAAAACTGAACAGGCAATTTAAATAAGCTGTAGGGGAAGGGATCGAATCCGCCGCGGCGGACAGTTAGCAATAACTACCGGTTCATTCTTATGCTATACAATATATAATGAACAAGGAATTTTAAATATCGAAGTGTGCTTCCGTTCCTTGTTC
>JAYTOF010000298.1:0-4445 GCA_043747955.1 Chitinophagaceae bacterium
CGGCATGGTATAGATCTTATTCTTTAAATAAACCGGCATAAAAAATATAGCCACGATCATCAGCGATGCTGCTGCCATCCATTCGTAAGTGGAAATGGCCAGCCCCATTTTAAAACCACTTCCGCTCATGCCGATGAACTGTTCAGCAGAAATGTTTGAAGCGATCAGTGATGCTCCGATTGCCCACCAGGTTAGTGAACCTTCGGCCAGGAAATAATCATGTGAAGCAGTGATGGTTGCCTTTTTTTTGCGGCGGTAAACCCAATAGCCATAACCGGCAACCACTATAAAATAAAACAAAAAAACCAAATAATCCCCGGTATGTAAACTGTTCATGTAGTTCTGGATTTGTAATGAATATTTGAATATCTAAATATAGTGGTTTATTATATTTTCCATGTACTCCTGTTTCCCAGTCAACACGGCTGGTTCTCCATTTTGTACGGCAAAATTTCGCAGGTCTTCCAAAGACAGGTTGCCTTCTTCAAACTCTTTTCCTTTTCCTGTGTCGAAGGAAGCATATCGTTCTGTTCTTATTTTTTTATAATCAGATCGCTGTAAAATATTATCAGCAATGATCAACGCCCTGGCAAATGCATCTATTCCGCCAATATGTGCATAAAACAGGTCTGCCGCATCGGTTGAGTTACGCCGGATCTTTGCATCAAAGTTGATCCCCCCCCCTTTAAAACCGCCAGCTTCCAGAACAACCAGCATAATCTCTGTTAATTCATTGATGTTATTGGGAAACTGATCCGTATCCCATCCGTTTTGATAATCACCACGGTTGGCATCCATACTGCCCAGCAAACCGGCATCTGCAGCTACCTGTAATTCATGTTGCATGGTATGGCCTGCAAGTGTTGCATGATTCACTTCAATATTCAAACTAAAATCATCTAACAGATCATACTGGCGTAAAAATCCAATAACCGTTTCACAATCATAATCATATTGATGTTTGGATGGTTCACATGGTTTTGGTTCGATAAAGAAATGCCCTTTAAATCCATTCTTTCTGGCATAATCTTTTGCTGTATGCAGGAACCTGGCAAAATGTTCTTTTTCTCTTTTCATGTTTGTGTTCAGTAAACTCATGTATCCTTCACGTCCTCCCCAAAAAACATAATTTTCTCCGTTCAGAGCAATAGTTGCATCCAGCGCAGCTTTTACCTGGGCCCCTCCATGTGAGAGAACATGAAAATCGGGGTTCGTGGCGGCACCATTCATATACCTTTTGCTCGAAAAAAGGTTGGCCGTGCCCCACAATAATTTTACGCCGCTGGCATCCTGTTTTTCTTTTAAGTAAGCAGTTATTGCCTGCAGGCGCTTTTCATTATATGCAACATCATTGGTATATTCTACTGCATCCACATCGTGAAAGCAATAATAGGATAACCCGAGTTTTGTTATAAATTCAAATGCTGCATCAGCTTTATCTTTTGCTTTTTCAAGGGCATCTGTTTTTTTATCCCAGGGAAAGATATGGGTGGGCTCGCCAAAAGGATCGGCACCGCTGCCAACAAATGAATGCCAGTATGCACAGGCAAAACGCAGATACGCCTTCATTGATTTACCTGCCACTATTTTATTTTCGTCGTACCAGCGGTATGCCAGTGGATTATCCGTTTCCCTTCCTTCAAATTTTATCTGGGGAATGTTTTTAAAAAATTCCTTTTCTCCGGTTATGATTTTCATCTGTCTTTTATTTATTGGTTATACGATATCTATCGGTTACTGTACAGTGCTGAGTTTTTCTATTAAAAATGATTTCCAGTTTTGATATAATTCTTCACTGTTATTATTTTTTTCCGGTTCAATACAACCCAACGGTTTTCTGTTACTGAATGCTGCTGCTGCATCTTTATAAATACCTGCTCCGATTCCGGCTCCAAGCGCAGCTCCAAAACTGCCGTCACCATCATAAAATTCAACCGCTACCTGTGTACTGTTTACAAAAGACCTGGTAAATACATCACTTAAAAAAAGATTGGCCCTACCCGCCCTGATGATGGCTGGATGCATACCGTTCTCCCTCATGATATCCAACCCATACCGAAAGGAAAATGCAATACCTTCCTGCGCAGCCCTTACCAGGTGTGCATCGGTATGTATATTAAAATCGAGATTTACAAACTGTGCACCCACCCGGCGGTTATTAAGCATACGTTCGGCACCATTGCCAAAAGGCAGGGCCAGCAAGCCATTTGATCCGGGTGCTATTGTTGCTGCAGCTTTATTTAAATCAGGATAAGACCGGTTTGAACCAACCAGGTTTTTAACCCACCGGTTAAAAATACCGGCGCCATTGATACATAACAATACTCCAATTCTTATTTTACCGGCCTCATGATTAACATGTGCAAAGCTGTTAATACGGGACTGCTGATCAAATTCCAACTGATCACATACCCCGTAAATTACGCCGCTGGTACCGGCAGTTGCAGCCACTTCCCCGGGCTTAACTACGTTTAAAGAAAGTGCATTATTAAGTTGATCGCCTGCTTTATAAGATACCGGAATTCCTGACTGTAATGATAACCCTTTTGAAACGGTATCTTTTAAATAACCATGTACTGCAAACACTGAATTTATTTCCGGAAAAAGTGAATGGTCATATCCATAATAATTAAGTATATCATTAGAGATACTGTTACTCCGGTAATCCCAGAATATTCCTTCTGAAAGTGCAGATACGGTAGTGGTAATCGATCCTGTTAACTTCATGGCAATAAAATCGCCGGGCAATAAAACCTTATCAATCTTTTCATAAACAGCCGGTTCATTTTTCTTAACCCAGGCCAGTTTGGAAGCTGTAAAATTTCCGGGAGCGTTTAATAAGTGAAATAAACATTTTTCCTTTCCGATACCAGCAAAAGCAAGGTCGCCGGTTTCTACTGCCCGGCTGTCGCACCAGATGATTGAATTTCTTAAAACGTTTTGTTGTTTATCAACCAGTACCAACCCATGCATTTGATAGGCAATACCAATGGCCGCAATATCCCCCGGATCATAAAGATTGGCAGCGTTACATTTAAGAACAGCCTGTTTCACATGTTCCCACCACCCGTCAGCATCTTGCTCGGCCCATCCTGGCTGAGGTGAAATTATTTCCATCTCCGTTTCGGGATACTGAGCTGAGGCAATACACTCTTGTGTTGCAGCATCCAAAACAGAAACTTTAACAGAAGATGTGCCCAGGTCAATTCCTAATACTAACATTTGTTTATATTTTGAATAACTTTCTTAAAGATATTAAAAAAGAGGCCGTCGCCGTATATTATATTCTGAAACGGATAGTTCTTTTATTTAAAACAATTATAGAAAGTAAACAACTCCATTGAGCAAAGGAGGGCAAGGGATCAATAACTATAACTGCATGGCATTTATTAACCAGCCCGATACCCGGGTAAATTGGATGGCTGTATTATTTTCGAATACTTTTATAAAGTGAAGTTAAACCTGAAAAATAAGTAATAGCTATTAACGGTATTTAAATTGTTCCCGGCTTGTTTAAAACGCCCAATACGGATATTAATATTCCCGTAACATTTATTCTATGCGTTATAAGTAAATAAGATCAACTCAAATTTTTGATCATCTGCTGATTATTGTCAGTTCATTTACTTACTACTGTCATGATTCAACCCAATATATTTTATCAATTTACACTGATAAATACTATGCAGCCCGATACTCATAAAACAATACCTGTTTTAAAATACTTACAGCTGATATTTTTTTCAGCAGTGATCCTTTATTTTGGCAAAACACTTTTAATTCCGATATTTTTCGGATTATTAATTGCCATGATCATGTACCCAATTTGTAAGTGGCTTGAAATGAAAGGCTGGAACAGGGCTTTAGCCATTACTGCCTGCCTGGCTATTGTTACGGTACTGTTCAGTTTATTGCTGGCGGTATTGATCTGGCAAATGAATGTATTCAGTAAAGATGCCCCTGTAATTTTTAATAAACTGGGAATCGTTCTGCAGCAGTTTCAAACATGGCTGACTGCTACTTTCGGAATTACCATTGACCTGCAAAATAACTGGAATGAAAATTTTTCAGGTTCGATCGGCGGTATTTTAAAATCCACCGTTCAAAATATTGTTACTACTGTTTTCATGCTTTTTCTAACCCCCGTTTTTTCAGCACTGTTCATGTACCACCGTAAAGTATTTGTTAAGTTCCTTAAAACCGTTATACCTGCCGAATATCAACCACAACTTGATCATATTTTGCAGCAGACCATTCACACTTATTTTAATTATATCAAAGGGATGATCATGGTGTACCTTATTGTTGGCATACTCAACAGCATTGGATTATTTGCTTTAGGTGTAAAACATCCAATACTTTTTGGAATGCTCTGTGCCATCATGACCATCATTCCGTATTTAGGTACAATTTTCAGTTCTGTTTTACCTATTTCGATGGTTTGG
>JAYTOF010000299.1:0-7424 GCA_043747955.1 Chitinophagaceae bacterium
TTATGTAAGTGTTACCGAAATAGAGCATAATGCTAAAGAAAAAACGTTGGAGATAAGCTGCAAGATATTTACCGACGATTTTGAAAAGACATTGCGGCAACAATATAATACCCACATCGATCTTCTTAATTCAAAAGAGAAAGCTGCAATGGAGAAGTATGTAAGTGGCTATGTATTAAAACACCTGGCGGTAAAAGCAGATGGAAAACCGGTCATTCTTCATTACCTCGGTTACGAGCAACAGGAAGAAGGGATAGTTAGTTTTTTCCAGGCAAATAATATCAGTTCGGTAAAAAAAATTGAGGTTACTGATAATATCCTGTTTGAATATAAGAAAGAGCAGCTCAGCCTTATTCATGTAATAGTAAATGGGGACAGGAAAAGTACAAAGCTTGTTAACCCGGAAGATAAAGCCAGTTTTGAGTTTTGATTATTCTTCCATTTCTTCCTTAATCTCTTCCGAAATTTTCACCAGCATTTTATCTATCCGCTGTCCGTCCATATCAATGATTTCAAAATCAAATCCGTTCCATTCAAAAGCTTCTCCAGTTACCGGAATATGTTTTAGCTCATGTAATACAAACCCGGCAAGCGTATCAAAATCCTGTTCTCCCTCATTCATCCATTCGGTCTTTTCAAAGTGGCTTAAAAAATCATAAAAAGGGATCTGGGCATCTACCAGATAGGTTCCATCCTTGCGTTCAACAATTCCGTATTCTTCCTGTCCGCTCTGGGGCACATCTCCAACAATAGCTTCCAGTATATCATTAAGGGTAATCATCCCTTCCAGCGTACCATATTCATTTACTATAAAACAACTGTGTATTTTTGAAGACTTGAATTTTTCAAGCAGTTGATAGGCACTGTTATTCTCGGGTACAAACATCGCCGGTTTAGCCAGATCTTTTAATAAAGTTGTGGAAGATGCTTTTATGATATCTTTTACAAATATAACGCCTGTAATATCATCTACCCCCTTGTTGCAAACGGGGTAAGTGGAATAAGTAAGTACATCAAACCTGTCCCTGAAATGCTGAACCGTTTGCAATTCATCAAACCAGATAATATCTGTACGGTGTGTCATCAACGAAGTAATGTTTCGGTCGCCCAGGTGAAATAACCTTTCAATAATTTCTTTTTCTTCTTCTTCAATAGCTCCATGTTCACTCCCTTCGGATATCAATGCTTTTATTTCTTCTTCTGTTACAGAGTTATCAGCAGATGTTTTTATATTGAACAATTTAAAGAACAACTGTGATATTCTGGACAGGAGCCAAACGATAGGATGGGTAATAACTGATAATGCATTCATTGGTGCAGCTACAATTCTGGCAATTTTTTCGGCACGTAACATGCCGAGGCGCTTAGGGACCAACTCCCCAAAAATGATGGAAAGAAAAGTTACAATAATGACAATGATCACCGTTGCAATGGCAGGGGCGTATGGCTTAAACAGCTCTATTTTTTCAATAGCAGGTTGCACAAAATGGCCAAATTTTTCACCGGAATAAACACCAGTTAAAATGGCAATAAGGGTAATGAATATTTGTGCAGTAGATAAAAATTTTTCAGGGTTTTCAGCAAGATCAAGGGCAACTTTTGCTTTTAAATCTCCTTTTTTTGCCAAGCTATCCAATCTTGCTTTACGGGCACTTACCAGGGCAATCTCACTCATAACAAAAAGTCCATTCAGCAAAATGAGCATTCCTAAAATAAATATTTCAAACATAGAATTTAAACTAAACCGTAGTTTTTGTTAAACGATTTTCCGGACAAATATCCGATAAGTATTCCAATTAATCCCCCACAGATAATATCTACAGGATAATGAACCCCCACATAAACCTGTGCCAATGAAATACCAAAGGCCCAGAAAAAGAACAAAACAGGCCATTTTTTAAATTGCGTTCTTAAAGTTAAAAATAAAAACATGGCCATTCCAAAATGATTAGCCGCATGTGAAGAAGTGAAACTTGAACTTTGGGGCCGATAACCCACCAACACATTTACCCAGGTGGCCATGTCGGGTTCATTACAGGGCCGCAGGCGGATGATATTGTTTTTTATAATGCTGCTGCTCACAAAATCACAGAGTAATACGGTGCCTGCAGCAAACAATATCCATACCCAACCGGACTTTCTATAATTAACAAGGACAACCAGTATCAAAAAAAGATATAATGGGTACCACATCTCCGAGTTTCGCAGCCAGGGCATTAACCAATCAAAAAATGGATTGCTCCATTGGTTATTGATTATCTTAAATAAATGCCGGTCATATGTAAGCAGTTGTTTCATTAATTGCAAGATGGAAGTAAAATAAGCATTAGCCAAAAATAATTAAACTAAATTTGTTCACTCATTAAATAATTATTCATGCTTTTTTTACAACGGATTCCAAAACTTTTACGTTGGATCTTTTCTGTAGTGATCATTATACTGATTTTGATGACCATCTCTAGGTTTCTAATTTTCTTTAAATTCAATCCACCCGGTAAGGCCTTTTCTGGCTCTGCATTTATTATGGGCCTGAGGTTTGATGCCCGTTTTGCAGGTATTATCGGATTAACCATGATGCTTTTATGTGCCATCCCTTTTTTTAACCCTTTCAAAAATTGTAAAGCAACCTATTTCTGGAATATAATTTTGCCGGCCATTTTTTTTATCATTGTGATTGTTCTGGCAATAGATTACTATCATTTTGATTACCTGCACCAGCGGCTTAATGCAACAGTTTTAAATTACCTGGCCGATGCAGGTATCTCTTTTAACATGATGTGGCAATCTTATCCCTTACTACAGATCAGTATTGCCGCAATCATACTTTTAGCTTTGGCAAGATTTGTTTTTGGAAAATTACTGGAGGCTTATCAACAGCAGTATAGTTTTTATAAACGGAAAGGAAGATTCACTTACATAATTTCCTTTCTGCTGCTGGGAATTTTAATTTTTGGAAAAATCGGCCAGTTTCCCCTGCGCTGGAGTGATGCTTATACTTTAAGTGATGATTTTAAAGCCAACCTGGCACTGAATCCTTTTCAGAGTTTTTTAAGTACACTTACTTTCAGGAACTCGACTTACGATATTAAAAAAGTTAAAGCCGGATACCCTATGATGGCTGCATACCTGGGCATTTCTGTTTTCGACAGCACACAGCTTAACTTTGAAAGAAATTTTACTAATCATGATCCACTAAAAGTTACCCCCAATATTGTATTGGTTATTTGTGAAAGTTTCAGTGCTTATAAAAGCAGCATGTACAATAATCCTTTAAACACTACCCCCTATTTTAATGAACTGTGCAAAAATGGTGTCTTCTTCGACCGCTGCTTTTCACCTGCCTATGGCACGGCCCGTGGTGTTTGGGCAACGATTACCGGCATACCGGATGTGGAGAGCCCCAAAACTGCCAGCCGCAATCCAAATGCAGTTGACCAAAATACCATCATCAACAGTTTTAAAGGCTATCAACATTTTTATTTTTTAGGCGGAAGTGCTACCTGGGCAAATATCAGGGGGCTGTTAACCAATAACATAAATAAGCTGAAGCTATATGAGCAGGATGATTATTCAGCAAAGAAGGTAGATGTATGGGGAATAAGTGATAAAAATCTTTTTTTAGAAGCAAACAAAGTTTTAAAAAAACAAACGGATCCTTTTTTTGCCATCATTCAAACAGCCGATAACCATCGCCCCTATACCATCCCCGCAGAAGACAGGGATGAATTTAACTTGACTTCTTATTCATTTGATTCACTGAAGCGGTTTGGATTTGAAAGTAATGAAGAGATGAATGCTTTCCGCTATACCGATTTTGGTTTCCAGAAATTTATGGAAGCCGCACAGCAGGAGGCTTACTTTAAAAATACCCTTTTTGTTTTCGCTGGCGATCATGGCATACGTTACAACGGGCAGTTGGATCATTTTCCGAAAAGCTGGACAGAACAGGGCCTTACCTGTGAGCATGTACCACTTTTGTTTTATGCACCCTGGTTATTAAAATCACAAAGGATACATGATGTTTGTTCACAGGTTGATATTTTACCCACCATTGCTTCGCTTGCAAAAAGCCCCTATACAAATAATTCACTAGGAAGAAACTTAATGGACACGGTTCCGCCGGTTATATTTAAAAATGAAAAATTCGCTTTCATTATTGATCATGATGTGAAAACTATCGGCATGGTCAGTAACAGATATTATTATCTGAAAAATTATCAATCGGGTAAAGAATTTCTTGTTTCGGTGATTGGCAATGACCCCGTACCGGTAAATGCAGAAACAGACAGCATTAAAAATTACCTGCAGCGGTTTACCGATGCCTATCATGAAACATCGAAGTATTTATTACTAAACAATAAAAAAAAGCAATAAAAAATCATTCAGGAGGATAAGCTTGTTAATAACCTCATTGGTAATCTGAATTAACAGGTATATCTGTGTTTCTATCCCCTGCATTTATTATATTCGCTTTCTTTGTTCAGGCTTAAGAAAAAATAAACCATGCTAATCAGTTGGAGAGTTCCCAAAACCATTCAATGGATAGTTAAACTATTCTTTATTTACCTCTGCATATTTACTGCTTTCCGTATAGCCACTGTTATTTTTTTCAAACCCGGCACTACAAGCATTTTTGAACTTGGCCCGGCTTACTGGCTCGGTTTAAAATATGATCTCCGCTGGATAGCGATCATCTTATTACCCATTGCTGTATTGTCAGTTTTGCCGAGACTGTCTCCTTTTAAAAGTGAAAGAGGTAAAAAACTCTGGACAGCTTACCTGGGTGTTATAACCTTACTGGTCTTATTTTTCTATGGTGCCGATTTTGGCCAGTTTGCTTATATTAATGCCCGCCTTAATGCAGATGCGCTGATCTTTGCAGAAGATCCCAAAGAAAGTATTCAAATGGTATGGCAAAGCTACCCCATCGTATGGATACTGTTTGGCTTAGCTGGTGCCGTGCTCATGATGACGTGGATGTTTAGAAGGATGCATATTGATGTAACTGAAAAAAACCTGAATATTCACAAATTCACTTACCGCCGGAGATGGCATGCCGCGGCTTTATTATTACTGGGATGGTTCGTATATGGTTTTTTAACCCTGAAACCACTGGATTTTTTCAGGGCATTTAATTTAAATGATGAATTTAAAAGTAACCTGGCTTTAAACCCGCTGCAGAATTTTTTTACCACCTTACGTTTTCGAAAGCCTGATCATAACAGCCGTGCCAATGAATATTACATGGATATGTCGCGGTTTTTACATTTACAAAAGGATAACAGTTTTCAGAAAGGATACAGCCGGTTAATACAGCCCGGCAGCAAAGCATTTGAAAGCCAGCCAAATGTTGTACTGGTGCTCTGCGAAAGTTTCAGTATGTACAAAAGCAGCATGAGCGGCAACCCGTTAAACAGCACCCCATATTTTAACCAAATGTGCCGGGAAGGTATTTTCTTTGAACGCTGTTTTACACCAAGCTTTGGAACTGCCCGGGGTATTTTTGCAACCCTTACCGGAATACCTGATGTTCAGCTTTCAAAATTTTCAACACGAAATGAAGAGTCAGTTAATCAACGGTCCATCCTTAATGATTTTGATGGTTATGAAAAATATTATTTTATCGGTGGCAGAAGCCAGTTCAATAATTTTAAAGGCCTGATATCCAATATCAATAATGTGCAGGTATATGAAGAAGGTAAATACAAGTCTGAAAGCATAAATGTTTGGGGCATCAGCGATAAGAACCTATTCCTGGAAGCAAATGGCATACTGGCAAAAGAGCAGAAACCTTTTTTTGCCATTTTTCAAACAGCAGATAACCACCGCCCTTTTAATCTTCCGGAAGAAGATAAAGATTTTATACGCCAGGCGGTTGATGAGGAAGCATTAAAAAAATATGGATTTGAATCGTTAAAAGAATTCCAGGCATTTGCTTATACTGATTACTGTTTTAACAAATTTATGGAAGCCGCTAAAACGGAAGCATACTTTAAGAATACCATTTTTATTTTTACGGGCGATCACGGTGTAGAAGGAAATGCAGAAGCCCTTTATCCAAAAGCCTGGACAGATCAACGTCTTTGTGAAGAGCATGTTCCCCTGCTGTTTTATGCACCGGATCTGATAGTTCCGCAAAGGAGAACAGAAACAGTTTCTCAGATCGATATATTGCCAACAGTTGCCGGTATGATTCAACAACCCTATTTAAACAGTACCCTGGGAAGAGACCTGCTGGATCCGCACAAAAAAGAAAATGCCGCATTCATAATCTATCATGCACCCGGATGGATTGGTGTGGTGAATGACGATTATTTTTTCCGTAAAAATATACGTATCAAAAAAGAAGAACTGGTTCCCGCCCGGTTAAACCTTCCTGCATTAAACAGTCAACAACAGGATTCTGTAAAAAAGCATTTGTCGCAACTTACTTCAGCTATGTACGAAACAGCAAGGTGGATGCTCATCAATAATAAAAACAAATAAGTTAACTGAAAATAACATTTGAATAAAAACACCGGAAAACTTTGTCTTATACCCTTTGTGCCGTGCCGGCAAAAATGTATCTGGAAAATTGAAAGCAGATCTAACCCGATTCACTTACGGGGTAATTATCTTTTTTGCAATCATAACCATTCTCGGAGATTTTTTTACATCGTAATTACAGAAAGTATAATCACCAAATACTTCCTGCAATTGCATACCCTGGTAAGCAAACATCTCTGTAAAATCACCTAAAGAAAATTTTGCGACTTTTTCAGTATAAACCAGTGGTTCCTTAAGGGCTTCATCTTCTACAACTACCTTTTTATAAAAATGTGTTTCATCAAACCATTTTGTAATAATAAAATTAATGCCCTCGATTTCTTTTTCAGACTGATGCTCCAGGTGATCTTCGGCATAATGTACATTTAAAAAATCCATCACAAAAATTCCTTCCTTTTTTATTGACTGGGCGATGGTTCGGATAGCATTATCATGCTCTCTGCGGGTTTTAAAATATCCAAAGCTGGTAAAAAAATTAAAAGCATAATCAAAATAATTTATCCAGAAAGGCAAACGCATATCGTGTTTGTAAAAATGCAATGAATCCGATTGCGATAATAAGGCTTCGTTAATACTATCATCACTCAGGTCAATCCCCGTAACATCAAATCCATTTTCGGCCAAAAGAATAGAGTGCCTGCCCTTACCACAGGCCACATCAAGCATACTGCTGCCCGGTGCAGGTTTTAAGTATTTAACCAGCTTATCAATAAAAGCGGCGGCCTCATTATCATCCCTGTTAAAATACAGTTGATGATAGTAAGGCGAGTTAAACCAATCTTTAAACCAAGTTTGTTGCATGTGGGCAAAGTTAATAGTTAATGGTTCATTGTTAATAGCAGATCACCATAAATAATGTTGCATTTAAACTATGAACC
>JAYTOF010000300.1:0-25572 GCA_043747955.1 Chitinophagaceae bacterium
GGAATAAATGCAGGTGACGAATATAATCCAACCATCGTGGCTAATTATGCGATCGATTACTATAAACTAATTGAAGAAAAAAATGATTCAGCCACAAAAATTAAATTCCTGCATTGTATAAACTGGCTTGTTGATAATATCACCTATAAGGATCATTACGCCCTGTATGAATTTAACTGGAAACAGCCTTTTTATGATTCTGTTGGGGTACCCTGGACATCAGGTATGTCATCGGGCCGTGCCATTGAAGCGCTTACAGGTGCATATAAACTTTATCATTCGCAGAAATACATTGAATATGCTACTGCCCTCCTCCGGGGTTTTTATCAGCCAATTCAATCCGGGGGTTTTACTTACAAAGAATCTTTAGGCTATTGGTATGAAGAATTTGCGGATAGCAATATGCATACGCCGAGGGTATTGGATGGGCATATATATGCTTTCCTGGGAGTTCAAAAATTTTGGGTACAGACAAAAAGTGATTCTGCCGGTTACCTTGTTAAACAGGGAATATCATCCTTAAAGGGTCATTTACCCGGTTATGATATGGATGATGGCTGGAGTTATTATGATGCCTACCATATAAAATCGGATAAAAAATATCATACGTTGCTTACGGGCCTGATGAAGGAACTTTGGGAAATAACCAATGACCCTGTATTTAACAGCTATTACCATAAATGGAATGCCCCGCTGATAAAACCTTATATCTACCGCATTATTAAAGAAAAGAACCGGTCGGGCCTGTTACTGTATTTTTTAATGAGTAGCTGCCTGTTTACAGTTCTCTCCATTGGTTCTTTTGTGATAGGCAGGAAATACCGTAAAGGGAATAACCCTCAAAAAGGGTGATCTGTCATGTATCAAGTGTGATCTCAATGTTCTTAAATATTGAATAACAATTTTTGTTTTATGTATTTTTAATTTTACATTTAATAAATATTATAATCCTTCTGTACACTTTTCCGTTCTCTTCTAAGTTTTTTATTATTAATATTAAAACATTTTAAAAATGAAACATTTCAAATTTTTTATGCCGTTGGCTATTGGAGCAAGTATGACGGCTGTTCTTTTTTCCTGCAATTCGGGAGAAGAAAAAAAAGCAGAGGAACCTGCCATGGAAACAACTACTGCAAAAACTCCTGAAGCACCTGCTGCCCCGGTAAAACCGGATAATATCATGATCTTGATAGCCAAGGTGGCCAATTATGCAAAATGGCTACCAGACTATGAATCACATGATTCGGTGCGGCAGGCGTCAGGGCTCCACAATAGTTTGGTTTGCAGGGGAACCAAAGATTCCAATACCGTAATGGTTGTTTTAAAAATGGATGATGCTGCTAAAGCAAAAGAATTTGCCAACTCACCTGGCCTGAAAGAAAGAATGAAGAAGGGGGGCATTGTAGGCCCGCCAACCATCAGCTACGTTGATATGCAGATGCTGGATAGCACCATAACGGGAACATCCCGTGTACTAATTACTCATAAAGTAAAAGACTGGGATGCATGGAAGAAAGTATTTGATGCTGATAAACCAAACCGTATAGCTGCCGGGCTTGCTGACAGGGCGGTGGGATACAGTGTGGGTGACAATCACATGGTTACCATGGCCCTTGTTATCAGCGATATGAAAAAGGCCGATGACTTCTCTAAATCTCCTGAACTGAAAAAGAAAATGGAAGAAGCGGGTGTGGTAGGAGCACCAACATTCTTCTATTATACTGTGGCTAAAAAATATTGATGCTTAGGTGTCTATCAATGTAAGCTGTTCCGTCTCAAACGGGACAGCTTTTTTAGTTTATGCATTTGGCATTGCCTGTTCCTGTTGTTTCAACATAAAGAAGTTTATGAGCAATGCACCAAGCATTGGCAGAAATATTATACAGAAATATATAAAATACCCAACCTGCACCTCTGGTATAGGCATATACAAGCCCCATTGTTCCGGTAATAACAAAAGTGATTGCCATCGGTACAGGATTTCCAATCACGCCATGAGAGAACCAATAATAAATGCCAAAGGCAACAGCTGACATGATGATGGCTTTTACCGGCCCCAGTTTTTTAATAAGTATATAAAATAACACCCCACGAAATATCAGTTCTTCAAAAAAGACCGATTTGATATTCCACCAGACACCGGTTAAAATAAGGTTGGCGGTAAGTCTGGGATTCAACTCCCATTGCTGTTTGGCAAAAAGCATCCGCATAAAAAAATCGGAGGAACAACAAAGAGCAGTAACAATAAAAAATACAGCAAAGCCAAGCTATCGTTTTTTTGTGGGATAAAATCCCAACACACTTAAATTGCCTTTTTCAAAAAGCCAGACAATGAGCCAGGAGATGAGAAGCTGAACGATTATACCAAGCATGGTTATTTATTGAATCCTTGCTTTATTTGGATTAGTGCTCAATATAATAAAAAATCCTTCATGCATTTCTGCAGGAGGGCCGTATTTTAAAGCCGTCTTTTGTTCAAGCGAAACAACTTATGGGTAGAGAATTATTTTGTGAATAAGGCGTTCTGTAGGAAGGCATTGTGCTTATATTAGAATTTAAAGTTGTCACAAAACGTTCCGATGGAACGTAGGCCATTTTCATTTTATAGTTCTACTGATGAAATGTTCCTACGAAATAAAAAATGATAGAAATTATCACTCCAATTCCTTAAAGATATATTGCTCATCATATGCTATCTCAAAAGCTTTTAAAAAATGCCTATACTCATCCAGGAAGCTTTCTTTTCTATGGTGTACTTCCTGGTTTTGAATATACCGGATAACATCGGGCACATGGCTTTTGGAATAAGAGATAGCCCAATAACCCTCCTGCCAGGCAAATTTACCAGTACAAATTTTTTTATCTTTTATCCAAATACAGCTTTCTGTTTTTACATTCTGAATCAATGAGGATATCGATTGCGTTGGCCGCATGCCTATTAAAATATGCGTGTGATCGGGCATGCTGTTTATCTGAAGCATCTTATGGTCGTTTTGCTGAAAGATACCGGTGATGTATTTGAGTAATTCGTCTTTCCATGCTTTGGAAATTAATGTGGCCCTGTATTTAACAGCAAATACAAATTGAATATGCAGTGGTGTGTATGTATTTGCCATAGCAATAAAATTTGATAAATTAAATATACAAAAATGTTGTTTTGTTCCGGCGGAACATTTTGTGGGTAGAAAAGATTATTGCGGAGAAGGCAGCGTTCAGTAGGAACGTATTGTGCCGGATTGAGTTTCTGATGTCAGTACAAAGCATTCCTACGGAATGAACGGCCGTTTATTCTTTAAACTACTACCCAATAAATGTTCCTGACGGAACAGTAGAAATTACATTGATACGCCCTTAGCTAAAATCAATTGAAAAATTAAAAGTAAAATTATGAGCATAACAACCGGTATGGCAGATATTTTATTATTGACATCACTGTTTACCACATTTGAAATTTTAACCTTCCACCCATGTGCAAATACCATGGGAACTGATATCAGCGTTACCATTACCGGAGCCAGGGCCCTGTCCCATGGCATGATACGGAAAGGAATGATCAGTATTATGCCAACTACAACGGCCAGTACAGCAATTCTGAACAGGTAACCAAATCTTACCGATGCGGTGCTGATCACATCTGCGGAAGGAGCTAATCTTAATAAATATTTACTAAAAAGCATACCTGTATAAAGCATAGCTATTATACCGGCAACACTGATGAACATGCCTAAGCCTTCACCAATGCCCAGGTAGGTGAAGGCCTGTCCTGTATCTGTATCGGTGGCAACTTTAGCAGTTATAAATTGTGGAATGGATTGTACCAGGCCCTGGAAAGCAAGCCAGAGTAAAAATAAATGCATCCAGTGTTTAGATTGTTTTGTTCTGTTTGCAAGAAAAAGACTAATTAATCCCGTTACAAAAATTGCTGCTGCGCCATAACCCTGTGCCAGCGATTCCATGGGGTGTGTACCCTCCCAGTTATGATTATTATGGTACAGTATTGCTTTAAGCCCGAGCCATCTTTTACCCAGCGCTAAAAATAATTCCTGTATAAAAAAAATGATATTAAATGCCAGTGCATATAACACTGCCGAATTAATGATCAATACGCCTGTAGATTTTAAATCTGCATTTGAAATATTTTTTGCTTCCCCCCTGGTTTTGGAAAAACCATATAATCCCCAAATGAGAGGTACTAGCAATAGGGCGAATGGCAGAAGGTGATTGATTACTTTCATGGCTGGCTTTTTTATACTTTCTTAAATGTATTACAATCATAATAAAAGAAACCAGCAATAGTACAAAAGGTTGAAATGAATGTGCAGAAGGTTGACCAGAATAAAAAATCCCTCTTGCACTGCTGCAAGAAGGACTGTATTTTTTGCAAATTGCCCATTGCTAATTTGCCTATTCTTAATATCCTCCCATTCCGCCCATATCAGGTGCGCCATGGCTGTGTGCTTCTTCCTTCTTAGGCTTATCTGCAATTACACATTCAGTGGTTAACATCATACCTGCAATAGAAGCTGCATTTTCCAACGCCACGCGGCTCACTTTAGTTGGATCAATAACACCGGCCTTGAAAAGATTTTCATATTTTTCAGTACGGGCATTAAAACCATAATCTCCTTTCCCTTCTTTAATTTTATTCACAACAACGCTACCTTCATAGCCTGCATTTTCTACAATGATACGTAATGGTTCTTCCACAGCACGGCGTACAATTGCAATACCGGTTGTTTCATCTTCGTTGATGCCGGTCATTTTTGCCAGTACATCACTTGCACGTACATAAGCAACACCACCGCCAGGAACAATGCCTTCTTCAACCGCAGCCCTTGTTGCATGTAATGCATCATCAACACGGTCTTTCTTTTCTTTCATTTCAATTTCCGTAGCTGCTCCTATGTATAATACCGCAACACCACCGGCTAATTTGGCCAAACGCTCCTGTAATTTTTCTTTATCGTAATCAGATGTGGTTGTTTCAACCTGTGCTTTGATCTGATTTACCCTGGCAGTAATATCTTTTTTAACGCCTTTACCACCCACGATGGTAGTGTTGTCTTTATCAATGGTAATGCTTTCAGCAGAACCTAAATAAGTAAGGTCGGCATTTTCTAATTTAAAGCCTTGTTCTTCACTTACAACAATACCGGCAGTTAAGATGGCGATATCCTGTAACATTTCTTTTCTTCTGTCGCCAAAACCCGGTGCTTTTACTGCAGCTACTTTAATAGTGCCGCGTAATTTATTTACAACCAGGGTAGCTAATGCTTCACCATCCAGGTCTTCTGCAATAATCACCAGGGGGCGGCCGCTTTGTGCAACTTTCTCTAGGATGTGCAGGATATCTTTCATGGTAGAGATCTTCTTATCATAGATCAGGATATAGGGGTTGCTTAATTCAACCTGCATTTTTTCGCTGTTGGTAACAAAGTACGGAGAGATATAACCACGGTCGAACTGCATACCTTCCACCACATCAACGGTAGTATCGGTTCCTTTTGCTTCTTCAACTGTAATGACACCTTCTTTACCCACTTTAGCCATTGCCTGAGCAATTAAAGCGCCGATAGCCGAATCATTATTTGCAGATATAGAAGCCACCTGCTCAATCTTCTTACTATCACTTCCTATTTTTTCTGATTGCTTTTTCAGGTTTTCAATAATAGCAGTTACGGCTTTGTCAATACCACGCTTCAAATCCATTGGATTGGCACCGGCAGCAACATTCTTTAACCCTTCACCAATGATGGCCTGGGCCAAAACAGTTGCTGTAGTGGTACCGTCACCTGCAATATCTGCAGTTTTAGAAGCTACTTCTTTAACCATCTGAGCACCCATGTTTTCAATAGGGTCTTCCAGTTCAATTTCTTTAGCAACGGTAACGCCATCTTTAGTTACGGTTGGCGCTCCAAACTTACGTTCAATAACTACGTTACGGCCTTTGGGGCCAAGGGTAACTTTTACAGCGTCTGATAAAGTATCTACGCCTTTTTTCATTTTATTTCTAGCTTCAATATCGAAGAATATCATTTTAGACATAATAGATGAATTTGATTTTTTAGTTAATTAGAATTTGATTCATGATGCAGGATGGTTCTATTAAATTTTAAGGCCTTATCCTGTATCCGTGTTCCGGGATCGGTATTTTATACGATTGCGAGTATATCACTTTCCCGCATGATCAGGTAATCCTTTCCTTCAATGCTGATCTCTGTTCCGGCGTATTTACCATATAATACTTGGTCTCCGGCTTTTACCATTACTGGTTCGTCCTTTTTGCCGGGACCTGCAGCCAGAACAACACCGCGTTGAGGTTTTTCTTTTGCAGTATCCGGAATGATGATTCCACCGGCGGTTTTTTCTTCAGCAGCAGCAGGTTGTACAATAACCCTGTCGTGCAAAGGTGTAATGCTTAATTTTTTTGAAGCATTCGTTGCTTTAGCCATAGTTGTATTAGTTTTTGATTAAGTTGAAATGTTTAAACTCCGTTTTTTACGGGCTGCAAAGGTACAGCCATTTTTGTACCAATAGCAGGAAATAGAATTTATGTCAGATTATTTTACTTGTTGGCAGAAAGAATATGAATAAAGCAGACAATTTTTCACAAACCAGCCGAATACTGCTAATATAAAGCAACCACAAGCTATAAACCCTTAAATTTGCAAATTCAAGTAAAAAAGTTCTTAAAGCAATGATCAGCAGAAGAAATATCCGGGTTAAAGTGATGCAGACCTTATACAGCATCGACAGTATGAGTGGGGATATAAAACCGGGTGAATCGGTTAGTATTCTGACCAAAAAAATTGAACAAAGCCGTCAAATTTTCACTTATCTCATATATTTTATAACTGAAGTGGCCAGGTATTCCGAAACCGATGCCAGGCAAAAAGCTTCCAAGCATTTACCTACAACGGCCGACCTTAATATCAATACAAAAATTGCCGGTAACGAATTGTTATGGAAGATCGTTGAAGAACCCTCTTTTAAAACTGCTGTTACAGAATTAAAACCGGAGCATATCATTGATAAAGAGCTTTTGAAAAAAACATACCAGCAATTGGTTTCATCGCCTGAATATGCCGGGTATATAGAACAGCAAAGCAGGGCTACCAGGTTGGAAAAGGAAATGCTGGAATTTATTTTTACCAACCTGATGTTACCCAATGAAGATTTCATTACACATGTAGAAGAATATTTTATTCAATGGGATGATGATGCCGAGATGATGGACCAACTGGTAATAAATTTCCTGCATAAACCGACACATTTTAATTTTACTGAAATACTCAGTAAAGAAAAATGGGAATTTGCCAAAAGCCTGTTGCAAACAGTTCTTGATAAAAATGACATCTGCATGGAGCTGATAAAACCAAAACTTAAAAACTGGGATGCCGACAGGATAGCTTCGCTGGACCTGATCATCCTGCAAATGGGCGTTTGTGAATTTTTGTTCTTTGAAACCATCCCCACCAAAGTTACCATTAATGAATATATAGACCTGGCCAAGGATTACAGTACTATACAAAGCGGGCAGTTTGTTAACGGCCTTTTAGATAATATCCATAAGGAATTAACCGCCGAAAATAAAATAAACAAGAAGAGTTATAAAAACAGTACTATATAAATACCTTTGCAAAAAAACCGAAAATGAAAAAATATATTTTGTTTTTACTGGTTACCATCATTTCTATCGCCTGCAATAACAGTGAAAAGGACATAAAGACAGCAGATTCAGTTAAGCAAAACGGTATCGCATTAAAGGATAGTACTACTGTTGAGATCATTGATGCCGGTTATGATTTTGGTAAAGTAACGGATGGTGAAAAAGTAGAATACAATTACCGTTTTAAAAATACCGGCACTAAACCTCTTGTTATCATTAATGTGAGTGCCACATGTGGCTGTACGGTACCACAAAAACCTGAAAAACCAGTCATGCCCGGCGAAACCGGTTTTATTAAAGTAGTTTTTGACAGCAAAGGAAGGGTTGGCAGTGCACATAAAGCAATTACCGTAACTTCAAATGCAAACCCTGGTTTTCCGGAATTACAGTTAACAGGGGAAGTGCTTGGAAAAAAATAATAAACCACAATTAACTTTTTAAACAAATAAAAAACATGCAACTATTAAGTATTTTTTTGATGATGGATCCACAGGGAAAAGGTGGAAGTACGAGTACACTAATTATGATGGGATTGATGATCCTGGTATTCTGGTTATTTATGATCAGACCACAGGCTAAAAAAGCAAAGAAACAAAAGGAATTCATCAATAACCTTCAGAAGGGTGAAAAAATTGTTACTATTGCCGGCATACACGGTAAAGTAAATAAAGTTAATGATGATAATACCCTGGAACTTGAAGTAAGCCCGGGCAGTTATTTAAAAATCGAACGCAGTGCCATAAGTATGGAGTGGACGGCTAATATTAATAAGCCGGTTGCTGAAGTAAAAAAATAAAATAAATTTAGTGAAATTGAAATCCGAAATTGAAGTTTAACTTCGGTTTTGGATTTTTTTTATAGTTACGGGATACCAGATACTGGATGCAGATAAGAGATGCAGTATAAGTTATCAGATCTTGGATCCTGAATCACAGATTAACCAAATAATCTATGCTGAGAATTGGCATCACAGGTGGCATTGGCAGCGGCAAAAGCACCGTAGCCAAAGTATTTGAAGTATTGGGCATACCCGTTTATTATGCCGATGATGGAGCTAAAAGATTATTGAATGAAGATGAAGAATTAAAACTAAAAGTTCTGCAGCAATTTGGAGATGAAGTTTATAAAAATGGAAAATTAGATAAAAAATACCTTGCAGATATCGTTTTTAAATCTCCCGAAAAATTAGCATTTCTTAATTCTTTTGTTCATCCGGCAACTTTAAAAGATGCTGAAAGCTGGATGAAAAAACAAACTTCAGCCTATAGCATAAAAGAAGCCGCACTTATTTTTGAAAGTGGGGCCCAGGTATATTTGGATTATGTAATTGGTGTAACAGCCCCTGCCCCATTACGCATACAACGTACTATGAAACGTGATGGTATCACCCGGGAAGAAGCTATTACAAGGATGGATAACCAATTGGATGAATCAATAAAAATGCGGCTTTGCAATTTTGTTATTACAAATGATGAGCAGGAAATGTTATTGCCCCAAGTTCTTTTATTACATGATAAATTACTAACGCTCTCTCAAAATAAATGATATGCAAAAAGTAAACCTTGCCGAAAAATTTTCCTTATTTAATGATTACTGTAATCCCAGGATCATTGGCGAATTAAACAACCAGCATGTAAAAGCCGTTAAACTGAAAGGTGAATTTATCTGGCACAAACACGATCATGAAGATGAATTATTCCTGGTGATAAAGGGCAGGTTCAATATGGAATTAAGGGATAAGACCATCGAAATGAATGCAGGTGAATTTTTAATAGTCCCAAAGGGTATTGAACATAAACCTGTAGCCCAGGAAGAAGTACATATCCTGTTATTTGAACCTTCGGCTACCCTTAACACCGGAAATACAATAAGTGAATTAACCAAACAAAACCTGGAAAGATTATAGTTAAAAAAATCCCTAACAAAATGATCAACTTATTATGTAATCGTTTTGAAAAAATAAGCTGTATTATTTCTTTAATAATTTCATAATATGCTTTGTTCCATTTTCTTCTATTACATGAATAAAATATACACCTGAACTAAAACGAGTGAGGTCCAGCGTGATCGTATTCGTTCCGCTTTGTATATTGCTCTTTTGCTCACTCAAAAATTTTCCGTTATTATCTATGAGCAGGATGTTTAATTTAGTTGCAACAGAAGATTCAAATTTTAAATAGGCGTTTGTTATTACAGGGTTTGGACTGATGCTTAAGTTATTAATCAACCCCGTTTTATCTGTACTGATTTTTATAATGGGTGAATAAGTATAACTGCCATTGTTATCCATATGTTTTATCCGGTAATAACTTATCGTACCAGTTATGTTTTTATGAATAAATAAATAGGAATTGGAGGAAGCAAGGCTGCCTTTCCCTGCTACATTTCCTATCTCAGAAAAATTTGTACCGTTTACTGAATACTCAATAATATAACTGTTATCAGCCCGCTCATTAGTTACACTCCAGTTGATATAATTATCTCCGTTTTTATTTTTGCCATTGATCTGTAACCAGGAAACACCTAATACAACCACATTATTTAAAACAGAAAAAGCATTAAAGCCCGTTACCCCGGTTTTATTGGAAGTATATGGATCGGCACCTGCTGCCGGAGAAAGAGGGCCAAAGGTCCAGGCTGCCCCGCTTGACTGGCTTACACGGCTTTGAGAACGTGTAAATCCGGCTAATTCCAGTGAAGCCGGCCATTGCAGGGTTACTGTAGCAGTTGACCCCCCGGCAGTTTCTTCAGAAATAAACCAGGTATTATTCACTATAAAATTGGATAATACAAAACCATTGGTACCCTGGTTATAAACAAAATTCATGACCCTCACCCTGAAATTATCAGTTGTTGAGCCACCTGTTAATGCAATTGTTGCAGGTACATAATCAGCTGTTGTACCTACAGGGAAAACTTTAGTACCGGCAGCCGCAACCTGCTGTATCAGCAAACCTGCCGCTTCTGCAATAACATATTTTGCAGCTGTTGCTCCGGAAATTGTTCCGCCGGGTATAATGGTAAGATTGAACCCAGTCAAATCAATTTTTCCGCTGGTTAATGTTAATGTATTGTTTACAGTTATATTAGAAGCAAGGCTTGCCAAGCCGGTAGTTTTATTAATGATCAAATTTTTAAATGCCCCTGTACTGCTGATCGTTTGAGCAGCCGTGCCGTTCATTTGTATGCTGATATTTGTATTGGTAAATGTACCACCGCTCATTAACCAGTTGCCTCCAATATAATGAGTAACAGTTATTGAAGATGTAAAGGTACCTGCAGATAAAGTGAAGTTGCCAAGTGTGGTAAAGGTTACGATAGCATTTTTATTTCCTGCAGCCGTGATCCATAGATTACCATAAACCGCTGCATTGGCAATTGATTGTGTTGTTCCGGCATAATCTACATTACTGTTAGCATCTAATCCATATCCACTAAATGCTGGTAAAGAGTTTGTTCCCCCTAATCTTAATGTGGCTCCGTCATCAATGATCAAAAAACCTCCAATCACATCCTGTGTTATACCAAAAGTAGAAGTAAATAAGCTTCCCGTTTGAATATATAAAATATATGAAGCCGATATACTAACTGCCATGGAAACCATAGCACCACCTGTTTTTGCAATAATAAGCTGTGATAAGGCAGTTGATACCGGTGTTCCGCCAATTGTTGTATTTGCACTTCCTGTCATGATTAAATTACCTAAAATACCATCATAAGTACCATTATTGGTATAGTTACCTGTAACGGAAAAATCTGAAATAGCCGTAACATCTGCAGCGGTACCAATAGTAAAATGATTAAATAAAGTGGTTGGACTTCCGGTTAAAATTCCGGAAATTGAATTCATGGTAAAAGTAGATGTGCCCCCGTTTAAAGTACCATCACTTTCAATATCAGTGCCAACTGTATAAGAAAATGATGTGGCATTAAATATAGCATTACTGTTAATAGAAAATTTGCCCGTCATGATCCAGTTTGAAACTGGTGTAATGCCCGATGCATTGGTATTTGCAATTATTACATTATTAAGAGACCCTGCTGTTCCGGCAATAGTTATAGCACCGGATCCTCCAAAATTAACTGTTCCTGTACTGGAGAATCCACTGCTGCCAAAATTTATTGTTTTAGCTGATAAAGGAGTGAAATTTAAAGTACCCGTACTTGTAATTGTTCCGGCATTGGTAAAGTTACCATAAATGGTATGGGTTGAAACACCTCCATTAAATATGCCTCCGCTGCTTATATTCATTGCCACAAAAACTGTCCATCCAATACTTGGGTTTACACCGGCAGTATTATTAATATTAAGTGTGGCAAATTGTGGCGAACTGGTAGAGTTCATTACAGGCGAAATATTACCATTAAAGTTTACAATACCCGTAGAACTAGAACTTAAAGCATTAATAAGTCTCAGGGTTTGTAAAACTGTTCCGGTAAATGTTGTTGTACCGGTACTGGTAAGTGTCCCTCTGTTAGTTAAGTCACCATTTACTGTTGCCAATCCGGCACCTGCACTAAAGCTACCGGTAGCCGTAACATGAATTAATCCATTATAAACAATATCATTATCAGCAACTATATAACTGCCATTGACGGTGATATGGTTAAATATTGTATTTCCTGTAATGGTTTTTGCAACGCCATTTAATATCACTGTTCCAGATGAAGGCGTAAATGTTCCGCCATTGGTCCAGTTACCAATAAGTGTAATGGTAAAACCGCCTGAATGCAGTGTAGATCCGCTGCTGATTGATATATCGCCATTTACGGTAACAGATGCAGATAATGTTTTTGAATTGGAGCCTCCATTACTAAAAGTTAAATTACCATAAGATAAACTTGCAACCGTTTGTACCCCTGATCCGTTATACAATACAGTACCCGAATTACCCAAAGTATTGATTGCAAAATTTGCCGGAAAATTAGCTGACCCGGCCAGGTTTAAATTGGTACTATTCGAAAGGGTTAGGATACCTCCTGCTGATACCCGGTTACAGTTATAAGTTGAAAGATCAAATGTTCCGGCTTGCAAAGTAAGATTTCCATTAACTGTTGAATTACCGGTTAGTATGGCAGCACCTGCTGATTTATTTACGGTTATATTATTAAAAGAAGTTGCTGATATGTTTTGAGTTCCGGTTCCATTAAAAATAACTTTTCCGGTACCGGGATTAAAAGTTCCGGTATTGGTCCAGTTTCCGCCTATATTTAAAATAACGGCATCTGCATCTATTATAGCTCCCGAACTTATAGTAGTATTCCCGGTTACCGTTATATCTGCATTTATATTAAGTTCACCAGCAGAAACCATAAGATCACCCCCAATGGTAGAACCCGTATTTACCTGGGCAATACCGGTTGCTTTATTTACTGTAAGATGATTATAAATTAAAGGTGCTATAGTTTGTGAACCGGTACCTGAATATGCTACTGTTCCCGAACCTGCTGTAAAACTGCCACTGCTGTATATATAATCTGTTTTTATGTTTAATGAACCTGCTCCGCTATATGTTACATTGGCCCCACCTGTTTGAGTTAATGAACCGGCTATGGTAACTGTACCGGTTCCGATTAGCAGATCTATTGATCTGTTACTGCTACCATTACTTAAAGTAAGATCTCCATTTACATTTATATTCTGATTACCAGCATTAATTATATGTACGGCATTTGCCGACCAGCTGCCATTTATATTACCACTGGTTGTAAGCGTTCCGCCCGAACCCATGGTTAATGTTGCAGCTTGTACACTTCCAAATACAATACTTTTTACAGCTATTATGGTGCTTATGGTAGGTTGATTTGTAAAAGCAGCGGTTCCTACCTGAACAATATCAATTGCTGCCGGTGGCATGGAAGGTGTACCGGAAACTGTCGTCCAGTTAGCCGCATTGTTCCATGCTGTACTAACAGATCCATTCCATCTTACCACACCGGGTGCATCAGAACAGGTCCATCGGTTGGTAATATTGTTTAAACCGCTTTGTTCTACATAATTGGAGGTAGTATTATTTCCTGTTTTTCCCGAAGCTCCCCAAACAGCTCCATTAAATCTCCATAACTGCATGGCAGTTTCGTTATTACCATTTAATTCAACATCCTCATAATGTAACCGTAATGTTGCCGTATAAGTGCCGGCCGGCACCGTTATATCATAGACCCTGTTAATTGATCCCCCATTTGGAAAATCACTTATCGAACCAATTCCCACAAAAACAGTAACAGAAGTTACACCAGCCGCTGCAGCAAATGTTATCCTATTATTAGGGCCTTCAAATTCGTATGCCGTTGCAATTGAAAAACTATGTGTTCTGGTTATGGTTCCCAAAATAATACCGGTACCCGTTCTGGTTGAAGTTATAGTAATGGTATTAGCTCCTGTTAATAATGTGCCCGTAGTCATATTTAATGTAGGTACCGTTACATTATTATTTAAACTGATGGTATTGGTTGATGAAGTTTTATTAATGGTTAAAACATTAAAAGTTGTTGTTCCGGTTATTGTTTTATTTGATGCCCCCCTGAATTGAACCGTGCAGGTACCGGCAGTAAAAGTTCCGCTGTTAACCCAGTTACCATATACCTGTATAATGTTTGAACCGCCTGAAAAAGTGGTACCTGTATTAATGGTAATGTCGCCGTTTGTTGTAATTGCCCCGGCAGCAGTTTTCGTATTCCCGTTTGATAAAATAAGGTGATTATAAGATATTGCATTTACCGTTTGAGCACCGGTTCCGTTAAAGTTAACCGTATTGGAAGTATTGGATATTACATTTAAAGTACCTGCTGTGATCGTAAATGTATTGGCAATACCCAATACCGAATTGGCAGATAAAGTAAGTGAAGTACCGTTGATGCTGACATTAAAAAGATTTGCCGTTCCATTTAAATCTGATGAATTGGTAAATGTTGCCGTGCCTGCAGTAGCAGAAAGACTTCCACTAACATCCAAAGAACTGGCAATTGTAAAAGATGCATTTGCTGATAAAGTTCCTGATGCAGTTAATGCATAAAACCCAATGGTACCGGCTCCTGTTATTGTTTTTGAGCTGCCACTCATGGTAATATTACCAGTACTGGCAGTAAAAGATCCTGAAACAGTCAGGTTGCCCGTAATAAATAATGAATTTGCTGTCGATATCGTTCCACTTACCGTCAGGTTCGACAAAATAACATTTGTACCACTGATCGTTTTAGAAGCACCGGTCATTGTTATGGCCCCTCCGTTAATATGTGTAAATTCGCCGGCACCTGTTGTTATTAAATTACCAGACAGGGTAAGGTTGCTCGTTGAAGCAGCCGAGATATTAGATACCGTTATTGTAAGATTATTATAATTATGAACTCCTGTGCCACTTATTGTACTACCGGCACCCGTCATTGTAATGGTACTGGTTGCACCGGTAAAAGTTCCGTTATTAATCCAGTTTCCTGCAAGATTATGAGAAAATGAAGCTCCCGAAAAACTGGTTCCTGTACCTATATTCAGGTCACCGTTAATGGTTATGGCCGATGCTGCCGTATAGGATACTGAACTACCGGAACCCAGGGTACTGGTAAAATCGCCTTCAACTGTGAATGCTGTGCCAGGCATGGTTTTCGTTACTGCGCCTGCTGAACTGCTCAAGATAATATTACCATAAGTAACTGCTGTTACCGTTTGATTGCTTCCATAATATTGTACGGTGCTGGCTAATTGCAAAACCTTACCGGCATAATTCGCAGGAAAACCATTAGTTCCCCCGATTTTTAATATGCAGCCATTAGCTACTTCAAAATTTCCACCGGCTGTTGAAGTACCCCGGTTTGCTGTAAAAGTTAATAAATCAAAAGTACCGCCATTTACATAAACATTACCCTGGGTTGTTGGAGTGGAAAGCAATGAAGGCAGATTTGCAGCTAATGATTTTGTGGTGGTACCGCTGATGATCAAAGTTGCATATGTTAAACTGCTGCTTACAGTTTGATTGATTAAACTGGACGCATATTCAATTTTACTGCCTGATCTGATTGTTGGATTAACCGTGTAATTACCTGCAAATGTGGCAGCATAAACCAAAAGCTTACCTCCCGAATTCAGTGTCATTGTTGAAGGACTTGCAATATACGTGGGTGAATTATTAGGATTAATGGTTCCGTTTACCGTAAAAATATTATTTGTAGAAAAATTAATATTCATCGTCAAAGTACTTCCGGCATTAACAGTCAGCTTTCTAAAAATAGTAACCGAAGTGCCATTTATGGATTGGTTCACACCGGAAAATAATACCAGGGCATTGTTATTAGAATAAATATAAGAATTATTATTTGTCCAGGACCCGGTTAAGGAAAGGGTTGAACTGCCCTGATTAATGATACCATTTGGGTTTATTAAAATATTTCCAGAAACAGTAAGGTTTCTGTTTGCAGCAATTGTTGTATTAATAACACCACCAATGGTTAGTGATTTACAGGAACTAGTGGTATTAACTGTCGGTTGATTGGGGCCTGTAAAATTTGCATCTCCCAAAATGGCATCCTTTGCCGCAGTTGGCACACCATTGGTCCAATTGGAAGCAATTGACCAGTTAGTACTGGTAGTCCCTTTCCAACTCGTTTGGGAAAATGAAAAAAGGGCAGAAAAAATAACAGGTATGATTAATAAAATAATCTTGGTAAAAATTTTCATAGTATATAATGGAATGATAGGTATGGTTAACTTTAATTAGGATATAATATACTTATAATCAACTATTACAACGCATACTATATAATTAATATTGCAGTTTATTTTTTTAATTATAAATTTATTTAAAACCAGAATTTTATACTACAAATAACCGGTAATTATACTACAAGAAATTCATAAAGATTCCAGCTTGCTTCATAAGATAATAATAACCAATTTTCCTAATTAAATATTACGAAAAGGCTACTTATACTTTTTCAAATAACTTACTCATATTAGCGTATCTGTCCCTGAAAATTCCACACACAATTCAGTATAGATAATAGTTTTGTAACTTCATTACATGAAAATTTTTACTCCGGCACAAATAAAAGAATGGGATGCTTTTACTATCGCTAATGAACCAATCAGTTCCCTTGACCTGATGGAACGTGCTGCCGCTGCCTGTTACCGCTGGTTAATAAAAAACAATTATGCTCAAAACCATTTTCGTGTTTTTTGCGGCAAGGGCAATAATGGCGCAGATGGATTGGCCATTGCAAGATTACTTATACAAAATAATTGCAGGGCTACTGTGTATATTCTTGAATTTGGGAAGATCGGCACTGATAATTTTCAAAGTAACCTGGAAAGACTTCACCAGGTTAGCACAGATATACATTTTATACAATCACCTGAATTTTTTCCTGCAATTGAAAAAGAAGATATAATCATTGATACCATAATTGGCTGTGGGTTACATAAGCCATTGGAAGGAATCACTGAATTATTGGTAAACCATATCAATAGTTCAAATGCTTCAATAATTTCCATTGATATGCCAACCGGGTTGTTTTCATATAAAACCTCAAAAAACAATACCATCATTCATGCACACCATACGCTGACCTTTCAAAATTATAAACTGGCTTTTTTATTACCTGAGAATGAAAACTATTGCGGTGAAGTACATCTTTTACATATCGGGTTACATCCTGCATTTGAGAATAATGAAACAGCAGACTTTGAATTAACTGATAAAGATCTTATCAAAACAATATACAAACCCCGTTCAAAATTTGCTAACAAAGGAACTTATGGACACGCTGCACTCCTTTGTGGATCTTATGGAATGATGGGTGCAGCCATCCTTTCATCGCATGCCTGTTTACGAAGTGGTGCAGGTAAACTAACATCCTTTATACCAAAATGCGGATACGATATTTTACAAACTGCTGTGCCGGAAGCTATGTGTTTTGTTGCCGGTGAAGATTACCTTTTATCCGCCCCGGAAATTGAAAAATGTAATGCTGTCGGAATTGGCCCGGGTATGGGCAGGTATCCATCTCATAAAAAGTTGTTGACCGGAATTTTTGAAAAAGTAAAAACGCCAATGGTTATTGATGCAGATGCCTTAAATATAATTGCTGATCATAAAACATTATTAAAAGCAATTCCTTCCTCATCAATAATAACACCCCATCCAAAAGAATTTGATCGGCTTTTTGGAAAACCAGAAAATGATTTTGAACGTATAGAGTTAGCCCAACAAAAATCTAAAGAACATAATATTATTATTGTTTTAAAAGGTCATTTTTGTTTTATTGGTACCCCCGGGGATAAGGGCTTCTTTAACAGCACAGGTAATGCCGGCATGGCTACGGCGGGCAGCGGTGATGTATTAACCGGAATTATTACAGGGTTATTGGCACAGGGGTACACTCCTCTTGAATCTGCTTTATTTGGTGTTTATTTACATGGCCTTGCCGGAAATTATGCTGAAACTAAATATTCCACTGAAGCTATGATTGCCGGAGATTTATCTACCTGTTTAAGCGATGCTTTTAAACAGATCAGTGCATAGTTTACTAAAATCTTTAATTTTCTTTCAGCTTAATTCAATTAAACTATGCTTTATATCAGAATTTAGCCCTTTTACCCTATTTTTGCCCTCCAAAAATCAGAACAACTTTAACTTATGGACAATTTGATTTATGTTATCCCGGCAATGGGCATTGTAGGCCTTTTATATACTTTCATAAAGTTTGCATGGGTTTCCAAACAGGATGCAGGTAATGAACGTATGAAGGAGATCAGCACTTATATTGCTGAAGGAGCCATGGCTTTTTTAAAAGCTGAATATAAAATTCTGGCCTATTTTGTTATCATTGGTGCTTTATTATTGGGTGTTATGGGTTACAGCAATCCCAACAGCCATTGGGCCATTGCCATTGCATTTATTGCAGGCGCTTTCTTTAGTGCAACTGCCGGCTTTATTGGTATGAAAGTAGCTACCAGGGCCAATGTACGTACAGCACAGGCTGCCCGTACCAGTTTATCTAAAGCACTTAAAGTGTCTTTCACAGGCGGTAGTGTAATGGGTTTGGGTGTTGCCGGTTTAGCCGTGTTGGGCCTGGGAGGTTTGTTTATTATTTTAAAAATGATCTTTGCTCCGCATGCTGCAGTTGATAGCATCGAAATGGAGCGTACCATAGAAATTTTAACGGGCTTTAGTTTAGGTGCCGAATCAATTGCATTATTTGCAAGAGTTGGTGGTGGTATTTACACAAAGGCTGCTGATGTGGGTGCTGACCTGGTAGGTAAAGTGGAAGCCGGTATCCCTGAAGATGATCCACGTAACCCGGCCACTATTGCCGATAATGTAGGTGATAATGTGGGTGATGTGGCTGGCATGGGTGCCGATCTGTTCGGTTCTTATGTTGCTACCGTTTTAGCAACCATGGTTTTGGGAAGAGAAACCAATGCTATGACCGATAATTTCCATGGCATGTCACCTATACTTTTACCAATGCTGATAGCCGCAATGGGTATTTTATTTTCAATCATCGGGACTTTCTTTGTAAAGATAAGTGAGGGTGCAGGTTTAAGTACTGCACCGGTACAAAAAGCATTGAACATGGGTAACTGGGGTTCAATTGTATTGACAGCAGTTGCTTCTTATTTCCTGGTAAATTTTTTAATGCCCGAAACCATGACCCTTCGTGGACATGAGTTCACTAAGAACGGCATCTTTGGTGCTATCATGGTTGGGTTGATAGTTGGTACGCTTATGAGTATGATCACGGAGTATTATACTGCCATGGGAAAGCGACCGGTGAACACCATTGTCCGTCAATCAGGCACAGGGCATGCTACCAATATCATTGGTGGTTTGGCAATGGGTATGGAAAGTACTTTTTTACCAATTTTAGTTTTGGCAAGTGGTATATATATGAGTTACTGGTGTGCAGGTTTATACGGGGTGGCCATTGCTGCTGCCGGAATGATGGCAACTACTGCGATGCAATTGGCAATTGATGCCTTTGGGCCTATTGCAGATAATGCAGGTGGTATTGCAGAAATGAGTGAATTGCCAAAAGAAGTTCGTGAAAAGACAGATATATTAGATGCCGTGGGTAATACCACAGCCGCTACCGGCAAAGGATTTGCCATTGCATCAGCTGCATTAACGGCCCTGGCTTTATTTGCAGCCTTTGTGGGTATCAGTGGTATTGAAGGTATTGACATTTACAAAGCGCCTGTTTTAGCTGGATTATTTGTAGGTGGCATGATCCCGTTTATATTTTCATCATTAGCCATCCGTGCCGTAGGCGAAGCGGCAATGGCAATGGTTGAAGAAGTAAGGAGACAGTTCCGAACTATTCCGGGTATTATGGAAGGTACCGGCAAACCGGAGTATGATAAATGTGTTGCCATTTCTACCGAAGCCTCTTTAAAAAAGATGATGCTGCCCGGAGCCATAGCTTTATTATCGCCATTAATCATTGGTTTTTCTTTTGGCCCCGAAGTATTGGGAGGCTTTTTAGCCGGTGCTACTGTGAGTGGTGTGTTAATGGGTATGTTTATGAACAATGCAGGTGGTGCCTGGGATAATGCAAAAAAATCTTTTGAAAAAGGTGTGGAGATCAATGGAGAGATGTTTTATAAAAAATCAGAACCACATAAAGCTTCAGTAACAGGTGATACAGTAGGTGATCCATTTAAAGATACATCAGGCCCATCAATGAATATACTGATCAAACTGATGAGTATTGTAAGTTTGGTTATTGCTCCTACCCTTGCAGCTATGTATGGAACATCAACAGCAAAACATAAAATGCCAGAAATGACCAAAGAAATTTCAATCATTAAAACTGACAGTTCAAACATGATGAATTTGACGGTGACTGCTGATGCTGATGCCCTTAAAGTTCCAACTGACAAGCTTATTGAAGCTTTGGTTGCCGATAAATTAATTGAAAAAGATAATTTTTCTCTTGCTTTATCAAAAGGCAAATTATTGTTGAATGAGAAAGAACAAACTACAGAAGTAACGGCTAAATACAAAGCATTGCTTGATGTTTTGGGTGGAGCTGAACTGAATATTAAGAATACCGAAAAGTAAAATTAAAATATACCTTATCAGCCCTGCTTTTTACAGTGGGGCTTTTTTTATAGAAAGAAACAGGATCCCGGATGCATTAAAAATATTGGATAGATTTTCTAAACTTAAGCTCTGTTCTGTATCAAGTATCCAGTATCCTGTATCCGGTATCCTGTATCCTGTATCCCGTATCCTGAATTTGGTATCCAAGCCCAAAAGTTAATTCTTCAAAAATTTATTTAAACGGATTTGTTATTTACAACTAAATTCGTACATTGCCTTACGAAAACACTCGTACTATGACATTAATTAAAAATACCAGGCCCACTGAAAGTGAACTGGAAATACTGCAGGTGCTGTGGAATGAAAAAGCCGCAACAGTTCGTATCGTACATGAAGAGTTACTGAAAACCAAGGATGCAGGTTATACCACTACCCTAAAACTGATGCAGATCATGTTTGAAAAAGGCCTGGTAACCAGGGACGAGCGTAACAAGACACATATTTATCAACCGGCTGTTACCCGGGAAAAAACACAACAGCAATTTCTGAATAAAATGATCAATACATTATTTGCAGGATCATCATCAGATTTAGTACTGCAGGCTTTGGGTGGACATGATGCCAGCGAAGAAGAACTTGAAAAAATACAGCAACTGATCAACCAACTTAAAAAAGACAAGTAAATTTAAATAACTGAAACCTGCCTACCGGCAGGCAGGCTCTAAACGGTTAAGCGCTTATGGTTCAGTTTTCATATAGTTTCTGCATGGCCTTGTTACATAGCTTCTGGCAGGCTGCGCTTTTATTTTTTGTATACAGTTGCATAAATAAACTCATTGGCAGAAATAATGCTCCGCTTGCAAAAAGAAATTTTTTATACACTGCCCTTGCTACTCAGCTGATTTTATTTGCCTTTACTTTTTTTACCTACTTTTTTGAAATTGCCCAACCGGGGAATCTTGCTGCTATTACTAAAACAATTACCGGTTATTTAGGTAATGATAAGTTTCAATCGGTTACGCCCTGGATATTCAGCCTGTACCTTTTCGTAATTGGATATAAATTAATAAAGGCTATTTTCAGCTGGCATCATTTTAAAATACAATACAAAACGGGTCTGCAAAAACCTTCCGTTGAATTGAAACTTTTCACTGAATTAAAAGCATACCAGTTTGGTATAAAAAGAAAAGTAAAACTCTGGTTAAGTAATTCAATCAATACACCTGTTACGTTTGGATTTTTAAAACCGGTCATTTTATTACCGGTAGTGTTGATGAATAACATCAGCACACAACAGGCTGAAACCCTTATCCTGCATGAGTTAACACATATCCGTACAAATGATTACCTACTCAACTGGTTTTTAATAACCGCAGAAACAATCTTCTTCTTTAATCCATTTGTTTCCCGTATCTGCAAAAAAATAAGACTGGAAAGAGAGAAGAACTGTGATCTGCAGGTAATATCATTTGAATATGCCCCTTCCCTTTATGCCGAAACTTTATTGCAGGCAGAAAAGATGAAACAACCTATTCCTGATTTTCAGCTTGCTGCTGTTAACCGGAAAAAATATTTACTACAGCGCATTCAGTATTTCACAGATGATAAAATCCTGAATCAACCCTTCCGTTTTAATTTTGTTGCAGCGTTAACCGGATTGATTTTATTTTTTCTGTTTTCATCAGTAATAATATTTAACAGCAGTAATACTCCGGCACCCTTAAATAATTCGGCGTCGATGCTTTTTTTGCCATTTAATAATTATTTAGTTTCTGATATTAATTTTGGGAAAAGTATTTTACTGGAGAAGAAAGAAGCGGCTTTTTTTGGTAAAAAAACCGAATTAAAACAACCCGTTATTGAAAATGTGGTAAAAAAGGCAGCGCTGGCACCCGAAAAAATTAATCTGATTACCAATGAGGCTAAAAAGCCTGCAGAACAGATTTTTATTATGCCGGTTACTATTCAGGAAAATGATGCTTCAAAACAAATAATAATCCGGGAAGAAAGTTCCGGTACCAGATCATCTTCTGTAAAAGTATATCACCTTAGTTTTAACAATGGCCAGTGGATATTACAACCTGAATTGATTTTGACAACAAAAGAAATCATTTCTGATTCTCTTTCCCATAAATTTGATACCAGCAACCTCAGCTTAAGAAAAATATTACCTGCACAACAGTAACTGCAGTATTATAAATTAATCCGTCTTTTTTATCAACAGCATCACAACCGGTTTTTAACAAATTTTATTTTCGTTATTATTTGCAAAGAGTAAACTACCAGGCACAGCGAGGGCAGGTCTCTTTGTATTTATTGCCTAACAAAAAGCCAAGCACCACTTCATGCGTGCCCTTTGTATAAGTTTGTAAACGGGAAGAAGTTGCATTTTCGTAGGCATAACTTATGTTAAAAGTATTGGAAACATTAACACCTATCATACCTGAATATCCGCCAACCAGGTCTGCAAATCGATAGCTGCCCCCTATCCATAAGAAATCCTGGTATTGAATTTTTAGATTAGCATGAACCCCTGTTAACTGGGGCTGCCAATATTGAACCATTACCGATGGCAGAGCAGATATATCTTCTGTGAGCGCAAATTTATATCCGGCTGTTGCGAAATAATTGGGCGTATAATAAGTACCATACTTATCATCTGTTACAAATTTAGCTTTACCCGGGATAATATTTAATAAAGATACCCCAACAAAATATCTTGCAGAATATAACCAGATACCGGCACCAATTTCAGGTTTTATCTTTTTTATATCCCCATTACTGAGTCCGATCGCAGGATCGTTAGGATCCAGGTTTCCCCATTCAATTTTCGACCTGTCTAAACTTACACTGGTTATCCCTGCACTAATACCCGCTGATAAACTGGTTTTTGCACTTAATGGTTTATGAAAAGCATAATTGGCCGCAATTGACCAGCGGCTTATATAACCTGCCTTGTCATTAATAGCAGTGAGGCCAATGCCATGATGAGATTGTGATACAGCGTATTCATCCCATGCTTTTGGTCCGGCAGGATTATCGCCCGGTACCTTGAAAGAAGTAGCATTGGTTCGTAAATCTCTTTTACCCAATGGTCCATGAATACTAAAATAAGTGGTTACCGGTGCGCCTTCTATTCCGGCCCATTGGTTTCGGTAACTCAATTTTACATCAGTATAATTTTCTATTCCGGTAATAGCCGGATTAAGAATATAATTGTTTAAAACATACTGAGTATAAAATGGTTTTGCCTGGCACATGGCTGCAATGCTAATAAGGCAACAAATTGCGGTTATCAGAAAATTTTTCTTCATGCTTTCAGCTTTTTTCACTTTGGTATGCAATGTAATTTTATTGTATAAAAAACAATACTTTAAAAAAATGATCATGTTCATTATGAATGTACAACGATATGAAAATGCTCATCGTTGTACATGATCTGTTATTTAATAATAGTAACATACCCTGTTATAGGGTCTCGTCCGTTACCTGGTTCAATAATATAATAATAAGTATCAAATGGTAATGGCTTACCTTTTATGGTTCCATTCCAGGGTGTATCATAACCCCTTGACTCAAATACCAACTGACCAGTTCTGGTAAATACCTGTACCCTGTTATCGGGGTATGTATTTAAATAATCTATTCTCCAGGTGTCATTGATACCATCGTTATTGGGCGTAAAGGTGTTAGGTATTTTAGGAAATTTTAACAGCTTCACAAATACAATATCACTAAATGAACATCCACCTCTTGCTGTAACGGTAAGGGTATAGGTCATATCCGTTAAGGGCCTGTTTATTCTTGCTTTTTCTATTTTGTTATCAACAAAATACAGATCAGGCGTCCATAAAAACTGAAGGTCATTACCTGTAACCACCGGTTGCAATACAATTGAACCACCTTCCAGAATAAACCTGTCGGGACCGGCATTAACTGTTGGATAAGGGTATACTGTAAATGGTTTGGTTACGGTATCACTGTTACAACCATGGCTGTTAACAGAATATAAAACAACATTAAAAGTATTGGCATTACTGTAAGTATAAGTTACGGTACCAGTTGTTCTGATAGACCCGTCTCCCATAACCCAATGCCATTGATTTACTGTACCATCTTTTCCATCAGTGTTATCGGTAAATGTTACATCATCACCAATACAAATTCCCGGCTTATTGATAGTAAAACCGGCTTTAGGCTGTGGATGAATGGTGTTCACAATAATAGTAGTGTCATGTATACAACCAATACCGCTGGTTACCTTTAAATTTACATTGTAAGGTCCTGTACCAATATACCAATGTGGAGCGGGATTAAAAGCAGTTGATGTATTTGACCCATCTCCAAAATCCCATAAATAAGTCATTGAACTTCCATCTGCAACGAAAGACGTATTATTAAAGCTAACTACAGCATTTGGTATACAATAACTTGGTTTGTCAAGCCCGAAATTTGGAACAGGTCTCGGACTAACAGTAACCGGTTTGGTTAATACAGTGCTGTTGCATCCAAATGAAGAAGTATTATACATGGTAACAGGGTAAGTACCGGCAGCCGGGAAAATATGTGTAAATGTTGAACCGGGTGCATGATTTTCCAAAGGTGATCCATCATTAAAATTCCAGGTGGTATTGGTCATTGAAACAGATGCCGGTGCTGTTGATGTTTCGGTAAAAGTACCTGCATTACCTTCACAAATCGGCGAAACATAACTAAACCTGGCAGAAGCAGTATCCAGCACTTTTATCGTATTGCTCATGGTATCAACACAGCCACCTGCAGTTGAAGTAAAAGTAAATTTAATAGTGTGCGTACCAATGCCGGCCAGGGCAGCTGTAAATAAACCGGTTGCTGAAACACCCGGGC
>JAYTOF010000301.1:0-9237 GCA_043747955.1 Chitinophagaceae bacterium
ATTGCCTGATAAAATGCTCACAATGTATTTACCACTGGCTATTCGGTGCAAATTTATAGTTTCTGTCTGGTTGGCTATTGCAGTTTTTTGTGCCAGTAAAACTTTACCATCCATTGCAATTACACTTATTGCGACAGGCTTATTTATCATTCCTGCAGCCAGGGTAATGTTAACAAAATCTGTTGTAGGGTTTGGAAATATTGAAATACTTACCATTTTACCAAAATTTACAATCCGGATTTCGCTGTAATTTGCTTTACCTTCTTTATCAATTAATTTTAAACGATAATAATTGATACCTTTAATTGGTGAGGTATGTAAAAAATTATAATTGTGGCTTTTGTTTGCAGTTACAGAACCTATACTAATAAAGCCAACTCCATCCTTACTATACTCTACTTCGTAATTTGCTGCATCAGTTTCTTCATTTATCACCCAGTTTAATATTACATTATTGCCCTGTGGTTGTGCACTGAAATTTTGAAGTTTTAACGGTAGTATGACTATAGGTTTCCCAAAACCAAAATCTAAATCCTGTATGGTATTAAAAGTATTAATAGTTACAAGGGAGTAATTATTTATACCAATTGATTGAGGTTTACCATCATTATCGATATTGTCTTTTGTACCCATATCAAATTGTGTTATCGATAATCCGGGAGTAGTTAAAGCGATCTGGTTTGTGGCAATACGGACCTGGTAATCAAAACCAGGTAAAATATCATTGCTTCCGGTCCAATTAATTGGTTTACGGCTATCCTGAATACTTAGTGTTTTAAAATTATAATCGCCATTTATATCAGAGGTGGTGGTAGCAAGAATGATATCATCAGCTGTACCCAAAATCAAATCTGCTCCAGGCGATGTTAATTGTATTACTACATTGGGAATGCCGGGTTCATCCGCATCCTGGATTCCATTTTTATTGATATCGTTCCAAATACGGTTACCTATTTGTATTTGCTCAACGCTTGAAAGCAATTCAATTTCGCCCAATGCATTTGCTTTTGCAAACATATGTGAGGTAATTGCATCACCTGATGCCCGGCGGATAACTTCGTAACTTCTATCCAGTTTTCCATCAGAAAACCTTGTCCAGTCAAAACCACCAGACAAATTACTTACCGGGTCCATAGTTGTACTAATAATATGCCCGGCTCCATGATATATGGCTAATCCACCCATCGATGTTTCTTCGTGCAAACTACCAAAGTTATCATCTACAAAAAACTCAGTTCCATTAGTGGCTTCGCTTGTAATGAAATTCCAGCCAGTACCAGCGCCGTTTAATACAGCACGTACTAAATCACCATTACCATCTGCTTCCATCAATATATTACCTCCCGGGTCATAAACACCGTCTCCAAGCATATCGCCAAAACGATCACGAAGGCCAATGATCATATTTCCTGTATCATCAAAATCAAGTCCGGCAAAAATGGGTTGCGAATATCCACCTTCTCTCCATGACGCATCATACCAACTCCATTTAAAAGTAGCTGCAGTTGTATAAATATCATTCCATGGTCTCCAGTTGGCAGCATTGGCATTGGTATAACCCGACCCGGCCGGTACTCCATTTGGATATGGAGTAGCACTCGTATTACCATTACCCCTGTTATAGTTTAAGGGAAAATTTAATACCTCAGTAAAAATCAGGCTAATAGGATCAAATTCAAATACCCTTGCCGTTAAATTACTGAAAACAGTGGGAGTTGATTGCGCTGTGCAAATTACACCTATATACACTTTTCCATGATATGGCTTAATAGCAAATGGTCTTATATCAATATCAGTTGAAAGATCTTTTAAACCATTATTATTTGCATCACATAGATTCCACAGTGGATACCTGCTGATTAAACAAGATGCTGCAGGGGCCACAGGATTATAAGGATCACTTCCTAGTGGAATTTTATATAGATACCGGTCATTAAGGTTGATGGTCCACAGGTTTTTTCCATCTTCACTTATGTCCAGATCACCAAAACCAATTTTACCTACCAAGCCATAACTGGCATCATCTCTTGTAAAATCTGTTACGCCGTTTGGATGTGGATTGTTTCCGGCAACATTTGATCCGTATAAAACATTCAAATCTACAAATAATGAAGTACCTGTTGTACTGTTATCAGTAGGATTTACCATTTTATAAATGGCTCCTGTACTGTTAGCACTTCCATAAGAGGTATGTCTTTTTTGATAGCTGCTGGCAAAAAGAGTATTTGATAAACGATGGTGAGCCAGCCCGTATGTTGCTCCCAGTTGTGATTGGGTTGCTTCAACAGATATATTCGGAAAATTTTTGTTTCCACCACTTGCAGTATAATCAACTGATACAACTACAGGCTCAGTTAAAGGAGCATGTCCTTTTTTGTAAACATTTGTTGCAAGCCTTGGATTTGTTTGTGCAAATTCATCAGGATAATTAACTGCAAAACTTATAGAAGAGGCCGGTGCAATGGCAAATTGGACATTTCCTTTATTATCAATTCCAATCGGGGCAGGGAAGTCTCCTGTTTTCCAACCTGAAAATTCAATCCTGACTGCAGTGCCTGAAGGTATAAAACCTGTATTACTTCCTTCTGTGCCATTATAAGCTGATCCACTTGCAGGAAAAGTATAGTTTCCTGCAACTGATGTTTTATACGAAGCCATAATTGTATTAGCAGAATTGTATGCCGTTACAATTATACCTGGTTCGCCCCTTTCATTAAAAGAGGAGGTATTATCCTTTTTACCATTGGCATTATAATCACGGAATACGATACCAGAGATCTGGGCGCCGGAAACCATTCCTGATAAACAAAGAAATATAAGGCCAGCAGATCTTAAAATCTCTTTTTTATAAAAAAAATGAGTAGATTTTAATGCTGAAATGAAAATAGAAATTGCATTGCCGGGGTTAAAAACAATAGCATACAATACAGACGTAAAATTAGTTTTCATTTTCTTGTGTTATGGGTTTCAGATAAGAAAAAATAAATAATAGAGGTAAAAATCATTTATAATTTCATCACAAATCTAATATAAGTTTCGGAAAACGCAACTATTTTACACCGTAATTTTACTAAATATTGAGGATAAACACCTTTTACAGCATTTGTTTCAAGTATTTTTAGTTGCCCAGTTTGATTACTTAGATAATATTTATAAAAAAGCTAATTTTTTTAAAACTTCTTATAAATATGCAAAATCATCAGTCCAACTTGCAATAATACAGGAGATTGGTTGTTTTTATATATGCAAATTTTAAATCCTATCTTATTATGTTACTATTTCTTTTAATAAACTGTAAATGACTATAATTTGTAGAATTATTTTATTACCTGTACGTTTTCTTACCTGTTATATTCAATATTGAAGTAAGTATAAATGGGGAAGAAGGTCAATTTTAGTAACCTGTTTTTGATAATAACCATTTTTTTTGATCCTCATCCCATGTAAACAGGTAAGTATTAACCCGTTTTTCTCTTTGGGGAATTAAATTGTAATTAAATTCCATGGCATTTATTAACAGGTTGCCCCTTTCATCAGTTCTTATTTTTTTAACTTTATCATCCCCCCTGTCTCCTAAATCAGCTAAAGTAAAAGCCAATGCTGGTTTACCGGAAAAAGCACCTTTTTTATTAAGGATGATCTCCATTACGTCTGAATTTCTACCTGTACCAAAGTATAATTTTCTTTTGCCGGTAATATAGCTTATCCCCATACCCAACGCATCAATATTGTTTAACTGGTCAATAATTTTTCTGCTGGATAAATCTATTGCATAAATGCGCCCATTTTCTTTGTGGCGTATGGAGCCGGCCAATGAAGACACATAGAGCGTATTCGTTTCACAAAGCAGTGCCATTCCAATAATGCCAAATGGATTTTCTGAATTAATAGAATCTGCATCGGGCAATTTATAAAATATATCCATGATACCTGTATTGGCATCTACTTTATAAATTGTATTGTTATTGCTTATTGGGTTATATAAAATATTTATAAAAGGTGCCGGCGAAGTGTAAATATCACCAGCCGAAGAAATTAAAATGGGTGCCAGCCAACCTCCTGCAGTCCATGAAGGATGCTGCATTTGTTTATTTACCGGTGCAGTCACATTCCCGGCCTGCGAACTTTCAACCAGCACTAAACCCATTGTATGTTCATCTGATGTAGACAGGTAAGAAAAGGCTGGTTTGTATCCGAATTTTACAATAAACGCGGGATTTTGTTTACAGGTATTATTCTGATATTCCACTTCTTCTTCTTCTTTACAGGAAAAAAAAGCAATAATCAATAAACTGTATGGTATCAAATACTTTACTTTCACAAGTCTGATTTTTTAAAAAAAATTTCTATGGTTTTTTGGTATAAAACGGCGTAAACATAGGTCCGCAAAAACAGGGATATTCTTTAGTGTAATACACACCATTTTTCAGCACACTTTCTGCCCAGCAGTATTCACTCCCTTTTGCATCATTATTTTTTAACTGGGCCACATACCAAACTACCAATGATGCGTTTTGTATGTTCTCAGCTTTGGGTTCAATAAATTTTTCGGGCCCTTGCTTATAATCTGTATTACAGCAGGGGCCAATGGTTACCAGATCACTTTCGCCTTCATCCTTTTCTGTATTGTATTTTGTAATATAGGTGTAACTGTTATCTCCTTTTCCGCCATCCTTAAATTGTCCATTTCCCGGAGTCAGGTAAAATCCTGCAGCATCATTTTTTTCTATTTTATACTGATATCCATCTGGGGAATAACTGGTAGTGCTTCCCTGCTGTTGCCAATTCTCATTTTGCCACTGCATCCAGCCTGCATTGTTGTATTCATAAAAATTATTCTGCTCTCCTTCAAAAGCAATTCTAAATACGGGGCGATATGTTCCATCATTGCCACAGCCCCTGCCAATACTTGCTGCTGCCACCCTAAATCTGCCATCATTATAAAATTCAAACCGCTGCCTGTAATTATAGTTACAGGGCAAAGGCCATCCTTCACTGCGGAAGGTTTGTTCCAAAACAAAACCAGTTTCCTTACCTTCATCGTCGGTAAGCTTTGCAACGCCGGGGATTTGCCACGCAATTACAGCTGACTGGCTGAAGTAAGGACATCCAACTGCATCGCTGTAACCAAATCCATCTGTTCCGCTATAACTCACATGCCAGTCAACCAGTTTAGCACTCCTTAATATTTTTTTGTTGTTAAAAGAAACATCAGTAATTCTTAACCCATCGCTGCTTGTAAGCATATACTTCATGCTCCATCCGTTTTTCTTCAGGGGTTGTTCCACTTCACAAAAACAAGAAGTTATTTTATCGTCCTGTAATTTTTTTTCTGTTACCATAGGAGCTGCTTTACCGGTAGTTCCCACGTTAGTCCATCTGATGCCCACCAAACGATGATCAGTCAAATCTACAATTGCCCAGAGTGCCTTGTCATTTTTTATAAACGTGGGAGCAACACATAAATGGCGGCTTCTTTCGCAGCGGCTTCTGTTTAATGAGGTTTTTGTGCCGGCCATTAAGGCTTCTTTTTCATCGGGTTTATATCCCAATGCCTGTTGTACTTCCGGAGATTCTGCAGCAATCTGTATAGCCAGTTTTGTCAGTGATAGAGAAATATCCGGTTGCATGTCTTTTAAATAAAAACTATACAGCACTTTTTTTTGCTCAACATCCACCAGGGCTATGGATGTATTATTTAATGCATAGTTATACATCTCCACCCTGTAAGTAGTTGTAAGTTTGTATAATTCTTTGATGTTTGTGAGATCGCTTTCTCTTGCAGGGTACACACCAAATATTTCATTACGAAACGGAAGTTTGGAGTAGGGTTCAGCTAAAAACTGGGTAAAAGCCGAATCGTTTAATGCTATTATTTGTGCAAGGCTTTGCTGTTGGGATAAACTGTCGCTGCAAAGCAGTACGGGCCTTGGCTGATTTAATGCTTCTTTTATATTATTCACTCTTTCAATCACAAAAGGAAAAGTATTTAAACTATCTGTGCCGGTAATAACAGACTCCAGTGCTTCTTTATCAAAAGCAGCTATATCTCCGGAGGAAGATTGATTTTGGTTACAGGCATTATTGATTGATGAGAAGCAAAAAATTGCAATTAAAAACTTAATAATCCTTTTCGTTTGTTTCATCTTTTGTAAATGGGTTACCAATTGATGGGTTATTAATAAATGCAGAATCAGAAAGACTAAACAAAAAATTTATCAAATCCATCCGTTGTTGCAAAGTTATAGGGAAGCCCGTTATTAATTTACTTTTTTCCCGGTGTGTCCTTCCGTCTCCTTTATGATCTCCCGCCAAAATATTTCGTCCACCTGAAGCATAAGCATCAATCACCTCATCCAGATCTTCTGCACTGCCATCATGAAAATAGGGTGCAGTAAAGGCAAGGTTGCGTAACGATGGCACCCGGTATTTACCTATATCTTTCTTATTTTTTGTGAGTTGATAAAGCCCCTGATCATAAGCCGGATACAGCCCCTTATCATTAATATTATAAAGTCCTGTATTGAAATAATAAAGGGTATCCCCTTTTTCATTACAAACTGCTGGCGCAGAAAAATTATATCCACCATGGCAATTTGAACATTTTAATTCTGCAGAAAAAAACAACTTCATTCCATTTTTTTGAGAAACGGAAAGTAAACTGCTGTCACCTTTATTATACCGGTCGAATGCGGAATTTGCTGAAATGATTGTAAAAAGGAAGGTGGTTATTGATTCTTTTATCTTACTCCAGCTGATCGTTTCTTTTTGGCCGGGAAAGGCTGAAGCAAAGAGTACCGTATACAATTTATCGTCTTTAATTCTTTTTAAAATTTTCTCTTCATTTCCTTTTGCGCCCATTTCTTCAGGATGTATATTAAATAACGGATTGTCCATTTGCTGAAAGGGAGAACGAATAGAAGAATCGGCTGCCGTAAAATATTTTAAATAAGAAAGGTTGAAAAGGGGCTGGGTGTTGCGCTGATGCAAATCTGCAAACACACCCAGGGAACGTTTATACCCATCAGTAAAAGCAAATTGCGGATTATGGCAGGTACCGCAGCTTCGGGTATTGTTTATAGATAAACGGCGATCGAAAAACAAATTACGGCCAAGTTTTATCATATTTTCATTTGCCTGGATATCTTTTTTAACCCCACCGGTACACTTAAAAAGGACAAGAGATGAACATAGCATCAAAAGAAGAAAAAGGGTAACAATCGTTATTCTTCTTTTGTTTTCAGTAAGATCACTACATTTTTTCATGCACGCTGTTATAACTATGGCTATAAAATTAAATGATTTTTTTTTGCCGGATCCACTGCAATATTCAATAGCTTTCAGATACTACCAAACCTATTACCTGTTTTTTCACCATGGTTCGTAGTTCTGGAAACAAATAAAAAATAAATACAAGTATTACATTGGGTAATGGAACCTGAGCAATAAAGGTCGAATACTTCATTTGGTAAATTTTTTGTTGTTAGATAAACTAATGATGTTTTAGCGGTTGTTCAACCTGCCTACCGGCAGGCAGGCAGCAACAAAGTCAGTTGGTGGGCTTCGGGCTGGTACTAAATGCCAACAAAAGCAAAATTAAAAGGTTTATGATCCACTATCCAGACAGGTGCATAGAGACAATGCCGGGAAAAAGGTACAAACCTGTGGCTGAGATCTTTATTGAACAATAAAATAAGCAGGTATTGACTTAAAATAATTATTTTCGGTATCCGGATCTTGACTGTTGTCAATTAACAGTATCCTGTTAAAGACTGCTCCCTATTTAAATTCTATGTTTTTTTATTACAGAACATCTGTTCGGTTACTGTATCGGTATTAATAACTGGCTTATTTTGAAAAAGATTTTATTTTTTTTCCTGGCAATATTTTTTTTCGCTGCGGCACACGGGCAGGTATTTACTTTATCCTCACTTGTAGAAGCAGCTGATGTTCCCGTTAAAAATATCGACAGGTATGTAGCTAAAAAAGGGTTTGGTTATATTGGGAATACCTATCTGCCCGATACAATTATCCGTGAATATAATTACAGTGGAAAGGGAAAAATAACTGATTCAATAATAAGATCGTTCAGATTTTTCAGTATAAGGGAAGCTGTTTATTTTACGTATTCCACTACAGCTGCTGCCGAATACCGGGAACTAAAAAGCAGTTTACTAAAAGAGGGTTTCTTTTGTAATGAAGAACAGGACTCTTTGCAGGCAAAGTGTTTATTGTATCAAAAAAATGATCTTACCGTTTCATTATCTTCAAACCGGGTTGATACTCTAACGGAATATTCATTCCTGGTTCGAAAAGCAAAACTGCCCAGGCCAAAAGAAATCAACTATGCCGAAGATCTGTCTGCTTTTGATTCCCATGAATACCTCAGGTATTATTTTGGGAATAAGAATGTAAGAAAAGATATTTACTACCTTTCAGAAAAAGAAATTATTAAATGTACCATATTGTTTCCACATACCAACCGGCAGGCCGTGTTCTTGTGGGGTGATGATGTGAATAACCGGGGCCTTACATTTATCTGTATCGGCGGGCAACTCATGACAAAAAGTTCCCTGCAGTACGAAAAGAATGTAGCAGAAAATATATGGCGTCTGAAAAATGGCATTCATGCCGGAATGAGCATGTATTCATTGCGGATGCTGAATGATGCTGCTTTTGATTTTTACGGAGGTAATTCGGTTAATACCGGGGTGGTATTATCTGACAGCACCGGAAAATTGGATTTTACAAAAGAGCATATCGTTTTGGGATGTATGAATTGCAACGACAGGGATTTTTTAAGACAGACTGTAATGAATTCTGATGATGCCATTATGGACAAAAGGATACTTTTTGTACAAACCATTGTTCTTAAAGCCTCTGAAATAAAACGGGATGTACAAACTGAAAAATAACTGGTTTGTGAACTTTGGAACATTTCTTCCTGCGAGATAGGTATATCTTGTTTTGTGTGTATGGGTATCTCTTCCATTGTAAATAGCTTTTGATTACAATATTTTAGAGACTTTAATTACTGCGAGTATTATTTGGAACAACTTGTCCCGCTTTGCCGGGAGATACGCCATGCTGTATTTACATAGCCGTATATCTGCACCAGTTGGAAGAATTTGTTTTGTAAACCCGGACACAGTCCGGTAGAATTAAGAGACACAAGTGATCCCATAATCTTTCCGTTAAATTATTTGGAATTGTGATTGGGAACACTTGCACTAGTGG
>JAYTOF010000302.1:0-11711 GCA_043747955.1 Chitinophagaceae bacterium
ACTATAAAACACAACCAGATACATCCATTAATATTAAAAAACACAGTTATGATTAAACTTCAGGTCATCGGCAAACTTGGTAAAGATTGCATTGTAAAAGAAATCAACGGTAAACACGTAATCAACTTCAGTGTTGCACACACAGAACGTTTCAAAGATGCACAGGGAAATCAGAAAGAAAGAACCACCTGGGTAGAATGTGCCTATTGGTCGGACAAAACGGCTATTGCACCTTATTTGGTAAAAGGCACGTCTGTTTATGCAGAAGGCTCACCGGAGGCAGATGCCTACACCAACAAAGAGGGGCAGGTTGCTGCAACATTACGTATGCGTGTACAGAATATTCAGTTATTGGGAAGCAACAAAGAAAGCCAGGGTTCAAATTCGGGTAATGTTACCAATACCGGAATGAGTGCGGCCCCTGTAGTAAAAACAGAATCTGCCGGTATTGTATCGGTAGTTGATGATTTACCGTTTTAATTATTTGTTTATACAAACAATTAATAGATATATTCCACAAAGGCACTATGACAGCTATGAATGTATATTTTCTAAAATAAATTCTTAGTGATCTCTGTGACTTTGTGGAATTTGTTTTTTATTTTCATTGGTATAATATTTTCATAAAGTTTTATCTTGTGCAAAACGATTTGCATGAAGAATAGAACAGTATTTCTGGCCTCTTTTTTCCTCTTTGCCTTTTTTGGCAGCCTGGCCCAAAAAAATTTAACTCAATATGTAGATCCTTTTATTGGTACCGGTGGTCATGGCCATACCTACCCGGGGGCAGTTTTACCTCACGGCATGTTACAGTTGAGCCCTGATACAAGACTTGAAGGATGGGATGGTTGTGGCGGTTACCATTATTCTGATCATTATATTTACGGCTTTACCCATACGCATCTTAGCGGTACAGGGGTTAGTGATTATGGCGATATTTTATTGATGCCAATGCATGGGCAGCCCACACCTGATCATAAAATTTACGGCTCTGTTTTTTCTCATACCAAAGAAAAGGCGGCACCGGGATTTTATGCTGTTCAATTGGAAGATGATAATATTTTGGCTGAACTTACTGCTACAACAAGAGTTGGCCTTCACAGGTATACATTTTCAGGTTCTGATAATAATCATATCATTCTTGATTTAAAACACAGGGATGAAGTATTAGAGTCTTCTTTACAAATTATTAATGATCATACCATAACAGGACTTAGGCGCAGCAAAGCCTGGGCTGATAATCAGTATGTATATTTTGTTGTTGAGTTTTCGGCACCATTTACATCTTCGGGTATTTGGGAAGCTGATAAATTAATGCCTGCGAAAACGGCTGCTGTTGAAAATTCTAAAAACTTAAAAGCTTTTTTCAGATTTACTGATAAATCAGTACTGGTAAAAGTTGCCATTTCTGCTGTTAGTATCGAAGGAGCACAAAATAATCTTGCCAAAGAAATGCCGGGCTGGGATTTTGAAAAAACAAAAACCGCTGCTGAAAAGATCTGGAACAGCGAGTTAAGTAAAATTGAAGTAAGCAGCAATGATGTAAAGCTGTTACGTACTTTTTATACGGCATTATATCATACTGCCATTGTACCCAATATAAACCAGGATTTGGATGGACAGTATCGGGGAAGGGATAATCAAATACATACCGCAAAAGACTTTACGAATTATTCTGTTTTTTCACTTTGGGATACTTATCGTGGAGCACATCCATTGTATACCATCATTGATCAGAAAAGAACCCTTGATTATATCAAATCTTTTTTAATACAGTACCGGGAGGGGGGACGCTTACCGGTTTGGGAACTCAGCAGTTGCGAAACCGATTGTATGATCGGATACCACAGTGTTCCGGTTATAGTTGATGCATATATGAAGGGCATCAATCAATTTGACAGCAAACTTGCATTGGAAGCTATGAAGAAATCTGCAACCTGGGATCACCTGGGGTTACCTGCCTTAATGGATCATGGGCTTTTAGAAATAGATGATGAACATGAAAGCGTAAGTAAAACTTTGGAATATGCTTATGATGACTGGTGTATTGCCCAATTCGCCAATAAATTGGGCAGTCAGGCAGACTATAACTATTATATAAAAAGAGCGCAGTCTTATAAAAATATTTTAGACCTGCAATCAGGTTTTATGCGTCCCCGGAAAAATGGTAACTGGCTTTCACCCTTTGATCCACGCGAAGTGAATAGTAATTTTACCGAAGCCAACAGCTGGCAAAATTCATTTTATACACCACAGGATATTAATGGTTATTTGGAAATGATCGGCGGAAGAAAAATGATGGAGAACAAGCTCGATCAGCTCTTTACTGAAATTTCGCAAACAACGGGCCGCGACCAAAATGATATAACCGGCATGATCGGGCAGTATGCTCATGGTAATGAGCCCAGTCATCATATTGCATACCTCTACAATTTTACCGGTGCTGCCTATAAGACACAGGCCATGGTTCATCGTATCATGAATACAATGTATCATGATACCCCTGACGGGCTGGAAGGCAATGAAGATTGTGGACAAATGAGCGCCTGGTATATTTTGAGTGCCCTTGGTATTTATCCTGTTACTCCGGGTACCACAGATTATATCATTGGTACACCTTTGTTTGAAAAAGCGGTTATTCATTTAGAAAGCGGGAGATCATTTACAATAAACGGGAATATGGTAAGCAATAAAAATTTTTACATTCAATCGGCATTGTTAAATAAAAAGGCATACAACAGATCCTATATCTCTTATTTCGATATTAATTCTGGCGGCATTTTAAGTTTTTATATGGGTTCAAAACCATCAGCTTTCGGTAAAACAGGTTTTCCCTCAACGGGAATTGCCGGTCATAAAATTATCTTAAATCCGGTTATAGATGGGGGTGCAATTTCTTTTAAAGAAGCTAAAACGGTAAGGATAAGCTCTGCTCAAAAAAATGTAAATTATTTTTATACCACGGATGGTTCTGATCCAACTTCAGCTTCAAAAAAATATACTGATCCTTTTTCAGTGAATGAGTCAATAAACATAAAAGCAGTTGCAGTAGATGCCGGGGGGGTTTCAAGTTATATTACCAAAGCCATGTATAAAAAAGTATTGCATAACTGGACAATAAAACTTAATACTGACTATGAAAAGCTGTATGATGGCGGAGGAGCAAATGGTTTAATTGATAATATTCATGGGCGTGTAGAATGGACAAAAGGCAACTGGCAGGGGTATCAAAAAACGGATATGGATGTGGTGATCGATCTGCAGGAAACAAAAACGCTCTCAAAATTAAATATTGGTTTTGTGCAGGATTCAAGAGCCTGGATAGTGATGCCAAAACAAATTATTATCGAAGTTTCGAACGACAATAAAAATTTCAGGCAGGTATATACGGGTGAAAATTTTTTACCCATTGAAGATTTAAGGGTTCAGTTAAAAAATGTGGAAGCTGTTTTTACAACGGTTTCAGCTCGGTATATCAGGGTAAGGGCCATTCAATATGGCAAACTTCCTGCATGGCACGAAGGAGCCGGAGGGGATACGCATATTTTTGTGGATGAAATAAATATCAGGTAAAAAATAAACCCCCGAACCGGGGGTTTATTTTTTAAATAAATCTTTTATGTTAACTCTTGCCCTGAAGTTTACTGTTCTTTTTACTGTAAGTGAAATAAATAAGTAAACCAAAAAGCATCCAGATCCCGGCGCTTAATAAGGTAGTTCCCCAGAGGCTAATGATCATAGCAGTACAAACCAGGATACCTAAAATGGGCACCAGCGGTACTAACGGGGTTTTAAATGGCCTTACCAGATCGGGATTTGTTCTTCTCAGGATAATAATTCCAAAACATACCAATACAAATGCAAGCAGGGTACCAATTGAAGTCAGGTCTCCGGCTACACTGCCAGGAATAAAAGCAGCAAACAATCCAACAAAAATGAATAATATAATATTGCTTTTATAGGGCGTACGGAATTTGGGGTGCAATGTTGAGAATACCTTCGGCAATAAACCATCAGTTGACATAGTGTAAAATACCCGGCTTTGCCCCATCAGCATCACTAAAATAACAGACGAAAAGCCTGCAAGAATTCCTACAGTTACTAAATCGGCCAGCCATTTATACTCTACCATGTACGTTTTAATAACATAAGCAACAGAAGCTTCTTTACCGGCTTTTACAAAATCAGTAAAAGGTGCCACACCAGTCAGCACCCACGAAAATAATATGTACAACACGGTACAAATTACCAGTGAACCTAAAATACCGATCGGCATATCTCTTTTGGGATTTTTAGCTTCCTGTGCTGCTGTAGAAACTGCGTCAAAACCAATAAAAGCAAAGAAAACTATTGCAGCTCCTTTGAGAACGCCGCCCCAGCCATGGTTAAAAAAATCAGCATAAGAATATGGCTTACCATCCGGTAGTAAAGCATCTGGTTGATCAGCAGGAATTAAATAAGGAGAATGATTTTCGCCCTTGATATAACTCCAGCCAATAAAAATAAACAGTAATACAATGGCTACTTTAACAATTACAATGATTGCATTTACTATTGCAGATTCCGATGTTCCTTTTATGAGTAATAAAGTAAGCAGAACAAGGATTAATAATGCCGGTGCATTAATGATTCCATGCTGTAAAACACCAGCACCATTAATTGCAGATTCGAAAGGTGAATGGCACCATTCGTATGGTATTCTTCCCCCTATAAGATTATTTAAAAACTCACTCCAGGCTATTGATACTGTTGCAGCACCAAGGGCATATTCTAAAATAAGTGCCCAACCAATTATCCAGGCAACAAGTTCACCCATAGTGGCGTAGGCATAAGTGTAAGCGCTGCCTGCAATAGGAATGATGGAAGCAAATTCAGCATAACACAGGCCCGCGAAAGCACAACCAATGGCAGCAATAATAAATGAAAGCGTAACAGCCGAACCAGCATGGCCTCCAGCTGCTGCAGCAGTTCTAACAAATAAACCGGCTCCTATAATTGCGCCTATTCCAAGGGCAACAAGGCTTCCTGCGCCCAGGGTCCTTTTTAACCCTTTTTCAGATTCATCGGCATCTGCCAATAAAGCACTTAATGGTTTTTTTACAAATAAACTCATACAGTTATTGGTTTGGTTTAGTTAATAATAAATGGAAAAATAAGCAATAAATCCTTAATTCTGCAACCAGTAATACTTTTTGTGTGCTGTTTGTCTATAACAGCTTTTTAATATTATATTGCGTTACTAAATATTTCACAATGGAAATACCACTGCAACCAACAAAGAAAAGCAGGCTTACGCTTTATATTCTTATTGCCATGGCGCTGGGCATTGTGGTGGGGTACTATGTGCATGAAAACTATTCTGCCGTTACAGTAAACGCCTTTTCCGAAAATATTAAACTGCTTACTACCATATTTTTACGTATGGTACAAATGATCATTGCACCTATTGTTTTTGCAACACTGGTTGTGGGTATTGCCAAATTAGGTGATATGAAAACAGTAGGCAGGGTTGGTGGTAAAGCTATGCTGTGGTTTATCTCAGCATCTTTAATATCACTGGGCCTGGGTTTAATATTGGTAAATATATTTAAGCCGGGCGAAGGTGTTGATATTACCAATACTGATATGGCTGCTGTAAATGACCTTTTGGAAAAATCAAAAGGCTTTTCCCTTTCAAAATTTGTTGAGCATGTGGTGCCACGTAGTGTGGTAGAAGCAATGGCTACCAACGAAATTCTGCAACTGGTTGTATTTTCTGTTTTCTTTGGTATTGCGTTAACTGCAATCGGAAAAAAGGGCGAGCCCATTATCAACGCATTGGATTCTCTGGCACATGTGGTATTAAAAATGGTTACCTATGTTATGTATCTGGCGCCGCTTGGCGTGTTTGGTGCAATGGCTGCTGCCATTGCTAAAAATGGCCTGGGCATATTAGTAACCTTTGGAAAGTATATCGGTGAATTTTATCTGGGTCTTGCCATTCTTTGGTTGCTGTTACTTTTTGTTGGTTATCTGTTTTTAAAAAAAAGGCTGCCTGTTTTGCTCCGGAGAATCAGTACACCTATGTCCATTGCCTTCAGTACTGCCAGCAGTGAAGCAGTTTATCCAAAACTGGTGGAAGAAATGGAACGCTTTGGATGTAATAACAAAATTGTAAGTTTTGTTTTGCCACTGGGTTATTCTTTTAATTTAGACGGCAGTATGATGTACATGACCTTTGCCAGTATGTTTATAGCACAGGCATTTAATATTACTTCCATAACCGGTGATGTGGGTCAGCAGATAATCATGTTACTGGTATTTTTAATAACCAGCAAAGGCATTGCCGGTGTGCCAAGAGCATCGCTGGTAGTGGTGCTGGCTACCGGTGCCCTGTTTGGTTTACCACCCGAAGGTGTGGGTTTAATTTTAGCCATTGATGTATTTTGTGATATGGGCCGAACCATGACCAATGTTTTAGGAAACGCTTTGGCTACTGCCGCTGTTAGTAAATGGGAAGGGCAGTTGGAACATTCTTAATTTATAATTGTAGAAAAAATTACCTGATACTAATCCTGATTTATGAAACAATTTGTTTTTTTTCTTTTCTTTTTTTTCCTGTCTGTTTCAAAACTTACGGCTTTAGATTCGCTTAGTTTCAATTTAAGTAACCAATACAAAAAACATATTAAAAATGCTAAGGTCAATATAAATAATGTTGAGTATACCACAGGTGAAGCCGGCAATGTTGCGATCAGCAACCCGGGTACCGATCAAATAACGATCATACATGAAGGGTATGATCGTAAGACCTTTGCTATTAAAGATATTGGGCTGTCAAACCAGGTTATCTTAAACAAACAATTTAGCTGGACTGATCTGTTGACCCCTATGTTTTATATTTTGTATGGAGGGATATGGTTATTACTTCTTATCATTTTTGCTGAAACAGGATTATTTGTCGGGTTCTTTTTTCCTGGGGATTCCTTATTATTTGTAGCAGGAATCCTGAGTACTTCATTGGTTGATTCCATTTCCCTGAATACCGGCAGCGATTTTTTAAACCTGATGATCATTGCCGGATTATGTACCGTTGCCGGGATCCTGGGTAATACCGTGGGGTATATTACCGGCCGTAAAGTTGGCCCGGCAATGTATAACTGGAAAGACCGGTTATTGTTTAAACAAAAATATTTGCACCAGGCAAAAGATTTTTATGATAAGTACGGGGGAGGAGCCATCGTATTCGCCAGGTTTTTACCTTTCATACGCACCTTTGCACCAATTGTTGCAGGTATTGTCAGTATGGATAAAAAGAAATTTAGCTTTTATAATATCGTTGGTTGCATTGCATGGGTTGTATCCATGTTGTTTATCGGGCATTATTTAAATGCATTTACAAAAAAACAATTTGGGATTGACCTGGAAGAACACCTTGAAGTAATAGTTATAGTAATTGTATTAGTAACTACGGCCCCTGTTTTGATAAAATTAATTTTTGGTAAAAAGAAAAAGTTTGAAGAATCAAACGAAAAATAAACCGGCTTCCATTTTTAATATTGCTGTAATAGTAGCTGCCCTTGGGTACTTTGTGGATATTTATGATCTGCTGCTTTTTACCATAGTAAAAAAATCAAGCGTTTTGGCTTTAGGGGCAACAGATTCTACTTTGCTGGCCGACAGTACGAAAATAATTAACTGGCAGATGGGCGGTTTATTACTGGGAGGCATTATCTGGGGTATTTTAGGTGATAAAAAAGGAAGGCTTTCTGTTTTATTCGGATCAATCATTTTATATTCTGTAGCAAATTTTATTACCGGGTATATTCAAACGGTTGACCAGTACGCTATGTGCAGGTTTGTAGCCGGACTTGGTTTAGCAGGGGAGTTAGGGGCAGGTATAACATTAGTCAGCGAACTGTTGCCTAAAAATAAACGTGGAGTGGGCACATCTTTGGTAGCCGGCATTGGCTTATTTGGAGCCGTAGCTGCTTATTTTACTTATCAATGGACAAATGAGGATTGGCGGCTATGTTATAAAATCGGCGGTGTACTGGGCATACTGTTATTATTTCTCCGCATAAGTGTTGCTGAATCGGGCATGTTTATACAAGTAAAAGAAGCCGGTGTACAACGGGGGAATTTTTTAATGTTTTTTAATGATGCGAAAAGATTTAAGAAATATATACTGGCAATTTTAATTGGATTACCCACCTGGTATGTGGTAGGTATTTTAATAAATCAAAGCGATAGATTTGGTAAAGCCATGTTCGGGAGTACTACTATTGATTCTGGCCGGTCAATCATGTTTGCTTATACAGCCATTGCCATTGGTGATATATTAATTGGATTGGTTAGCCAGTATTTTAAAAGCAGAAAAAAAGCTTTGCTGGTATTTTATTCGCTATGTACATTATCATTAATTCTCTTCTTCAGTGGGTTTAATAATTCGGATGTGAGGATGTATATTATTTGCTTTATGTTAGGTTTTGGGAATGGCTACTGGGCAATTTTTGTAACCATGGGTGCTGAGCAATTCGGTACCAATCTAAGGGCTACAGCCGCAACTACTATTCCCAATATGGTACGGGGAGCTTTACCGTTGATCAACCTTTTGTTTTTAGACCTGTTTCAGAAAACCTGGGAATGGCCCATAATAAAGGCCGGTATTGTTACTGGTATTGTGGTTATGCTTATAACTTTTATTGCATTTTATTTTACTAAAGAAACTTTTCACAAAGACCTTAATTACATTGAGGGTGAAGAACTGTTCCCTTAATTTCATAACTGTCTGTGGCAAAATTTTTGATCATACGTTTTTCTTCCATCGGCGATATTGTTTTAACAACGCCTGTTATCCGTTGTTTGCGTAAACAATACCCCGATGCCGAGATACATTTTCTTACCAAGCAATCATTCAGAAGCATTGTTAATGATAATCCTTACATCGATAAAATACAAATTCTTGCTGTTAGTGTTGAACTGATGCTGCATGAACTAAAGACTGAAGAGTATGACTATATCATCGACCTTCATCACAACCTCCGCACACTTCGCATAAAACGGTTTTTAAAAAATGTTAAAACTTTCTCTTTTAATAAACTAAATGTTGAAAAATATATTTTAACCGGTTTCAAGATAAATGTGCTTCCCAAAAAACATATTGTCGACCGTAATCTGGAAACAGTTAGATCATTAGGTGTGGTAAATGACGGGTTTGGACTGGATTATTTTATTCCGGAAAAAGATATTGTACGTAATAAAGATATACCCACTTCACATTTACACGGATTTATAGCTATAGTTATTGGGGCAGCTTTAGCTACAAAAAAACTGCCCATTCATAAATTGAAAGAGTTGTGTGCCGCCATTCATCATCCGGTTATACTGTTGGGGGGCAAAGAAGATGATGCGGCTGGAAAAACAATTGCTGCCATTGATGAAGTTAAAATTTATAATGCTTGCGGTAAATTCAATTTGAATGAATCAGCTGACCTGATCAGGCGTTCAAAACTGGTAATTACGCATGATACCGGCCTGATGCATATAGCGGCTGCTTTGCAAAAACCAATTATTTCTGTTTGGGGAAATACGGTTCCGGCATTTGGTATGTATCCTTACTATGGAAAAAATTCAAAACTGTATTTTGATACAATAGAAATAAATAAACTCTGGTGCCGGCCATGCAGTAAAATCGGGTATAAAAAATGCCCGCGAGGCCATTTTAAATGTATGGAAAAAATTGATGTTAACAATATTGTAAATCTGGTAAACCAACGGCTTCAGAAATAATAAGTGCAGATGATTTTGGTTAATTTGGATTATGTTAAAATACCTCCTCATCCTTTCTTCTTTCCTTCTGGGGAGTATTGCTAATGCTCAGCTAACAGTTAATATATTCTGGCAAATGCCCGCTGCAAACAATTTGGGAGATACAATATATTATAAACCGAATGAAAAATTAAACTGGAATGATTTTAAAGGTAAACCCAATAAGCAAAGTATAGCTGCTGCAATAACAGAATCAGGTTTTGGATACAGGTTGTCTATGCAGTCGACCAATAAAAAAGCTAAAATCGAAATTACCGTGTTTTGTTATTTCAGTAAACTTAATTCCTGGGTTAAGCCGGATTTAAAATCAAATTATGCCCTGCTGCATGAGCAACATCATTTCGACATAACCTATATCAATGCCTGTTTGTTCATTAAAAGATTAAGAGCTGCAGATTTTACACCTGATAATTTTGTTTCTTTAACTGAGAAAATAAATGATGAATGTTTTAATGCGCTGGAAAAAATGCAAAATGATTATGATGGCCAGACGAAAAACGGCAGGATAAAAAACATACAGTTAGCCTGGAATAAAAAAATTGATCAGCAGTTAGATTCACTCATTACAGATTAACGATAAGTACCGGTATTTTTAATTCATGTCGTACGGTATTAACAGTTTCCCCATAAATAAAATCCTGCAGCCCGGTATGGCCATGAGCGCCCATAACCAGCATATCGGCATTAACACCCTTGACAATCCGTACAATCTCTTTTGCCCGGTTCCTGTATCCGAGAAAACCTTCTGCAGTAAATCCGCGTGATTGTAATTCTGAAACATAAGAATCCATGCGTTCTTTATCTTTCCTCGATTCATAATCATCACTTTCCTTTCCAAATAATTTTGCTGAGGCACTTTCTACGATATGGAGTAAAAGATAGTGCGTATTTTCTTTACCCTGGCCAATGGCATAGGCTAATAATTTTTCATCATTTTCACTAAAGTCAAGGGCAATGGCAATTTTGCCAAAACTCGGTATAACAAGATTCCTGATCGTATTAATTTCGGGATGAATTTTAATCGAAACAGGTTTCTTTGTTTTTGCGATAAAAGGATTTATGATGATATACACAAGCAGTGTAATACAAATCAAAGCACCCAGGCTTAATAATATCTGTTGCCACAAAACACCGTTTATAAATATATCCCCCATTTCATTTACCAGCATTTTTAGATTTAAAAAAACCAATACAGCTGCAATTAACCAGGCAGCAATTTTGGTAGGTAGGTTAATTACAAATTTACCCATAGTTTTTTTATCGCTTACAAAATGGATAAGCGGAATTATGGCAAATCCTAATTGTAAACTTAAAATTACCTGGCTCAATATCAGCAGGGCGTCTACATTTTCTTCACCATAAATGATAATTACAATGAGTGCAGGAATAATGGCAACAAGTCTTGTTATCAATCTCCTCAGGATCGGATTGATACGGAGACTTAAATATCCTTCCATAATTATTTGCCCGGCTAAGGTACCGGTAATGGTACTGCTTTGCCCGGCGGCGATTAAAGCAACTGCAAAAAGTACAGGGGCAATATTTCCCAGGAACGACGGTAATAACCGGTATGCTTCTTTTATCTCTCCAACATCCGAATTACCCGTTTTAAAAAATACGGTAGCTGCAACAATTAAAATGGCTGCATTTACAAAAAAGGCAAGGTTTAAAGCTATGGTAGTATCAATCCGGTTAAACTTAATTGCCTGTTTAATACCGGCATCGGTACGGTCTATTTTCCTGGTTTGAACCAGCGCGGAATGAAGATATAAATTATGGGGCATTACCGTTGCACCGATAATTCCTATAGCGATGTACAAAGCTTCATCATTCATTACCGAAGGAATAAAACCAGTAGCTAGTTCACCCAAATCAGGTTTTGCCAAAATGATCTCTATTAA
>JAYTOF010000303.1:0-13757 GCA_043747955.1 Chitinophagaceae bacterium
TAGCAGGAAAATACTGCAGGTATTTTTTATACCCCGACAGGGCTTTATCATTTACACCGATCCCTTTATTAAAGTTGCCGGTTCGTATATAAATATGTGAGGGCATGTGTGTAAGGTGAGATACATCAGGCATTGCCGTAGTTAAAAATGCAGCACTGCTTAGTGCATCTTCCGGTTTAGCCGAAGCTTCCACAGCATGTATAAAATAATGATGGGCACCAGGTTGTTTGGGATTTAATTGCAGGCTGTGTTTTAATACGGACACTATTTCAGGGGTCCATGCTTTAGGCGTAAAATCATGATTGTATAAGTCCCAGGGGTGCAATAACATCAATGCATCTGCGTATAAAACACTTACATTTTCGTCGTTGCTGTTTGATTTGAAAACGATGCTCATGGTCTCGCTGTATAATTTATTCATTTTACTTTGATCTGCTGTACTGTCTTCCGCATACCGGATAGCCATGGCATCGATCAATGCTTTTTCCACAGTCGTGGTTCCGGCTGTTAATTCTTTGGCCCTGGCTGCTGATGTAAATGCTTCATAAGGGCGCTGGTAACCGAAATCATTGATATTAGGGCCAAAAGCCAAAGCTTTACCCCACCAGGCCATGGCACAATTTGGATCAAACCTGGTTGCCTTATCAAATGATGCCCTTGATTCAATAATGTGAAAAGCATAATACATGTTTAAACCCTGGTTAAAATATACCTGGGCACTGTCAGATGCGGTTGATATTTTCCAGCCGTAATTGCCCCAGCCTGGTAACAAGGGTATATCATCGTTGGCCGAAGGGATGTACAAAGGGGAACAGCGAATGCCGAATTTTTTCTTTTCAGTGATCAGTTGGGCCACTGTTTTTGGATTGCCGGATTTTTTTATAACGGAACGAAAAGCCGCTGCTGTAAAAAATGCTGCAATAGTAACTAAGATCAAATAAGGAAGTTTCATAAACTGCTGTTGAATTTTTTTTAAAAAATATTCTTTAAAAATAGAAAATTGGTTTTAAAATGTCAAGCATTTTTAAAATTGACTCGCAAAGGTAATCATAAAAGCTATTTATTTCAACCCCATCCGCATTTCAAGCATAAGCCCTGTAAACCCTGATTTTTCATAGGCTTTAATAGCTGAAGTATTGGGCACATAAACATCAAGCCTCAGTTCAGTAATATGTAATGAGGCAGACCATTTTACCAATGCATCTATTATCATTTTATTTATTCCTTTTCCCCGGTACCCAGGATCAACATACATAAAACCCAGATAAGCATGTTGCTGATGCCTTAAGTAAGGTTTTGCATTTTCGATACGGGAATAGCCACAGGCAATTATTTTATCATCCAGTTGAACAACCAGTAATTCAACATCACTGGCTGTTATCATCTTTTCAATATCGTAATAATGAACAGGACCAGTTTTCAGGGTACTGTCGAAAGGCCGTTCAGCTGTAATAACGCCCTGTTCAAATGTAAGCAGTGTTTCCACATCCTGTAAAGCAGCTTTTCGGATAATGAACTTGTTCATAAGTTTTAAGTATTTAATTTTTTTGAAGAACCAGCGTACTCATACAACGGATATCATTTACATTAACTGTTTTCAACGGTTCTAAATACGACAGGTTATGTTGCTGTACACAATATGTCAATAATGATTTTGTTAAAAGAAAACGTTTTGTGCCGTCGGGGATAAGATAAACGCCATCAGCAATCAGTTCAACTTTGTTTTCAATACCAATATCAGAAGTCATTCGGATGAACAAGGAACCGCCGGGCTTTACAATACGCAGCATTTCGGTTAACATCCTATTAAACTGATCTGTATTTTTTGCAAAATGGATTACCGCAATGCTGAGTATATGGTTAAAATGATTTTTAGGAAATGTTGTCTTTTCTACAGACGAAACCGTAAAATGTTCAGCCGGAACATTAGTATACTTATTTTGTATACGGCTGATTACTTCTTCACTGATGTCAATGCCCCGGCAATTAAAATTATTTTGCAAAAACCAGTGCAGGTTTCTGCCATTACCACAGCCTGCATCCAGTATTTTATCTGTAAAGGCATACCGCCCATTCATGATCTGGTCTGCCAGATAAATATCTGTTTCACCAAGTAATTGCTGAATGGAATTAATATTTTTCATGCCTGAAATTAAGAAATAAAATAAACCGGTAATAAGGTATTAGCAATCTCATTCGGTATGCATTCATTGCAGTAGCACCAAGTTTTTTTAGTAACCGGTAATTTACCAGTAAACCAACAGGAGCAACTATTACCGGCACCAGCCGGGCAAGTTTTGCACGATCAATATAAACCAACATTTCATATGAAGTCATACAAACCCTTTAGCCAAAGATACAGCTACCGGTACATGGTTACGGCTATAAATGAACCGTATAAAATTTTAAATTCCTGCCAATAAAAACAGCAGGAAAGTATTTTATTTAATTTCTAGCAGGGAATTTGCTATACGGTAGTTATTGATACCGTTTATATACGATTTACAACAATTTAAAATCAGTTTTTATGAAGATCCCAGTTTTAATTTTTGCCGGCCTGAGTATTGCCCACTTCAGTATGGGCCAGTTAAAAACAACCCCGGTATGTCCTCCTTTTGAAGTGGATATATTGGCCGGCAGTGTAAATGAAATAACTCCAAAATCAAACTGGACAGAAATTGGAGCTGCTTTTCCCTGTTTCTCTGAAATTGTGGAAAAAGATTCCGGTTCAAAATGTGCCGGGGTTTTTTATAAAGACAAAGGGATTTATTTTTTTACTGACCGGGATTATATTGAGTTAAAGGAGAACTTTAAAGGCAAATCAAGTCCTAAATTGATGGGAACCACCCGCAGCAGTTTGTTTAATACACTGGGATATCCCAAAATAAAGGACATTACCTGGGATGCATTTCAGACAAGGTATGGTACCTTGATATTGTATTACAATAAAGCAAATAAAATAATTAAAATTCAGATGAGCACAAAAACCACTGATGCCATAAAGCTTTGTGAATAAGGCAGGTTCTTAATGCCGCTGCATCTTACTGAATATTTTTTCAAGTGAAGACTTTAATTTGCCACTTGCTTCTTTCACGGCAAGTTCATGTGTGCTTTGGCCGGATGTTGATGCAATAGGTTGCCTGCCTTTGATATGTGCTTCAAGTAAACAGCTTTTATTATTCAGTACATTTTCCTTTCCATGCTCATCTGAAAGATAAACTTTAAGCAGGGTAAGCTGATCGCTATACCTTTTCAATTCTTTTAAAAGCAAATCGGTTAATTTAATTTTGAAGTTTTCATGTACCGTTAATTTACTGTCTGAATTAAATTGAATCGTCATGATCGGTGATTTAAATATTTAAAAAAAGATCTCAGCACCAATACTTTCCGGGAATATCTTTTTTTAGGTAACCAGGCATCAGTGCCTTCCTGTGCAAGTTAGGATTCACTATTTAATTACCGGTGACTGTCATCATATCACAGAATGACTTTAGTAAGTTTATTTTATATTGGTAAATGCAATTGTTTGCCCCTGCAAAGGCTCAGCAGGTGATCGTACACAAAAAATTGAGGCGTTAACGATCGAAAAGTTTAAGACTGCAAAAGGAAAACAATAAATCCCGTCAGCATCAGTTATTGAATTTAACGACTTCAAAATCGTTGCCATGTATTTGTCCCAATGCCCGCAGGTCATCGTTATTCCATCGTTCATCTGGTGCGCCACTAATGTACAGGTTGCTGCCGATATCGGCTAAAATCAGTCCGTATTTTTTCATGGCGCGAAGTATGATTTGATTGGTAGCAGAATAACTGCTGATATTAAAATTAGATTTCAGCCTTATCCGGGCTCCAAATGGAAGGCTGTATTGTCCGCCGCTGCTGTTAACTTTATGACGTGCAGGGTAAATATAGGAAGGCTTTACATTATTGCTGGTAAGTGTAAAACGGATAGGATGATCTATCTCCCCTTTTATAATTTCGTCGTAACGCACCAGTCCCGGAAATATAGGTAAACCTGCAGCATCGGCCGATGTCCATGTTTCGGGGCGCATTTGATTGGAAGAAAAATTAAAAACAGCCCCGGAAGATGCATCCCATTGATTGCCATTCACCCTTGCATAAAAAAGTTCATAGAGCATTTTATTTTCTACATCTACAGCAATTACATGTGCGTCCCCATTTCCGTTTCCTTCAATCGGGGCATTCAAAGGGATCGGGTAGGGGCCCGGATCACTTTCATTTCCATAATCAGTAAAGTGTATGGCTGTCCTGGGTTGGTTACCGCAAACAACAATATATGGGATTCCTATTGGCGCACCCTGCCACAAACCACTTCCAAAATCAGCTTTAATTACCGGAGAAGAAATACCTGCAATGATCTGGGTATTGTAGGGATCAATCAGTGATGCTGAAATATCTTTATTCCAGGGGTTATCTGCCGGAAACAATTGTATATTTTCTGCAGCTGTTTTTGTAGCGCTGCAGAGACTTCCTCCACCTCCCGGAGGAGTTAGTATATTGTCTTCTGTTTTGTTTTTGCTGCACGATACTGATAATAATACCGGAACAACAAAAAGGGAAATAAAAAGGATGGAGTTGAATTTGCTTCTCATAGTATAGGATTTAGGTATCAGTTCTCAATAATTAAGCCAATAAGGGTAAATTCGATACTTATTTTAAAAGTAATTCTACTTCGTAAAAATCGTATTGAAAATACAAAGAAAAAAAGCATTCAATTAGTACTGATTGAAATGTATTTTAATATTTTTATCCTGTTGAATTTTTCTTGCTATTATTGTTATTAAATCAGTTTGGCACATGTTATCTGCATTTAACTCACAAAAATTCAGGTTCTGGGCTTTTATTTCCATGTTTTTACTGGTATTTGTGCATGGGTATAATTTAAACCAGGGTTATCTGCAACCATGGACCATCCCCGGCGAACCGCTTACGGTCACTTCATTTACAGAATACTGGCTTGCCAACGGGCTTTTCCGTTTCCGGATACCGATGTTATTTATCATATCGGGTTATTTGTTTGCCATAGGCGATCATAAACCCTACAGGCAACGGTCCGCTAAAAGGGTAAAAACGCTGTTATACCCTTATTTAATATGGAGTGCTGTGGGTTTGTTACTCACATTTGTTATGGAATTTTTTCCATACAGCCGGAGTATTGTTGCAGAAACGCATATGATGCAGATAGATGAAACAAGGGTTTTATTACATCAATATCATTGGTACGAAGTATTGGCAAGGTGGATATTTTTCCCGGTATCTTACCAGTTATGGTTCATCAGGGTCTTACTGATCTATAACCTGGCCTATCCGGCATTGCGTTGGTGTATACTGCACCCTGTTGCAAAATGGATCTTATTTTCAATTGCCCTTCTGCTGTGGCTGGCCACTGCCGGTTTGGTATTGATTGAAGGCGAAGGGTTGTTGTTTTTTTCTTTGGGTATATGGATGCAGAAAACAAATTTTAATATTGATGAGCCAAACAAATGGCTGCAGCCGAAATACTGGGTCATCATTTTTACAGGGCTCTCTATCATTAAAACGGTGCTGGCTTTTAAAGTACCTTTTAATGGAATTGAACCTGTATTGTTAGTGATGCATAAACTTGTTGTACTGAGTGGGTTGATCAGTGCATGGTATGGTTGCAATGCACTGGTGAAATATTGTATGGGCAAAAACTGGTTTGTATGGTTGTCTGCTTTCTCTTTTATGATCTATGTAGTGCATGCTCCCTTAGTGGTATATGCTACTAAAGCAGTTTTTTTGCAGATCAATGTTTGGTACGGGTACCGCATGTCTACTTTTATAGTATTGCCTTTGTGCCTGATCAGCCTGGCAGTACTTACCGGTGCCGTACTCCGAAAATTTTTACCCGGGCTTTACAGTTTTGTTACCGGCGGCAGGGGGCTCAGTTGATTTACCTGTTACAGTGTACAGCCTGTTTTATCAGCCGGATTTTTTTTGATGGTAAAGCTTTGCTGTAATTACAGCTTAAAAACTTTTATTAAAAATAATCTGAGGAATGGGAGTTTATAAGGTCTATCATTTAAAACCCACCCATTTTTTTTCTTCTTTATTAAAGAACCACCATATTCCATTTGTATAACTAAAATTAAAACTTAATTGTAATTCTATACCTTCCGGTATACGGTAAGCCGTCCTGGTCATCAGCCCGGTTTTTTGATCATACAATTCAATGCTGCGGTTGTCAACATTCAATATCGCAAGTTCGGCTTTGGGAATTCCGGTGTATTGTACAATGGTATTATTTCTGATCAACCACCTGTCCTGTTCGTCATCTTCATTTATTTCATCTGCTTCTTTTTGTGTTTTACTGTTTGGATGAAGGGTGGTAAGCGTGCCTGTAGCTTCACCGGTTTTAGCATGATACTTCGTTATTACACCATTTCCACTGATGTAAATAATACATTTGCCTGCAGTGTGATAAACACCCACGCTTTGTTCATCAGGTTGGTTTTTACCTGTTTTATCAATTGATTTGCTTTCAATATTACCCCTGGCATCCAGCTCCAGGTGACCCATGCCATCTTCATCATAACAATTGAATTCTATTCTTTTGCTGATGGGGTTGTACCAAAAACCCCGGTAATCATATTCAGCCTCCACATCATCCTGGAGTAATGTTCCTTTTGCATCAAATACACCCATCATATATCTGGCATTGCCTGCCATACTGGTATAATATTTTTTTGTAACCGGATTCCATACAATAGCAGCACTATTTTTCCCTTCATTTTCGGGCATTTGAAGACTTACTACTTCTTTTAAAACTTTTTGTGCCTGCAGGGGTAAAAAGCCAGCTGTTGCTATAACTATCAGCAGTGTTGATAATACATTTTTCATGGTAATGATTTTACCTGTAAGATACGAATAATTAAAATTGATCTTGATACCTGCCTCAACTTTGCTGGTTTTTGTACTGCGGATATAAATGCCGGGAATCACAAAAAACAAAACATACTTTTAATTATTTTTTTTCAGTTCAGGTTTTTATTTTCTTTCTGCCGGTTACTGTTTGCCATAATAAAAACGGGTACCTGAAAATTTATGGAAAAGGTACCTGAACATCAGAAAACTGTATCCATTGAAACGATGCCGGATTTTGTTTAGTTGAACCCAGAGGTTTACTTACAATATACAGGTTGTGAAACTTTCCATCTGTTACCGGTTGTAATTTCACAGTTAGCATTCTTTTTACTTCCGTAGCAGTTTTATTTACCCCTTCTAAACTGATCACACCCAGTATTTGCCCTTCGGGTGCATCAAGCCTTAATTCAAAAGTATAACCGGTTTGTGCTATGGATCGCCAGGATGCCATCAGGGAAACGGAATGAATTCCTGTAAGGTCAATGCTGTCAATACTAAACCAACCGGGTATAAACGGAACAGCCATCATCTTTGCCCCATCCATATTATAGCTGGTAAAGTTTTTCATATTTTTTACTTCATAAAAAGAAAACTTATTATTACGAAGGGAATAAGTATTGCTTCCGGTTAAAGGTCTGCTGGCATTGCCGCCTTTATCAGTATAGCTTGCCGTAATGGTAAGTATGTCATTATCTGTTACCTGCTTTTTAAATATAGTACTAATGTTTCCGGATGCAGGTAATGATTTTTTCTTTATTTCGGGGCCATTCAATGATCTGATCCAGGCTACCATTTTTTTTGCATCAGTTTCCGGCAGGTCGGGATGGGCTGCCATGGGAGTTGCTCCCCATACACCCCCACCACCTTTTTGTATTTTTTGTACCAGGTAATTAACAGCTGCAGGATCTTTTTCATATTTTTTAGCCACCTCCATGAAAGCAGGCCCGATCGATTTTTCATTTTCTTTATGGCAGGATTTACAATCAAGTACCTGGGTAAGATTTTTCCCGATCATGACATCAGTAAAAATTTTATGCCCCGCTGATACGCCTGCCATGTCGGATCTTTTTGAATAACCTGCTGCAACAAACAGGCTGGAAGTATCAATACCGCCGCCTTCCTTATCGCTGATATGAACAGTGTACCCAATATTTTTTCCTGAAAAATAAAATGATCTATTCCCCTTGATTTCAATATTTACAACAGGTTCTGTATTGCCGGCATAGATATACAATTTTTTACTTTCAACAAAAGCATCATGCTTATCCTTAACTTCTACCGAAACAGCAAAATCACCGGCTTTTTCAAAAGTATAAGACAGGTATGGAACATTTGTTTGTTTTGTGATGCCGTTACCCAATTTCCAAACATAGGTAAGGTCATCTTTTTCAGGATCTGTTGCCTCAACGCTGAATTTTATGGCAAAGTGTAAAGCTCCGTTTGTTTTATCTGTTTTAAAATTTGAAATAACCGGCTTACGGTTCCCCGCATTAAAATCAATTCTTGATATTCCGGCATCCGGATTTTTTGTAAACCATCCGGTACCATATTCCAGTAAATACAATTTTCCATCGGGGCCTGTCTCCATATCGATCACGCTGGCTAACTTTGTATTCGGCATAAAAGGTTCCATCTTATCAAAATCGCCATTTTCTTTCATGCTCACTACTTTTATCCATCCACGCATCCACTCATAAATAAATAGTTTTTTATTATAGTAATCCGGAAGCCTGGTTGCTTCAGCAAACATATCGGTATAATAAACCGGGCCCGCCATTGCCGTTCTTCCACCGGTACCCAATTGTGGAAAATCAGGTGATATACCATAGGGATACCAGATAAAAGCCGGTTGTACAGCAGGCAATTCTTTTATTCCTGTATTATTTCTTGAATCATTGATTGGTTTTGCCGGATCAAATTTCGATTTGGTTTTGCCCGTTGTATAATCATAATCATAATAAGGGTAATTATCGCCCACAAATAACGGCCAGCCAAAGAACCCTGCTCTTCTGGCCTGGTTTAATTCATCATATCCTTTCGGACCTCTTGTACGTAAACTATCTGTATCAGAGTCTGGCCCCACTTCTCCCCAATATAAAAAACCATTTTTCTTATCAACCATAATACGGTAAGGGTTACGGTTGCCCATTACATATATTTCGGGTTTTGTATTTGCAGTCCCTTTTGCAAATAAATTTCCTTCGGGTATTTCATAAGTACCGTCTTCTTTTATTTTTATCCTTAATATTTTTCCCCGCAGGTCATTGCTGTTACCCGACGAACGCCTTGCATCATAGGGTTCGTGCCCGGGCCTGTCGTCAAGCGGGGCATAACCACGATTTACATATGGCTGGCCGGGTTCATCAAAAGGGGTGGAATTATCGCCGGTGGAAACAAAAAGTGTTTTTCCGTCGGGGCCAAAATCAATAGAGCCACCGGTATGGCAGCAAATTTCCCGCTGAGAATAAAACTGAAGAATAATTTTTTCCGAACTCCTGAGAATAGTATCATTTTCAAAAGTAAACCGCGATAGCCGGTTAACGCCTGTATCAGCCGGACTGTAAAAAATATAAATAAAATGATTTTTTTTAAAATCAGGATCAGCTTTTATGCCCAGCAATCCTTCCTCTACGGTTCCGCCATCCTTTTTTTGAAAATATACATCCAGGAAACCGGCCTGCTTCACCCGTTTTTCTTTGTTCTTATACAATATAATTTCGCCCCTTCGCTGGGTCACCAATATATCAAGGTTGGGTAATATGGTCATTTCTGTCGGTTCAAAAAAACTGCCCTGAACGAGGTTTGTTTTTGTAAAGCGGTTTTCATCCGGTGGTATCAATGCAGTAGCTTTGGAATAATTAGTTTTATTATTGTTACCTGCAGCATATTGAATGCCTCCTAAAAGATGTTTAAGGAAATTTACTTCGCTGTATGATTCTTCTGTATGACCCAGTTCTGAATACCAGGCACGGCCCCCGTCAAAATCATGATACCAGGCCATGGGGTGGCTGTCTCCGTTAGTGCCACCTTCATAACTTTTTTCATCAATTTTAATCAGTACTTTTAAATCAGGATCTAACTTTTTAAAATTATACCATTCATCTTTTCTGTGCCATCGTTCCGGAAGATGTTTGGTAGAGATATGCGTTTGGTCCACTACGATCAGATCAGCTTCCTGTTGACTGGGGTGGCCGTTAAAATACCCTCCAACCAATCTGCCATACCAGCCCCAGTCGTATTCGGTATCCGTTGCGGCGTGGATGCCCACAAAACCGCCGCCGGCCTGTATATATCTTTCAAAAGCGGCTTCCTGGTAATTATCCAGAATATTTCCGGTGGTGCTTAAAAAAATGACGGCTGCATAATTTTTTAAAGAGTCTTCAGTAAAATAAGCTGCATTTTCAGTGGTATCAACTGCAAATCCATTTTCTTTTCCCAGTTTTATGATCGCTTCTTTTCCTATTGAAATAGCTGAATGACGGAAGCCGGCAGTTTTGGAAAAAACCAGTACCCGCGGGGTTCCCGGTCTTTTAGTTGAGCAGGAAAAAAGAACTGATGTTATAATTAAAAAAAGAAATAGTTGCCGGTATGACATGAGCGTATATTTAAAATAAAATTAGAATAGTTATGAAAGGTAATTAAATTCTGTATAAATAAACTTTTGTTCATTTTTGAGGTTGACCCATTAATTTTCAGCTGGGTTCAGGCAATGTCTTGTATCAGGATTGACCCTATAAACTCAAGAGTAAGGCATCGTGCGTAAGAGGGTTGTTCTGCAAATGCTGTTACTCACACTGTAAAATAGTAGATAAAATCTGTCAATGTAACGCTGGGGATATTTTTTTGAAAAAGACATTTATATTTGGCCCGGTAAACCTGTAAATAATTTTATGATGAAAAAATATCTTGTTTTTCTTTTTATAGCTGCTGTAAGCATACCCGCTTATGGTCAGTCGCCCGAACAAAAAATACAGGAACTGGGTATTGTGTTGCCACCTGCAGGCAAACCCATTGCTAATTATGTAAAATATGTAAGAGTGGGCAACCTTATTTATCTTTCGGGTCATGGCCCTCAAAAAACAGATGGTAAATATATAACCGGTAAACTGGGTAACGATCTTACAATCGAAGAAGGTTATGAAGCTGCCCGCCTGACCGGTATAAATATTCTGGCAACAATAAAAGACGCTGTGGGTGATTTACATAAAGTGAAGCGCATTATTAAAGTATTGGGGATGGTTAACAGCACCGGCCAGTTTACCGATCATCCAAAAGTAATGAATGGGTTTTCTGATCTGATGGTTACTGTTTTTGCTGAAAAAGGAAAACATGCACGCAGTGCAGTTGGCCTGAATAGTTTACCCGGAGGCATGTGCATCGAAATTGAAGTGATTTTAGAAGTGGAGTGATGAGAATGAAAAAGAATTGAATGCATGCCTTAAGGTGATGACACTTAGCAAATAGCACTGATGAAGGCAGAATTTTTTTTACACAGGCACAATATAATGATCGGTTCTGATAAGCTTTAGGTTTAACAGGTAATAGTTGCAGAAACAGTTATCAGGCTGCTATTCTTTGCATAATTACTTTACAGGGTATGGAAGAGGTAACTTGAATGGTATGATTTTTATAAAGCGGTATGGCAAAGTAGTCACCGGGAATAAGCTCATTAATTTCCTCTCCTACAATAATATTACAGGTACCTTCTACAATTAGGAATCTTTCGTATTCGTTGTCGTGAACTTCTTGGGGTGCATAATCTTTGATCCATACAATTGCGGTAGTTGCTTCAGGCGTATAGCCGATAATTTTTGCAAAAATGTTCAGGATTACAGGCGATACCATATCATGTCGGTTTAACCAAATGTTATAGTCATCAATAACAGAATTTTTGTTTAATAAGGGGGGATAAGTAAGAGGTTCCCCACTTTTTAATCTTTCGGAATAATCTATGGTAGCTAATAAAAAAGGTTTTATTACCGGGTTAGGTTCAACAGCATTTGTCATGGCATATGCCTCTAATGCGGTGCTGATCTTTTCTATCTCCAGCTTTATTGCCGGGTCAGCATCTGCCAGGGTCTCTACTTCTTTAGATTCATGGGGGCTGGTATGTCCTAATACATACAGTTCCAGGATACCTGAATCAATATAATCTTTACTGGTTATCATACAACTTTAATTTCTTTCCTGTTTTTTAAAGCCATTCTAATATTTTTTTTCAAATCCTCAACTGAAATTTGCAGGGCCGCCGCTGCTTCATTACAGTTTAATCCTTTATAATAGATCAGGTCAAATGCGGTTTGCCCTGAACCCCGAAAAGAATGATCCTTGGCTGAGCTATTTATACTTTCCTCATATACGGTTTTATTGATAACGGCGTTTTTTAATTCAACTGGCTTTATTTTAGCAAAAGCCGAATTACGGGCCAGATTAATCAGCCAGGAGAAAAGTGAGGTATTAGCAGAATCGAATGAGTCTATCTGATCCCAAACCCTTGCAAATGTTATTTGTAAAACTTCTTCAGCAAGCTCTTCATTACGGGTTATCCTGTTGATGACACCCATAAGAGCAGGTGCGTATTTATCATACAACATACTGAGCGACTTTTGCTTGCCCTGTTTTACAGCATATGCCAAATGTTGATCATCAACCATCCCGAGGGTTTTATTAATAAAAATACGAAAAGGTTCTCAGCGTAAAAAAACAAGAACCTCTTACAAAATTAAAAAAAATTTGTATTAATAAAAATTGTTCTGAAAAAAAATTATTTGTAATAAAGGTTGCCGTACCTGCTGGCAGTGAATATGATTGTGTCATCGGGCTTACAGATAGGGGCATAGTACTTTCTGAAAAACAGCTTTAATTTTCTGATCCGGAAACTTTGGTAATGGCACAAAATTAAGAAAGCCCCTTTTTAAAGTGGCTTTCTTAATTTTATCTGTCAACTAAAAAATATATCGTATGCCTAATTGCACCTGCCAGCGTGAAATTAATTCGGGGCTGGAAGTAAATGTTGAAGTTTGTGATGGGTCAAACTGGTAAGTGGGGACATTTCCTGCAAGACCAACAGATAATGGCTGGTAATAGCCGGTAGTTGTTGCATATTTGCGTACACCCCAATTACTGCTTAACATGTTTCCCAGGTTTTGTATATCTACACTGAACTGAATCGTATTCCATGATTTTCCAACTTTAACTTTTAAGTCCTGTAACAACCTCAGGTCTACCTGGCTGAAACCCGGGGATACAGCACCATATTTTTCGGTGTAACTGCCTCTTCTTTTGTTTAAGTAAGAATCCTGTCCAATAAAATTATTTAAAGCAATTCTTTGTGCAGCTGCATTTTGTATATTGCCATTCACATCGGTGAAGGGGGCAAAGCTCATGATAGCGATCTCTGCGCTGGTAGGCACATACATGAGGTCGTTGGTGCCCGTACCATCATTATTTATATCACCACCATAAACATAAGCATAGCGGTTTCCGCTGCTCCAGCTGCCAAATACTGAAACCGTAGTGGCCATCCGCTTATTACTGCCGTATTCAAATTTCTTTGATGCTGCTAAAATGAAACGATGTGTATTACCATATAAAGATGGTGAAAGTTCAGGTTTGTTAGCATTGTTTAAAATGGGATTCCTGTCAAAAGCATCACTGGATATTTCGGCAGAAATAGAACTAACGTCTTCAGCTTTTAAATAATTATATCCGATCATCAGGAACAATCCACTTTTAAAATTATGTGTTGCCTGAACACTTGCATTAAACTGGTAACCATCTTTATCGTTGGTAAAAATATAAGCATTGGCAGTTCCCTGGTTGGCAGCAGTATAAAATTTACGCTTGTCGCC